>JAUWGZ010000080.1 GCA_030606165.1 Dehalococcoidia bacterium
GAAGCCAACACCACGTTGTGGTGTTATTCTGACTTCGATTAAAGCCCATATATCTCCCTTGCCTAATTTAGACCAGTTTATTATGGTTTTATATTTCAGAATAGTCCCATCTTTCTCAGCCTGCTTAATTATTTTTTCTACTTCACTGACAGGTTTATCCACCATGGTGGAAATCTGTTCCGGAGTTGCCCGGGCATTCTGTTCCAGAATCTCAAAAATCTCTTTCATGAGTTCTCCTTAAAGCATCAATTCAACAGCTGACCAATGGTCTGCTTTTTCATTGTAACACAGTTCAAATAGTTTACCATCCTCAGTAGCAACTCCGAATAGTCTTTTGCCTGGTTCCTGCCAGGCTTTTTCTATTGACTTTATTCTAAGTTCCTTTTCTTGCCAGACAAAAGACCGTGGTTCTTCGGCATAGACATGGCCTGAATAGCATTTCACCTTTATCTCCATATTTTGCCCCGACATACTAAAGGATTCAATTCGAGGACAGATTGTTGGTCATCCGGCTCATTATAATACAGTTCAAATAGTTTACCATCCTCAGTAACAACCCTGGAGCTTGTTGTAAAATTGACAAACGTGATACGCTAAAGTAGTATCAAGAGAGACGAAAGATGAAAAAGGATTTGCTCTCGATAGCTGACCTTGACCGCAAGGAAATCGAACACCTCATAGAGCAAGCCCGGCGTATGAAACAAGAAGAGGCACCGCCTCTCCTTTCCGGAAGGACCTTAGCTTTCCTCTTTGTAAAGCCTTCTTTGCGAACTCGAGTCAGCTTTGAAATAGCTATGTATCAGCTAGGTGGACACGCTATCTACCTGTCTCCGGAAGAAGTAGGCATGGGCAAGCGAGAGCCCGCAGTTGACATAGCTCGAGTGCTCAGCCGCTATGTCGATGGCATTGCCGCTCGTACATTTTCCCAGGAGACTGTGCAAATTCTCGCTGACAATTCTTCTGTGCCTGTAATTAATGCCCTTTCCAACCTGGAACACCCTTGCCAGGCTCTTTCCGACCTTCTCACTATCTATGAAAAGAAAGGGAGGCTTCCTGGCTTGACTTTAGCATTCATTGGCGATGGCAATAACGTGGCTAATAGCTTGCTTCTCTCTTCCTGTCTGGTGGGCATGAATTTCCACTTCGCCTCTCCACCAGGCTATGAGATTAAGGAGGAGGTACTGAATCAAGGAAAGGAGTTCGCTGCTCTTAGTGGCAGCCAGGTTAAGCTAACCGGTGACCCTTATGAAGCAGCCAAAGGCGCTGATATAATATATACTGATGTGTGGGCTAGCATGGGCCAGGAGGCTGAAGTGGAGAAACGTCGTCTTGCCTTTTCAGGCTATCAGGTGGATAATAAATTACTAAGCTTGGCTAAAGGAGATGTTTTGTTGATGCATCCCTTGCCGGCCCACCATGGAGAGGAACTTTCTGTCGGGCTGCTAGACGACCCCCGGTCAGTGGTATTCGACCAGGCCGAAAACAGGCTTCATCTGCAAAAGGCATTACTGGTGAAGCTGCTTTCAAATCCAGAGGTATCAGGCAAATGACCAGACCTATTGTAGCCATTGTGGGCAGGACCAACGTGGGCAAGTCCACATTGCTTAACCGTCTGGCGGGCAGGCAGTTAGCTGTAGTTGCTGATTTGCCAGGGACTACCAGGGACCGCGTTTTTGCTTTTGTTTCCTGGCAGGGGTGGGAGTTGACTGTAGTTGACACTGGTGGCTGGCAAACAAAGCCATCTACTTCTTTGGAGCAAAAAGTCAAGCAGCAGGTCGAAGCAGCCATTGCCCAGGCGGATGCCATCGTCTTCTTGGTAGATGCCAGAGATGGAGCTATTGCTGCCGATGAGGAAATTGCCGATGTACTGCGCGCCGCCAATAGGCCTAGCATACTAGCAGTAAACAAGGTGGATTCTGCCAAACAAGCAAATCAGGTGGCCGATTTCTATCACCTGGGCATGGGTGAGCCTATAGCTATCAGTGCTCACCATAATCGAGGGATAGATGATTTAATGGATGCTGTGTTAGCTTCCTTGCCACCGCAACCTCTCAGTATTGCAGAGCCAGGGGAAGCTAAATTAGCTATCGTTGGGCGACCTAATGTAGGCAAGTCAACCTTGCTGAATACATTGCTAAGAGATGAAAGAGCCATTGTCCATGAGTCTCCGGGGACGACTCGCGACTCGCTTGATGCTATAGTTCGGTGGGATGATAAGGAAATCTTACTTGTCGACACCGCTGGAATTAAACGGCGTGGAAGGGTCGATGCTGGAGTGGACTATTATAGCTTGCTTCGTGCCCTCCAAGCTATCAACCGCTGCGATGTTGCCTTGTTGCTAATCGATGCCAGTGAATTTATTACTGCCCAGGATATGCATATCGCTGGCTATATTATTGAGGTTGGAAGGGGTATAATACTGTTGGTCAACAAATGGGACCTTGTTCCCCGAGAACAAAGACAGGAGTTCAAATATAGCATGGAGCGAAGACTTAGATTTGCCCCCTACACACCTATCATTTACATCTCTGCCAAACTAGGGCAGGGGATAAGCAGGATTCTACCCCAAGCCTGGGAAGTCTGGCAGGAAAGACAAAAGCGAATACCGCAATCAGAAGTTGACGAGTTAGTCAAACAGGCGGTAAGTAGCCATCCCCCACCCCGCACAGGTTCTAGACGGTTGCTCATCGCCCGAGCCTATCAGGATGAATCTCAACCAGCAACTTTTGTTCTCAAGGTTAACAATCCTAAACTGGTTCATTTTTCCTATCAACGCTACTTGGGAAATAAGCTTCGCCAGGGCTTTGGTTTTCGCGGCGTTCCTTTGAAGTTGATTTTCACCAGGGCTACCCGTAAAATTAATAAAAAGATGGAGGTGAGAGCATAATGATAGCTGAGTTTGTTGCTGTAGTAGTCATTGCGTATCTCCTTGGTTCCATTCCCTTTGGCTTGATAATAGGCAAGCTGAAACGTGGCGTTGATATCAGGGAACATGGAAGTGGCAAGACTGGCGCCACTAATGTGATGAGAACCCTGGGGACCAAGCTCGGCGTTTTAACTATAGTTCTCGATGTGGTTAAAGCTGGTGGGGCAGTCATGCTAGCCGCAGTAATTATAGATGGCGGCAGCGGTGTCTTAACCATTGGTGGCGTGTCCATTTATTGGCAGCATGTAGCCCAGGCTGCAGCCGGATTGGCCGCAGTAGCAGGACATAACTGGCCCGTATTTGCTAAGTTTAAGGGGGGTAGGGGAGTAACTGCCTATTTTGGCACACTGTTCGCTATTTTCCCTCCCGCAGGCATACTGGGTGCCGAAGTTGTAGCTATAGCAGCATTACGTAGCCGACAGATGTCCAAGGGTTCTATTCTTGGAGCCTTAGCTGCTTGGTGCTTAATGATACCCTTAACCATCGTCTATAGTTTCCCTCCTATCTATCTGGCTTACGGTTTAGTAGGCATTGCATTGCTCGTCTACCAACACCAGGACAATATAAAACGATTAAGGCAAGGCACAGAACGTCAATTATGGTGAAAAGGCATGAGAGACCATGCCTAAAGTTACTATCATAGGCAATACCTCTTGGGGCAATACTTTAGGCATTTTGCTGGGTGGTAAAGGAGCAGCGGTAAAACTGTGGACGCGAAGTGAGGCTGAGGCCAAAGAATTAAACCAAGGGCGGCGTAGCTATTCCTCTACCAGCCACGTTGGAGAAGCCTTAAACGAGGCTGACGTAGTAATCTGGGCGGTCCCCTCTCAAAAGTTGAGAGAAAATGCCAGCCAAGCCAAGAATTATCTCACCAATTCGATGCTATTGGTGAGCGCCGCCAAAGGATTGGAAGTAGATAGTGATAAGAGGATGTCACAAGTGCTGGCAGAGGAGATTGCTTCTTCCTTAAGAGGGCAAATTTGCGTCCTCTCCGGACCCAATTTAGCCAGGGAAATTGCCCAGGGCCTCCCTGCTGCTTCGGTCATTGCCGCTCAGGATATAGCTTTAGCGGAAAGAGCACGGGAACTGATGGAGTCACCTAAATTCCTTCTATCTACTAGCGATGATGTTATCGGGGTTGAGTTAGGCGGAGCCCTAAAGAACATTATAGCTTTGGGTGCAGGCATGATAGACGGACTAGGCTTGGGTGACAATGCTAAGGGGGCCTTTATTGCCTGGGGATGGAGTGAGGTTGTTTCCTTAGGGGTAACTTTGGGGGCCAAGGCTGGTACTTTTTATGGTCTAGCCGGTTTAGGCGACCTGATAGCTACTTGCTCCAGCACTCTAAGCCGCAACCATTATGTTGGCTACGAACTGGCCAAGGGTCGCTCCTCATCCGAAATATCTGCCTCTATGCCAAACGTCGCCGAGGGAGTCGCCACCACTGCGGCAGCCCACCAGTTGGCAAAAAACCACGGGCTTAAATCGCCCGTCATCAACCTTATTTATGGCATTCTTTTTGAAGGCTTGCCCCCAAGTCGAGCATTGATTGACTTCAAAGAATTAGCAGCAAGCCATCACTGATCCCGTACTAGACGTCTAGCGGTGGTTCAGTCTGGGGTAATACCTTAGCCAATTCTTCAAAAAGATGATGCTGGGTTTTATCCAGATGTTGGGGGGTTATTACAGTTAATTTGACAAGCAAGTCTCCTATTCCCTTGCCATCGACGTGGGAGACCCCCTTGCCTTTGAAGCGAAATGTTTTCCCATTTTGAGTTCCTGATGGTATTTTTAATTCTACCTTTCCATCTAAAGATGGC
The DNA here is from genome assembly GCA_030606165.1 of Dehalococcoidia bacterium. Classification (GTDB taxonomy): domain Bacteria; phylum Chloroflexota; class Dehalococcoidia; order GIF9; family AB-539-J10; genus RBG-13-51-36. The sequence goes on from JAUWGZ010000080.1 coordinate 4,747, forward strand.
ACTCTCACCTCATCGCCCAAAGCAGCTTGAGCAAAATTGATGGATAGCTCGTAAAGAATGTCACTGCCATCTCTATGGAATAAATCGTGCGGCTTTACTGAAAGGGTGACATAAAGGTCGCCGGGGGGGCCTCCATATAAGCCAGCGCTCCCCTCTCCATTCAGGCGTAATCGGTATCCTTCATCCACACCAGCCGGAATATTAACCCTTATTTTACGCTTCACCTTTATTCTTCCCCTTCCCTTGCATTGAGAACAAGGATTGTTTATTACAGCGCCACTACCTCCACAGCGAGAACAAGTGGTGATATGAGTGAAGCGCCCAAAAATGCTTTGCTGAACCTTCGTCACTTGCCCTCTGCCGTGACAATCAGGACAGGTCTCGGGATTTGTCCCTGGTTCGCTGCCAATGCCATGGCATGAAGGGCAGAACTCGATGCGTTGTATTTCAACTTCTTTACTACAGCCGAATACCGCCTCCTCAAAGGAAAGGGTAAGGTGACTTTGTAAGCTGTCCCCTTTCTGGGGAACACGCTGAGCAGTCCGCCCGAAGGGGGTGCCAAAACCATTCCAGAAGGATTCAAAAATATCTCCCAGCCCGCCAAA
>JAUWGZ010000027.1 GCA_030606165.1 Dehalococcoidia bacterium
GGCAGGCGGTGTGGTTCAAATGGCCCCATTCGGCGCAGGAAATCCGCCACAATGTTTGCTTGATGACGAACCTCATCGAAAGCAGGGTCATCGAAGAGGTCACGAGGCCCGACGAGCTTGCCATTAGCAAGTTGGAAACCAGCGGCTATTACTCTTGGTGGACCATCGAAACGGCAAGGATTGCTTTCCCTGACAGCTACCGGCATTAAGGGGCCATGGTGCGAGCCTCTCATCCAGCCTTCTACTATGTTAACAGAAGCAAAGGGTTCCAGTATTTCACCCACGGCGGGAAATTTTCCCTGGGAGCGAACGATACAGACAGGGTCATCCTTGCCTATGTATCTGCCTGCCATGAGAGACAATCTCTGAGTAGAGGAGACAGCAGCGATTTCACCGCTCTCCTTATGGTACACCGCTTTAACGGCATAGCGGCCTGGTGCGCCGAGAAAAACCAGCATGTCGTAAATCTCCTCAGGAGCGTTAAAACTGATTTTTTTGTGCTCTTTGACGTCGTGGACTTCAAAGGTGAAGCCAGAGTGCATATTGGAGGCAATAACCAGCCCAATGGTGTTAAAGGGGTCAGCAAATATTTTATATAGCGGCAGATTCCAGGCGCCAGACGCCGTCTTATCTGCCATAAATATGACTATGGTTTCAGCCTGGCGCTCGGAAAATTGCATCTCAGCCGTACCAGGTCCCATCCCCTTGATGTTACCGGAGAAAGCATCAGCTAGAAGGTCCTGCCCGGCACCATGTAGCTTCAAGCTCTTAGCTACATTGGTGCATTCTACAAATGTATTCCAGGCTAACTTGTGGATTTGTTCACTATCTTCACCATGCTGGTGAGTCATTATCAACTGAAGGTCGTCGCCACAAACTGTAACGTGATGGTCTATGAGCAGCCCCTGGCTTTGGGCATGTTCCAGTTTTTCCTTAGCCTTTTGTATTACATCGGGGTGGCTGGAAGAATGTCCGACATAGCCGCCGACGTCTGCTTTGATAACGCTTAAAGTTAATTCCATTTCTTCACCCCCTGCTGTGCTGCCATAGTTTAGCAAGAGAGAAGCTGAACGTCAATCTGGGATGAAGATTAGCCCCTCTTTGCTATTGCCTAAAGCCTCCACTTTATTTTGGTGATAGAGTAAAGCAGTGTAAGCTGCCACCGCGGCATCACACAAGTCGTGGTCGAACATGTCTAAATAGGGCTTAAGACCAGGTAGAATGTCTTCTAGCTTATCCCTGAGGAAATTCATCCCTTGTTTGGTAGTTTTCCGGGGCACGGTTTTGCCAAAGAGGCGGACTTTGCTAGCGAAGGGATAGACCTCAATGACCTGACCAGCTTGCTTCACATTGCGGCCAATGCTGGTTTTGAGCTCAATGCCGCGATAGATCAAGCCTTTAATAAAAGTCTTCTTGCTAGTGGGGTAACAAGGAATTCCTTGTTGCCTCAATTCCTGGTCACATTGCCTGTTCTTCCTCGGGAATTTTGGCTTGCAAGGACAACTTTCCTCAAGACAGCATAACCCCAGTGGCAAGCTCAAGGGAGCATCGATGGCTATTACTCGGGGTGAATAGAAATTTAACAGAGCGACGATATCTCTATTCTCCGTTAAGAAGCCAAGGTAAACAAGTTGTGATTCGCCATCCAATCCTAAACAAGCGCTAGGTTTAGCTTCTGTTGAGGTTAAATCGATGCCAAAAAAAGTGGAATACTTCACGTTACCGGAGAAGACTTTTTTCCTAATCGTTTTAATATCTCTCTAGCTGCCACTATACCTGAGGCTGAAGCTTGGACTAAGCCTCGACTGACACCGGCGCCATCGCCAGCAGCGAATATATTACCGATCTCGGTCTCTAAACAAGGAGTCAACTTTAGCTGACTAGAGTAAAATTTAACCTCTATCCCGTAAAGCAAAGTATATGGAGAAGCGACGCCCGGAACTAGTTTGTCCATAGCTTGAAGCATTTCCACTATACTCTTGAGATAACGATAGGGGAGGGCAAAGCTTAAATCTCCGGGAGTTGCCGCTTTTAAGCTTGGTTCAATGGGACTATCCTGGAGACGGGCTTGTGTGGAGCGATGACCATTCATTAAGTCTCCCAATCTCTGCACTAACACACCGCCACTAAGGACATTAGCTAGCCTTGCCAGATACTTACCATAGGCAATAGGTTCATGGAAAGGCTCGGTGAAGGTGGTGCTCACTAAAAGGGCGAAGTTAGTATTTTTTGTCCTGGGTTGGGTATAGCCAATGCCATTGACCGTAATCACAGGGTCGGAGCCGCCTGTGGACTCCATAATCACCTCGCCTCCAGGACACATACAGAATGTTCTAACCCGGTCATTGAAACTTTTGGAATAAAATTCGAGTTTTGCTTCATACAATGTCGAAGTTAGCTTCTCCATGGTTGTCATTGGTACTTCGATTCGGCAACCCACATCTACAGGGTTGGAATCGAGACTTAGTTTAAGCCTCTCGGCTTCATTGCATAGCCATTCAGACCCCTCCCTCCCCGGGGCTAAAATTAAGTAGCGGCAGCTTAAGCTTTCGCCATTGCTGGTTTCAACAGCTTTGACCGCACCATCGTCAACTACAATATTCTTAATTGTTGTTCCCAGACTTATGTCTAATTTAGATGACAGATAATTCTGCATAGCCTTCAATGTTTCGTGACAAAGCTCTGTTCCCAGGTGGCGCAATTTAACAGGGGTTAATGTGAGCCCGGCTGAAGCAGCCTCTCGCTCCAGTTCAGCTGTATCTCTCCCAATTCCATAAACTTTGGGAGGAGCGCCAAATTTGAGATAGATAGAATCAACATAATCTATAAGTGCTTGGGCTTGGTCTAAGCCGATCAGTTCTTTGAGCCGGCCGCCTACTTGGGTGGACAAAGTCAGTTTGCCATCGCTGAAGGCTCCAGCACCTCCAAAGCCACTTACTAAGTTGCATAGGGAGCAGAGGGCACAGCACCCACTTCTGTTTTGAACGGGACAGACACGAGCATCAATTTCTCCTCCCTTGTCCAGAAGCACAACGTCGAGGCCGGCGTTACATAATTCCAAGCTAGCGAATATACCTGCGGGACCAGCACCAACTATGGCGACATCATAATTTTTGGTCATCGCGATTCGTTTCCTTACATTGCTTTGCCCAGAGGCATTATATACAGGGGCTTAATTTGTTCTTCTACCCCGAGGACTTTTCTTACCTCTTCATCATTAAAAGCGCCGATTTCCACTGTGGCTAACCCCAAAGCCACAGCTTGAAGGTGGATGTTTTCACCTACATGTCCCACCTCTATGTGAACATATCTTTCTCCGCGTCTGCCATATCTATAGGAAGTCCTGTGATAAAGAGCACAGATGACAATATCCACCGGGGCTTCGATAATAAACTCCTGGTCCAGAGTTGCTCTGGCTAAATCTGGTCTTAAATCGGCCGGTTTGTGTAAGCTCAAGGAATGGGAATCTACTTCATAGTGGTAAATGCCAGATTGTAATTCTTCGAGAGCTTGCTTTGCCTCGCTGGCAATGACACCTTGTTTGCCAACGAACACAAAAATCTCCAGGGGATAGGTAGCTCCGGCACTGGGCGCTGCCCTGAACTCTCTAGTTCCGGTGATGCCCTGGGCCGACCAAAGTATTTGACTCAATTGAGATAAGTTTAGTGGATCCCTACGGTATCTACGAACCGCTCTGCGCCTTAGTATCGTTTCCTCTAATGAAACCTTGCCTTTCAACTGAGGGGAGGGAAGTTTAATTATGGTTTGCCTCATGCCAAGTTCTTCTTTACCTTCAAAATGACAAATAACATTTAGCCCTTGATAACGCCCATAGGTATAGCCATAGCCACTTTTCTAGAAATACCAGCCTGGTGAACCACATCTATAACTTCAGTGATATCTTTGTAAGCTTGGGATGCCTCTTCAGCTAGCGAAGGGATGTTTCCTGTCTTGATGGTAATACCTCTGCTCTCTAATTCTCGAGCTACATCTCTACCCTTCATACTCCGCTTGGCAGCTCCACGACTCAACATCCTCCCAGCACCATGACAAGTGGAGCCAAAGGTCTCAGACATGGCCTTTTGAGTGCCCACAGCAACAAAAGAACAACGTCCCATGTCTCCGGGCACGAGCACAGGTTGCCCTACCTCCTTGTAGCGTCTGGGAGTATCCTTATGGCCTGCCGGAAAAGCTCTGGTAGCTCCTTTGCGGTGAACACAAACCTTAAGCTTGTGACCATCTATTGTATGTTCTTCTATTTTGGCTATGTTATGGGCGACATCATAAACCTGCCTCATGCCAAGTTTCTCAGGACTTTTACCGAAAATTTTAGAAAAACTTTCTCTAACCCAGTGGGCAATGCACTGCCGGTTAGCCCAGGCATAGTTAGCAGCACATGCCATAGCACCTAAATAATCTTGGCCCTCCGATGATTCTATGGGAGCGCAGGCGAGCTGCCGGTCGGGGAGCTTTATCCCATACTTCGATACTGCTACCTCCATGACACGCAGATGGTCAGTACATACTTGGTGACCAAAGCCGCGAGAGCCAGTGTGAATTAAAACTAATATCTGACCTATCTCAGTGATGCCCATAATGCTAGCTATGTGGGAGTCGAATATCTCCTTCACTACTTGAATTTCAAGAAAATGATTTCCTGAGCCTAATGTGCCTGCCTGAGGCATACCTCTCTTTGCCGCTTTATCGCTTACCTTACTGGGATCGGCACCACCGAGACATCCACCTTCTTCAGTAACATCCAAATCTTCCTCGGAACCCAGGCCACGCTTCACTGCCCAACGAGCTCCCTCAACCATCAACTGGTTCATCTCTTTTTGACTTACCTTTATCTTCCCTTCAGAGCCAAGGCCTGATGGCACATTATGGAATAGTGCATTAATGAGCTCATTAATTCTGGGCCGCACTTCAGCTTCGCTGAGACTGGTACGCAATAACCTTACACCACAATTAATATCATAACCCACTCCCCCCGGGGAAACTACGCCATCCTTAATATCCATGGCCGCCACTCCACCTATAGGGAAGCCATAGCCCCAGTGGATATCCGGCATGGCAAAGGAGTAACCTACTATACCGGGGAGAAATGCAACATTGGCGACTTGCTCCAGTGCTTGTTCCTCACGTATAGATTCCAGCATTTCCTTACTGGCATAGATTAGGCCAGGAACCCTCATGCCAGTTTTATAATTCTCGGGAATCTTCCACCGATAATCATCTATCTTAATAAGCTGTCCTTGCCATCGCGCCATGTCCTTAGCTCCTAAATGTCGAGAATTATCTGTGCTTTGTACCCATCACCATCTTTGTCTAACTTTAACATATGATATGTGGCTGCCTTTACCCCTATCTTTATCTTATGTTTTATTGGGTCAAAATCTTCCCCATAACAGGTAGCCTTAAGTTCATTGTGAGTCAAACTTTCAATATCGAACCGGTTGAACAAGATATGTTTGACATCGAAGAGGTAAATGAGCTCATTAAGCCATTCAACGAGCAAACTATCTCTGTCCTCGCTGCTTACTTCCAAATCGAGGTGCAATTTTTCTTCAACACTTTCAGGCTCAGTAATCAAACTGAACAGAGCCAGGGCAGCGTTGGAAAAAAGTTCCTCGACATCTGCCCCATAGGCTATGATGCCCACGTCAGCAGTATGGTCAATTATTTCAAAAGCCTTTTTCATTCCCCTAAGTCCATTATACAAAAATAGCAGCGACATCTCCATTTACGCTTGCTCTTTTTGCACTTCACTCAGGCAGTTGTTACAATCAATGCTGAGGACAGTAAAGGGGACATCCTACCCGTGAGTTGCCCAATTTGGAAAATTATCAATTACCTTGTATTATTAAGACGGCAACGGGCAAATGCCTTTGTCAAACTTGACTTCTCCGTATGGAAAATTATATGGTTCTAGCGATGCAAAGAGCAAATACTAAGGGCAAAGTGAATCTACGGCTAGCAGCCCATTATAAGGAATTTATCCGAAAGAGGTAGATGGTAATGCCCCCCCAGCAGTATATGGAATGTGCTCTATCTTTGGCTAGGTTAGCTATGGGATATACCAGTCCTAACCCGGCAGTGGGGGCAGTAGTTGTTAAAGATGGACTTGCTGTCGGCATGGGATATACTCAGCCTGCTGGCTCGGAGCATGCTGAGGTTATGGCACTTCGTCAGGCTGGTGATAAGGCGCAAGGTGCTACCATGTATGTTACTCTGGAGCCTTGCTCTCATTATGGACGTACTCCACCTTGTACTCAAGCTATAATCGATGCCGGCATTTCAGAGGTCCATATAGCCTTGCTTGACCCCAACCCGGTGGTTTCAGGGCGTGGGGTAGGCAGACTAAATGAAGGAGGTATCAAGACCCATTTAGGTATATGTCAACAGGAAGCTTCCGAAATAAATGAGGCTTATATTAAGCACATTACCACGGGTTTACCATTTGTCGTGGCCAAATTCGCCATGAGCCTTGACGGCAAGATTGCTACTAAAACCGGTGATTCTAAGTGGATAACTAAGGAAGAGGCAAGAAAGTATGCACATGCCTTGCGCTATACTGTCGACGCCATAATGGTAGGGGTAAACACCATTGTTGCTGATAATCCTCGCCTCACCGCTAAAGGTTGTGGTGGTAGAGGTGGCATAGGAAAAATGCAGCCTCTACGTCTGGTTGTTGATAGTAAAGGAAAAGTGCCATTGAACGCTCATATTTTTGAGCCACCGGGCGAGGTTCTGCTTGCTGTAGCAGCACCTTTTGACTCTGTAAAGAGGGAAAAATTTGTAGAGGCTGGTGCTGAAGTACTGGAATTACCAGCCAGGGAAGGCTCGGTAGATATTGTGGAGTTATTAAAGTTGTTGGGAAGGCGAGAGATTGTCACTGTCCTAGTGGAGGGAGGTGGTAAGCTCCTTGGTTCACTTTTTGACCACCACTTGGTGGATAAGGTATTAGCTTTCATTTCACCAATCATAATTGGCGGCTGTGAGGCTGTAAGTGTGGGGGGGGATGGCGTTGACAATATAGCTAAGGCTCTGCGCCTTAGTCGAGTTGACATCAAGAGTTTCGGCGATGATATATTAGTTAGTGGATATGTGGAGAAACGATTACAGCAAGAGGCGTAGGTTTTTAGGTGTATAGCATGTTCACAGGGATAGTCGAGGAGATTGGCATAGTTAAGGAAACAAGCCAAGACCGCTTAGCTTTTGAAGCCCATAAGGTGCTTGAAGAAACGAAAGTGGGCGACAGCATAGCTGCTAATGGTGTTTGCTTAACTGTTATCTCTTTGGAAAACCGTGGCTTTGGGGTTAATGTTATGCCTGAGACGTTACGGTGCACTAATCTCGGTAGACTTCATTACAACGATCAAGTGAATTTGGAAAGGGCACTGGTACTGGGGGGACGCTTGGGTGGCCATTTAGTGTTGGGTCATGTTGATGATACGGGAGAAGTAATGGACGTAACTACTGAAGAAACCGCTCATCTTATGAGGATTTCAGCACCTGCTAGACTAATGCCTTATATTGTAGATAAAGGCTTTATCGCCGTTGATGGTGTTAGTCTCACCATTGTAGACTTTGATGATTTTTCCTTTGTTGTGTCTCTGGTAACTTACACTATGGAACATACTACATTAGGAAGGAAGAACCCTGGAGACATAGTCAATTTAGAAGCAGACATCTTAGCTAAATATGTGGAGGGACTTAAGGAGCGGAAAAAACAAAGTTTAAACCTCGAGTTTCTTAGGGAATATGGATTTGTAGGGGAAATAGATGCTGGCTAGCATTTCAGAGGCAATTGAAGATATAAGGGCAGGCAAGTTTATCATTGTCGTTGATGACGAGTCACGCGAAAATGAAGGGGATCTGGCCATGGCTGCCGAGAAGATTACTCCTGAGGCGATAAATTTTATGGCCAAGCATGGTCGGGGACTGATTTGCCTTCCTATTATTGGTCAAAGGCTTGATGAGTTGAGAATACCACTGATGGTTGCTAATAACACCTCACACTACTCCACCGCCTTCACAGTTTCTATTGAGGCAAAGAGTAAAGTTACCACCGGCATCTCTGCCTATGATCGAGCCCATACCATAAAAACAGTGCTTGATCCTAACACCAAGGCGGGGGATTTGGTTCAGCCAGGGCATATATTCCCTATTCGTGCCAAGGGAGGCGGGGTGTTAGTACGGGCAGGACACACCGAAGCTATTGTCGATCTGGTTAGACTAGCTGGACTTTATCCTGCTGGCGTCATATGTGAGATTATGGATGAAGATGGCACTATGGCCCGTCTGCCTCAGCTTGAGGCCATGGCTTCTAAGTTTGCCTTAAAGATTGTAGCTATCGCTGATTTGATTGCCTACCGTCTTCGTCATGAAAAATTGGTGCAAAGAGTAACTGAGGCTAGGCTGCCCACTGCGTATGGAGAATTTACAGCCGTGGCTTATAAAAGTGTTGTTGATGCCGCTGAACATGTTGCTCTAGTTAAAGGTGATATATCAAATGATGGGCCAGTGCTGGTACGTGTTCACAGTGAATGTCTGACTGGAGACGTCTTTGGTAGTTTGAGATGCGATTGTGGGGCTCAGATTGAGATGGCTTTACAAAGTATAGCCAAAGAAGATCGCGGCGTTTTTCTTTATATGAGACAGGAAGGGAGGGGAATCGGGTTTCACAACAAGCTTTGCGCCTATGCTCTTCAGGATCAAGGGATGGATACTGTGGAGGCCAATATAGCTTTAGGTTTTGCTCCTGATTTGAGAGATTATGGGGTAGGTGCCCAAATTTTGGCCGACTTAGGTTTACATAATATTCGACTGCTTACCAATAACCCTAAGAAGGTAATTGGGCTGGAAAGCTATGGAATTAAGATAGTCGAGACTGTTCCTTTAATAGCCCCATCTACCCCCTATAACATCCGCTATTTAGAAACCAAGCAAAAGAAGTTAGGACATATTCTAGGTATACAGGAGGGTAAGTAATGGCTAAGCATTATGAAGGTATTCTGATAGGAAAAGGTCTTAAGTTTGCCGTAGTTGTTTCTCGCTTTAATGAGTTAATAACCACGAAGCTGCTTGAGGGGGCAAAGGACGCTTTATTGCGCCACGGTGTCGCTGAAGGTGACATGGATATTGTCCGGACTCCAGGATGTCTAGAGATCCCGCTTATAAGCAAAAAATTAGCACAGAGTAATAAGTACGATGCCATAGTATGCCTTGGCGCGGTGATTCGTGGCGGCACTCCCCATTCTGAGTATGTTGCTTCCGAGGTAAATAGGGGAATTGGCAGAGTGAGCCTGGATACCGGCCTACCAGTAATACAAGGCATAATCACAGCTGATACTTTGGAGCAGGCTATCCAGAGAGCAGGGGCTAAAGAGGGTAATAAAGGCTTTGTTGCCGCAGTAAGCGCTATTGAAATGGCAAATCTGCTTAAGGCTATTCAGTGACTTTATAAACTTTGTCACCGCGCCTTACTCTATCAGGAACTTTTATGCCCACAAGGTCGCCGGGCTTGCCCTCGGTGATGTTAACGCGCTCAATCTGCATAGATTCTATAGCCAGTTCCATATCTGTGGTGCTGCCCTTGATATGGATTTTATCACCTATTTTCAATGTGCCGCTTAGCTCTATACCAGCTACTACAGGATTAGCAAAAAAATCACTTACCTTGCCAATTTCCACTTCGCCCATCTTCAAATACCTCCTTTCAGGAGGATATCATACACTTTTTCCGATTAAAAATCAACATGGAGGACCAGTTATACCTTGACAAGTCGCGCTGCTATACTTATGATAGTAAGACAAATAAATCTAATTGGAGGTAGTGTACCATGACTGAAGGAAAAGCAGGGCAACCATATAGTGCGGAGGAGTTACTTTCTTTCGACCGCATTAAGAGGGCTATGACAAGCAGGGTCTTGGATAGGATAGAAGAATTGTGGCAGGGAAAACAGCCCTTAAGTGTTGAGCAGATGAATGAAGTGATCGCGGGTGAATGGCAGAGAGTAAAGGAGGCGGTAAGGTCATCACCAGCAGCACGGGAAGCTTTCCGTAAGTATTTGGAACGCACCGTCGCTGAACAAATAGACAAGTTGATGAAAGAGGATAAAGCTGAGCTAGAATCATTAGGCGTTGTGGAGAAGAGTCTATAAATTGGTTTCACAAGATAGAACTAAGCCAGGCGAACAGGTCAAGCAAGACCGGGATATAGGGCAGTTAATTAAGCGCCTCGATATGTTAGATGAGAGGCTGGATAACATGGATTCTATAGTAACATCACTTATAGAAAGGGTGATGGGAAGACCCCTTGTTATGGAAGTAACCTGCCCTAATTGTGGTCAAACTATACAAATCAATGTCACCAGTGGTGTAAGGCTGCGAGGTAAAGAATAGCCATAGCAAGCATCGTACTTTTATCAATGTTTAATTTCTAAGCCACCCAATGATAAGTAATCTTCTATTTCTGCCATATTATCAAAGATTTGTCGTGTTCAGCTATGTTTGATACAATCGTCAAACGGGCGGTTAGCTCAGTGGTTAGAGCGCTGCGTTGACATCGCAGAGGTCACTGGTTCAAGTCCAGTACCGCCCATTTTTTGATGAAATTATGTTTGATTTCTAGATTCATAATGGAAAGTTCGAGATGAAATCAAAAAACAAGGATGAGCAACTGGGACGGATGCGCCACTCTGCATCTCATATCATGGCTGAGGCAGTACAGTGTCTTTTTCCCGAGGCTAAATTCGGCATCGGACCGACCATTGAGAACGGCTTCTATTATGACTTCGAGCTGCCACGCCCATTAACACCGGAAGACTTGCCTGTAATTGAGAACAAGATGAGAGAGATTATTAGTCAGAATGTACCGTTTGTTACAGAGGAGATGAGCAAGGATGAAGCGCGTAAGCTCTTTGCTACCCAGCCCTATAAATTGGAGCTTATTGACGAGATCCCCGATACTAGTGTAACTATCTATAAACAAGGTTCTTTCACCGATTTATGTCGTGGTCCCCATCTAGCCACTACGGGTGAGGTAAAAGCATTTAAACTTACTCATCTAGCTGGAGCATACTGGCGTGGTGATGAAAAGCGACCCATGCTACAAAGAATTTACGGTGTGGCTTTTGAAAGCCAAGAGGAGCTTGACGATTATTTATCGTGGCAAGCTGAAGTCACTAAACGTGACCATAGGAAGCTGGGCAAAGAACTTGACCTCTTCAGTACTCACGAGGAAATCGGTCCTGGCTTAATTTGCTGGCACCCCAGAGGTGCTTTGATTCGACAAATCATCGAGGACTTCTGGAGGGCAGAGCACATCAAGCGGGGCTATGATATCGTTTACACTCCCCACATTGCCAAGCTAGATTTGTGGAAAACTAGCGGGCATTGGGAATTCTATCGGGATTATTTATTCCCACCGATGGAAATTGAAGGACAGCACTATATGCTAAGGCCCATGAATTGCTTGGGCCATATTTTGATTTATAAAAGCCAATTGCGCAGTTATCGCAATTTGCCTTTGAGATATGCCGAATTAGGCACAGTATATAGGTATGAGCGAACTGGTGTATTATATGGTCTTGCCAGGGTTAGGGGATTTACTCAAGATGATGCTCACATTTTCTGCCGACCTGACCAGGTTGAAGAAGAAGTACTAGGAGTTCTGAACTTGGCACAATTCATGATGTCTAGCTTTGGCTTTGATGAGTATGAGTTGTTGTTATCAACGCGCCCTGAGAAATATGCTGGCACAGTTTCAATGTGGGAAGAGGCCACGGGATCCTTGAAACACGTTCTAGAGAAACTTGACTTGCATTATGAAGTGGATCCTGGCGAGGGGGTTTTCTACGGGCCTAAAATCGATATTAAACTCAAGGACGCTTTAGGGCATGTTTGGCAAGGTCCTACCATCCAAGTTGATTTCAATTTGCCACAACGCTTTAATGTCTGTTATATTGGTGAAGATGGCTTGGAACATAATGTGGTGATGATACATCGCACAGTTTTAGGTAGTATGGAGCGTTTTTTAGCTTGCCTCACAGAGCATTATGGTGGTGCCTTCCCGGTATGGTTATCGCCGGTTCAAGCAATAATAATCCCCATAGCAGATCGCCACGTTGGCTATGCAAATAAGGTAGAGAGCGATTTTAAAAATGAGGATATCCGAGTTCGGGTTGACGACCGCTCTGAGAGGATGAATTTGAAAATAAGAGAAGCCCAACTGGAGAAAGTCCCATATATGCTTATAGTTGGTGATAAAGAAATGGCTTCATCCAGTGTGTCACTTCGCTTAAGGAGTGGCGAGAATCCGGGCTTAGAAACTCTGGTACAAGTTAAGAGTAGAATAAGGTCAGCTATAGAGGCCAAGTCTTGAATACTGTTCCAGGGGGTAGAAAGAGCATAGTTAAAGAATTATTAACCAACAGGAGAATAAGAGCCAGAGAAGTTCGCCTCATAGGGGAAGATGGGGAACAGCTGGGCGTAGTGCCTCTACAGAAAGCATTGCAAATTGCTTATGAGCGCGGCCTTGATTTGGTGCAGGTAGCATCAACGATGACTCCGCCAGTATGCCGGATTCTTGATTATGGTAAATATAAGTATGAGCAAACTAAAAAGGAACGCAAGGCAAAGAGGGGCCAAAGAGTTGGCTTACTCAGGGAGGTCCGTTTAAGACCCAAGATAGAAGAGCATGATTTACAGGCAAAAATTAAGACAACAAAGAAATTATTGGAGGAGGGTAATAAAGTACGGTTGTTTCTAAGGTTTAGAGGACGCGAAGTTATTTATCCTGAACTAGGTTGGAATGTACTGCGTAAAGTAGCTGAAGCCTCCAAGGAATTAGCCGTGGTAAGTAGCTCCGGTAATGCCGAGAGAAGTATAGCCTTGGTCTTATCCCCGGTTTCCCAGAAGAAGTCTAAGGAGACAGGAACAGATGCCAAAACTTAAAACCCATAAAGGAGCAAAGAGCCGTTTTAATATAACAGGTAGCGGCAAGCTGATGCGTACTAAATGCGGCAAGAGCCATTTGAGGCGAAAAAAGGCTCCTAGAACTAAGCGCCTCTACGATGAAATGATCATGACCTCCTCAGCGGATAAGAAGAGGATTAGGAGGCTTTTACCCTACAAATAGTGTAGGGAGGGAAAGTAATTTATTTTGTTGCTAAAGAAAGATAACGCCCAAGGAGTAAAGGAGGAAAAACTTGCCACGAGCCAGGAGTGGAAAAGTTACCCACAGACGACATAAAAAGGTGCTTGAGCTGACCAAGGGACACCGAGCGGCCAGACATAATCTTTATAGGACAGCTCATGAGTCCATGCTTCATGCCTTAGATTATTCCTATCGTCATCGTCGTGAACGGAAAGGCGACTTCAGAAAGCTATGGATTACCCGCATTAATGCTGCGGCACGGGCTAGAGGACTTACTTACAGTCAGTTTATAGCCGAGTTAAGAAAATCAAATGTAGAAATCGATCGCAAGATGTTAGCTGAGATGGCAGTCAAAGATCCTGAAGGTTTTGCTACATTAGTAGCTTCGGTAACTGAGACTAACTCACCCCGCTTGTAATGGTATTATGCCTGAAAATTCCAGGAATTTTGAACAGGGATAACATTGCGTAGCAGTCAATGCTGGAACAACTCAAAGACCTTCATGCACAAGCTCTCGATGAGCTAAACAAAGTTAGTAATCCTCGGGAACTGGAGTCGTGGCGCGTTCGCCACCTGGGTAAGAAAAGCAGTTTAACTAAAATTCTACGTTCCTTGGCCGCCTTGCCCCTGGAGAAACGACGAAAGGTGGGTGCCCAGGCTAATGAAATCAAGATAGCTTTAGAGTCAAGCCTAGAAGAGAAGGAAAAATTACTAGAGGAAGCTCTTTTGACCTCTCCTCGGGAATCCCAAAGATTAGATATTACCTTGCCTGGTCGGCCTCTCCCGACAGGTCGACTCCACCCCACTACTCAAACACTTAAGGAAATTTGCGACGTTTTCAAAAATATGGGCTTCCAGGTAATTGAGGGACCCGACGTAGAGTGGGATTACTACAACTTTGAAGCCTTAAATATTCCTCAACATCATCCGGCACGAGATATGTTTGCTACTCTATGGATAGATGCAGGTACGGGAGGGAAAGCTAGACTTTTGCGCACGCACACTTCCCCAATGCAAATCAGGTTGATGGAGAAGGAACGTCCGCCAATAAGAGCCATAGTGCCAGGGCGAGCTTATAGATATGAAGCGACTGACGCCACTCACGAATCTATGTTTTATCAAGTTGAAGGTTTGGCTGTGGATAAGGGCATCACCCTGGCTGATTTAAAAGGCACTTTGTTTGACTTTTGCCGCTGTATTTTTGGTGAGGAAAGGAAGGTGCGCTTCCGCTGCGATTATTTTCCCTTTGTGGAACCCGGGGTGGAGGTAGCCATCGGATGTTCGGCTTGCGATGGTGCTGGCTGCCGGCTATGTGGCTACAGCGGCTGGCTTGAAATATTAGGGGCGGGGATGGTGCATCCCGACGTCCTGGCACGCGTCGATATCGACCCCGAGCTTTACAGTGGTTTTGCCTTCGGGTTGGGAGTCGAGCGTATACCTATGCTGCGCTATGGTATCGACGACATTCGCCTCTTTTATAGCAATGACCTCAGGTTTTTAAAGCAGTTCTAACTAGTTGAAAGCTACTTCGATGAAAATAAGGGTTAAGGATCTCAAACCGGGCATGATTGTGGCAGCAAAAGGAAAACGCGTTCGGTTGTCAAATTTGCCTAGATGCCCTTCTTGTAGCAAGCCAAATTATTGTGAAGAGCATGGATACGTCTATGTTAAGTGGTATAAAAACCTGCAAATGGCATTTCTCAATGCTGGCAGAAATATCGAGGTGGACAGGATCGAATGAAAGCCTCGCTTAACTGGCTCAGGGATTATGTTGACATAAAGCTTGCTCCCGAAGAACTGGCCGAAAGGCTAACCATGGCTGGCCTGGAAGTCAAAGGCACCCAGACTATAGGCGGCACCTGGGATAATGTAGTGATAGGGGAAGTAATAGCAGTAAATCCCCATCCTAATGCTGACCGCCTTAAGCTAGCTACAGTTGACCTCGGCACTGAGCAAGTCACCACGGTTTGTGGTGCCCCCAATATCGGACTTGGTCAGAGGGTGCCTTTTGCTCATATAGGAGCCCGGCTTATAGATGCTCACACTGAAGAAGCTATACTGCTAAAGCCGGCTAAAATTCGCGGCGTCGCTTCCGAGGGCATGGTTTGCTCGGAGAAGGAACTAGGGATTTCTGATAGTCACGAAGGCATTTTGGTATTGCCACCGGAGGCACCCATAGGTACCCCTCTCAGTGCTTATCTAGGCGATGTAATTTTTGATTCAGATGTGACACCTAACCGCCCGGATTGCTTATCTGTAATTGGTGTTGCTCGAGAAATTGCTGCCTTAACTGGTGAACCACTCCGTTTATCCCCAATTCATTACGAAGAATTAGAAG
>JAUWGZ010000036.1 GCA_030606165.1 Dehalococcoidia bacterium
AAGCCGTATTCCTGAAGCAAGGTATCTTTTAACGGATATAGTACAGATTCCTCCAGGTCTATTATCTTGCCGCAGCTACGGCAAACGAGATGATGGTGATGCCCCTTCTCAGCAACATGATAGCGGACACGTCCTTCGCCAAAGTCAGTTTCCGTAACTAAATCTAATTTCTTCAGTAGCTCCAGAGTACGATAGACCGTGGATATATTGGCATAGGGATAACGGCTATGTAAATGCTCGTAGATTTCTTCAGCGCTGATGTGCCCATCGGCATTATGAAGTGCCTCGATGACCAGCATGCGCTGGGGAGTTAAGCGATGTCCTTTTTCTTGAAGAGTTTCGTGGCAGCTCATTGCCGGGGAATATCATAACAGGACAACAAAATTATTGCAACAAGTTGCTAATGCGATTATTTTCTCATCTTACTTTCCAGCGATATGGTGACCGGCCCATCATTATAGATTTCCACCAGCATATGCTCCTGAAAAAGCCCTGTTTCCACCTTAAGCCCTGTGGAGCGGACTTGCTCCACAAAAAACTCATATAATTCCTTAGCCAGGTCCGGGGGGGCTGCCTCGGTGAAGCTGGGTCGCCTCCCCTTGCGTGAATCAGCCAGAAGAGTGAACTGGCTTATTATTAAAATACCTCCCCTTGTTTCCAGCGCTGAGAGGGCAAACTTGCTTGCCTCGTCGGCAAAAATACGCAGATTAACCACTTTGTTTGCCAGGTAACCGGCGTCTTCCTTCGAATCACCTTGAGCAACGCCGAGAAAAACCACCAGCCCCCGGCCAATCTCGCCCACTATATCGTCATTCACGCTCACTGAGGCCCTGGAAACCCGCTGCACTAATGCTTTCATCTTGATTTAGCTCATATAATTATGCCACCTTCCCAAATTTATTTCCGCATTCGTGGATAATTTGACCAACGGTTTGGCAGTCCTTTGTGTTAGGCAAATTTTGACCTAGTACTGGTTTTCAGTTTGGAACAGTCAGGGGTATAATTAATTCAAGAGGAAATCTCTTGAGTAGACACGAAGGTAGATAATATGACTGTGCATAATGTAAAGGCCACTGCACATGTAGGTCTTAAGGCAAGCGCTGAAGCCGTTTACACTGCAGCAACATATAAGAGGTTCGAAGAAGACATCGTTTTCTTGAGGAGACAGGCAAAGGATGCAGCTGACGAATCTACGAAAAAACGCTACGCTAGGATAATAATACTATTGACAGCGCCTTACTTGGAATCTGTGTCGAATTTGATGTTTGGTGAACTAATAGGCAAGAGGTTGGATAAAGTTGACAAACGGACAGCAAACAGACAGAGATTGCCTCTCTCGATATTGAAGTTTAGAGCAATTCACCGCAAATTGTTGAATAAGGAACTGAAACTTGATACTAACGGCATCCAAGACATATTCCATATACGAAATACCATCACTCTTCATCCTGCAGGCCGTGAAGTGGTGAAGGTTGCTGGCGAAGGGTTGGGGCGCTTAGATAAAAGAATTGCTTACAAGAAATTCAAGAGCTTCCCGCCTGTTTACTCCCACTTTACTCTCAATGAGGCTGATGAAATACTTAGGGAGGTTTATCAATTTCTGACGGAATTTCTTAGGCTCATTAAAGACAAAATATCAAAAGAGCAATTCGATAGCTGGTATCCGAAGGAATTAACCGAATGGGTCAAACGCTCGGATTATTCTGGGGGCATAATACCTGATTTGTAGTAGGCCTAATTGGTATGGTGTCCCTGGAATTCAGGAATTTGCGGTATTGACCATTGTCCTTAATTCTCATATGATGTATCAAAAGAACAGGAAGCGGAGCTATGCTATTTTCTCCCAATTGAGGAAAAGAAGTAAGCGAGGGTGTTTCGTTTTGCCCTGAATATGGGCATCGACTGGCGATAGGACAAACGTTAAAGGAATGAGTAAGGGAAAGCTAACAGGAATCATCATAGCTTGCACTATAGCTATCATCGTGGCAATTGTCATAACTAGACCTCCGCCAACACCTATACCTACGTACACACTTAGTGTAAGCGTCAGCCCCTCAGGGGCAGGGGATGTATCTCCTTCGGGTGGCGTATATGATGCCGGTGTGCAGGTAACACTGACAGCCAGCCCAGCTAGTGGCTACATCTTTGGCTACTGGAGCGGTAGTGCGTCAGACACCACACCCACCTTTACTATTACCATGGATTCGGATAAGAGCCTCACTGCTAACTTTGAAACTGCTCCGCCAGATGCAATCAGTTGGGATGAGGCTAAGAACCATATTGGTGAAAGAACTACAGTATATGGCCCTGTCGTCGATACGCGTTATGCTAGTGGGAGCAGCGGCAAACCTACTTTTCTGAATATGGGCAACCCTTACCCTGACCCAAACCGATTTACTGTGGTTATCTGGGGTGAGAATCGTGGTAAGTTTCCTCAACCACCAGAGGATTATTACGACGGTAAAACTATTTATGTTAGCGGGCTGATTGTACCTTACGATGGAGCAGCGGAGATTGAAGTTACATCACCTGACCAAATACATGAGTAATAAACTTATCATAGCTGTAGTACTGCTTATTGGAATCGGCATTGGGTTAGGCACGGGCTATGGTCTGTGGCATTCCGACGATAGTGTATATGAGCAGGCATTGGTCACCAGCGTCATTGATGGTGATACTGTTGAGCTAGCAGATGGTCGCCGTGTCCGTTATCTGGGCATTGACACGCCAGAGTCAGGAGAATATTACGCTGAAGAGGCGACAGCCAGAAACAAAGAACTTGTCGAAGGAAAGACGGTTGAACTGCAGCGGGGCGACCGAGACCAGGACGAATATGGTCGACTGCTCCGATACGTTTACGTAGACGGGGTGTTCGTTAATGCTGAGTTGATTGCTCAGGGATATGCAAAAGCCTATATATTTGACCCTGATGACCGATACAGCCAGATTCTTGTCCAATTAGAACAGTACGCCAAGATGAAAAACCGTGGGCTATGGAGTCAATAAACGGATTATTCTGAGGACATAATACCTGATTTGTAGTAGGCCTAATTGGTATGGTGTCCCTGGAATTGTACACACTACCTCTATGCTGTTGCCAGGCTAGCGAAGTCAGTCGAAGCAATCTCGTTGGGAAAAAGAGCTGCCCCCTTCTTACGGTTGCCAGTTCAGGAAGGGATAGGTCTCGTCATCAACGATATTCCAGATATATGAAGGGTTGCGTGTGCTAGGATTGGCGACCGCGATTATATCCCAGGCTGAGGACGTGGCGATGCTCTTCATTTCGGCGGTAGTCTTGCCCGTCCCGCCATCCGAAGTAGCTTGTCCGCTGGTTTCGGTGTCCCAGAAGGAGTTGCTCACAGTGCCGTGATAATCATCTCCCACCAGACCACCAACATACTCATCGCTGCCACTCACGCTGCCGGTGGAATAGGAGTTGCTCACAGTGCCAGAATTAAATCCCAC
The DNA here is from genome assembly GCA_030606165.1 of Dehalococcoidia bacterium. Taxonomy (GTDB): domain Bacteria; phylum Chloroflexota; class Dehalococcoidia; order GIF9; family AB-539-J10; genus RBG-13-51-36. The sequence continues at coordinate 3,466 of JAUWGZ010000036.1, forward strand.
CAGACCACCAACCTTAAACTCGGTGACGGTCACGCTGCCGGTGGAATAGGAGTTGCTCACAGAGCCCCAATTATCTCCCACCAGACCGCCAACAAGCCACTTGCCGGTCACGCTGCCGGTGGAATAGGAGTTGCTTACAGCACCCCAATTTTCTCCCACCAGACCACCAATACCAAAAGGGCCATTCACATTGCTGCTGGAATAGGAGTTGCTCACGGTGCCCGCATTATCTCCCACTAGACCGCCAACCCGGCTGGAGCCACTCACAGTGAAGTTCACCACGCCGACATTCTTGATGACTCCTCCCACACCAACATAACCAAAAAGTCCCACACCCCTTTCGTCAGGGCGGTTGATAAACAGGTCACGTATCTCGTATCCTTGCCCGTCGAAACTCCCTTTAAATTTGAATGGGGGACCCCAAGTTTCAATTGGCTGCCAGCCCTTTCCCTGATTGGCTGTCTCACTCACCAGCTCCTCATAACCGGCAGTGGTGGAATCGAGGTCGTTCATCAGAATGTGATGGCCGCCCAGGTTGTTCCTGATGTCATCCAAATCATACCAATCCCGTATTTCCAGGTTTTGGGAAGGAAGAGCACAGCCTCCCATCACTACAATTAAGGCTACCGTAACCAAAAAGATGCTAATTCTTTTCACTAATATGACCCTCAAAGTGTTATTGTATCACTAATGAAGTAAGTGTCAATATACTTCCCGAGCGGGCAGCCACACGCAAGATTTCGCAAAATAGGGTAGGGGGGTGAACACTCATCTTCTTTCGCAAGTATTCTGGGGACATAATACCTGATTTGTAGTGGGCCTAATCCTTCACCTTGTGAAGGATGGTGTCCCGGGAATTCCGATGGTTTGAGGCGAGTCCCGTAAAATGCTATTGTATTAGGTGGTTTCCTATCGGGGGAGTGTCGGAATTGGCAGACGAGCATGACTTAGGATCATGTGCTGAAAGGCGTGGGGGTTCGAGTCCCCCCTTCCCCACCATGAAATTCTAGAAAGCTGGCTTGAGTGCCCTTCGAGAACTGTAACTTTTTATTCCATATCGAAGTGCTCTTTAATAGCCCGGTGTATTTCGTGCTGAAGCTGAGCGTCGTCAAGGAAGCCAAGTAATTTCCCTAATCGCTGTTTTGAGATTGTCCGTATCTGGTGAGCCATTATGATAGATTCCTGAGGTTGGCCGGCTTTTTCTTCCGGCAGAAGAATCTCAGATGGATATAATCGGCGTTTTGTTGACGTCAGAGGCAAAACGGTAACATTAGGCATCGCCTGGTTAAATTCCTCGTTGCTTACAACCAGTACCGGGCGTCTGCCTTTTTGTTCAGCTCCTGTGACGGGGTCAAGGTTGGCCTCGAAAACTGCCCACTGAAAATTCGGCATCAGCCTATCCTCTGCGCAGTTTCAGCATCCGCAGTACGGAAAGCAGTTTCAACGTCTTTAATATCCTTCAGTAAAAGAGTATCCTTAGCCCCCTCTTGCCATGCCCGTTGCCGTGTCTGCCTCTGTAACTCTTTCAACTCCTTGAGCAATGCTTGTTCAACCAGAGCGTTCTTGCTGGGTGCGATTCCTTTAGACATAACCTCGTCTAATGCAGCTAGAACATCGGTATGCAAGTTGAATGTGGCTTTTTTTGTCCTTCCGCGCATATGCTTGACCTCCTATTCTTTATCCTAGCATATGCTTCCATAAATAGCAAGCATTATTGGGAAGTATCTTCATCTCGCGAATTTCAGAAAGACGAGCGATTCAACAAATGCTGAGGGTTACCCACTCAATGTAAATACGAGACCAGTAACTGCTGCACTGCCGGAATCAACTGTTGCTTCTTAAATAGAAGTTTGGGAACCGTCCCCCCCTTCCCCACTTAGCCTCAAAACGAACTACCAAAGATATCAATAGGCAGAATTCACCTCTTTACCCTACGGTCAAGTCACCATTACACGCATAGTGACTTCTGAAAAAATCGGTATTCATTAATGAAAAGGGTCAGCAGTATTACCTTCTCCTTCCAAGTTTTATATTCTGTTTACATTATATTTGATAAATTAAAATTACATCACCGGGGCAGTTTGATTATAGCCTCTTCAGCAGCGTTCACAATCTGATAGACTAGTGGTGATGCCGTCAGTGCAGGGTGGGTGCCAATATGAGAAATGGCTATGTCGTTGGCTGTCATTCCCGCGGCGATAGCTTGGGCCAAAACATTGGCAATCTCACCTGCAGTAACACCTCCACAAGCCTCCCCACCTATTAGTTTTGCTGTACTTCGATCGAAGATCAGCTTGACGCGCAGTTCTCGAGCTCCAGGCATTGATCCTGGGTGCCTGTCCGGCGCAGCAGCTTCCCCAATAACTAGGTCGAACCCGAGATCCCGAGCCGCCCTCTCGGTGAGGCCAGCTACCCCTGTAGAGGTATCCGCAATCATAGTTCCGAATACACCTATAGTGCCTTGATTTCTGCGTCGTCGTGGTTGAAAAAGATTAGCCCCTGCGATTCTGGCCTCCCTGCTAGCTACTGAAGCAAGACGAATGGCCGTTGGCTTACCGGTAAAAAAACAAAACTTCTCAGCACAATCGCCAATGGCAAAGATATTCGGGTCACTGGTTATCATATACTGGTCAACTAATATACCTTTCTGCTCACCAATTTCTAGTCCGGCATCGCTAGCCAATTCAGTATTTGGCACCACGCCTAAAGCTAAAATTACTACGTCTGCGTTGAAATGGAGTCCTTTTTCACATTCCACATAATCCAACTTCTGATCCCCGACAATTGCCTTTACTCGACAGGTAGTATTCACCTGCACACCTACCTCTCTCATCTTGCCCTCTATGCTGATACAGAAATCTTCATCACAGTTCAGGTAAAGGCAGTGCTCTAATAATTCAACAACAGTCACACTAAGTCCCATCTTGCGGCACTCGTCAGCGAACTCAGCTCCGATGAAGCCACCACCAACGACCACCACGTCTTTAGCTTGTTTCAGAGCCTTTTGTAGTTTCTCGAGATAATCTATCTCTTTTCTGATAGTGAATACATTGCTCAAGTCTACGCCTGGCATTCTAGGTACGACCGGTCGTGAGCCAGTGGCAAGTATCAGTTTGTCATAGCCAATAATCCCCCCCTTGGCAGTGGTTACGGTTTTCGCTTCTCTGTCAATAGATGTGACCTCATCAATTATCAGCTCAGCATTGCCCAGCATAGCGACTGGCAGGATGTCCTTCTCCACAGAGCCCAGAGTTCCCATGATATAAGGGATACCACAAGGTACGAGAGCCCTTTCTTCCTTTCGAATGACGATAACCTTCTTAGAAGGGTACTGCTTTCTGGCAGTAATCGCTGCCTCAATACCGGCGGCGCTTCCACCCACGATAACTACGTCAGCCTGTTTCATATTCGCGCTCCTTTGCAATATTTATATTTTATTCTAGCACACGGTGTCACATGGTTTTGTGAAATCGACCTAGCCTTCTTTTCATGCTGGCCGTTATAGGAATGAACACGATAGTTTAAACCAAACAGGTTAGCGCAAGCCATTCGCTGTCCCTAGTCAATACTCTGTCAGTTTGTTTCTATTGAACAAACTAGGCTGTCTCAAAGGCAAGGACTCATTTTTTAACAACCAGTTTTTTCACTGCCTGTCCCAGACCGTCGAGTGTAAGCTCAAACATGGGAAAGAACTTTTCAACCACCAGAACAGTGGGGTGATTCCAATAATATGGCTCCACTGGATTTATCCAAACGCTGTGAGTAAAATGTTCCGCAATCTGCTTCAGCCTTAGTAACCCTGGAACCTCGTTACGTTCATAGTAGTAAATAGCCCCGAATCTCTCCGTTAACTCTTGCATCGCCATTCTGGCGTCTCCGACTAATACCACTTTATAGTCCGGCTCGAGAATACGCAATAGATGGTCGGTGCTCACTGCTTCCTGTCTCTCAATATCCTGATAAAGGTTATCGTATATGCAATTGTGGAAATAGAAGTACTGGAAGTCCTTGAAGTGACTACTGGAATGAGCAGCAGAGAAGAGTCGGCTACACAACCTGGCAAAAGGAACCATAGAGCCGCCAACATCCATCAATAGAAGCAATTTCACTGCATTCTTTCTGCTTCTTGACCATACCAGCTCGATCTCACCGGCATTTTTACAGGTAGCGCCGATTGTTCTTTCTAAATCCAGCTCATCCTCAGGGCCGATTCGGCTCAACTGCCGTAGCCCTCTCAGAGCCATCTTGACCTGGCGAACATCGAGAATCAGGTCACTACGATAATTCCGGAACCTTCTCTCCTGGGCGATTTGTATGGCGTGCCTACCTCCTGATTCACCACCCATCCTGATGCCAGCGGGATGGTATCCTGAATGTCCAAAGGGAGACGTACCTCCTCTGCCAATCCAGTGACCGCCTCCGTCATGCTGCTCTGTTTGCTCTTTGAGCCTCTTTTCAAACTCCCTTAAGAGTTCGTCGAAATCCATACTATCAAATAGAGCCCGCTCCTCTTCAGTAAGGGTCATCTTATTTATAGGGTCTTTGAGCCATTCCATAATTTGCTCTGAAATCTCTGCCGGAGTTTCTATCCCCTTGAAATATTCCTGAAAGGCAACATCATAGTGGTCGTAGTAAGCTTCGCTTTTAACTAATATTGCTCTCGCCAGATAATAAAATTCGTCCAGATTGGAGATGCAACCTTTAGAAAGGGCTTCCATCAGCGTCATCCACTCGACAATCGAGATGGGCACTTTCCTTCTTTTTAAGGTATAGAAGAAATCGGTGAACATATAGGCCTCTTACCTGTTCTCAACGGAGCATTCCATAGGCATCCACTTTTCAGCGATAATATTTCCTGCCCATGCGTGCTACGAAATAATCATAGTCTGTTTCTTTCTTCAGCAGCGTGCCCACAAAGGGTATCTCGCTTGAGACCTTGTCATGGGGTATGCCTCCGGCAATGAGAGCGCGAATCCAGTCTATGAGCTCACTTGTCGACGGCTTTTTTCTGAAATCGTCAATCTCCCTGAGCTTGTAGAAGGCCTTTAGAGCTTCATGAAGAAGGCTATCCTTGATATTCGGGAAATGCACCCTGACGATTTCTTCCATCAGTTCTGAGTGAGGGAATTCGATATAGTGGAATATGCAACGCCGCAGGAAAGCGTCCGGAAGTTCCTTCTCGGCATTGCTGGTAATCACCACTATGGGTCGGTGGATGGCAGTGATGGTCTCATTAGTTTCCGGGATGTAGAAGCTCATTTCCTCCAGTTCGTTGAGGAGGTCATTGGGGAACTCCAGGTCAGCTTTATCTATCTCGTCGATGAGGAGTACCACTTGCTCTGGAGAAACGAAGGCCTGTCCCAATTTGCCTAGCTTGATATATTGTTTGATGTCAGAAACATCACTGCCGCCGAAGCGACTGTCATTGAGCCTCTGCACAGTATCATAGACATACAGCCCCTCTTGAGCCTTGGTTGTTGATTTTATGTTCCATATAATCAACCTTTTTCCCAGCCCATTAGCAATGCTGTGAGCAAGTAAGGTTTTCCCCGTTCCCGGCTCTCCTCTGATTAATAAAGGTCTTTCTAAAGCTATGGTTACATTAACAGCATTCTTCAAGGGCTCGGAAATAACATAATCGGGCGACCCGCTAAATCTATCAAAACCATCATTAGTCACCATTCAATTGCCTCCTTAGAAATTACTTTACCTGGGATGTCTAATTTGCCTTCGACATCCTGAAGGGAAGCGCCTTTTAAGGCATATAAAAAGACATTAATTTTACCGCAACCATGAATTATAAGAGGACTGAGAGTTAAAATCAAATAAAACTGAAACTGAGAGGGCAAATTCAGACAAACAATCAGCCAGATGGTGCAGGGTATTTCATATCCACGGCGGTTTCTTGACATCTATGTTCTCGAAGTAGTCGTCGTCAAGGGGTCGCTGAGCAACACCCGACTGCACTGCGGCTCTAGCTACGCTATGAGCCACGGCCAAGTGCACTTTGGGGTCAAGAACATTAGGGACAAGTTCTCTTTCAGCCGCAGCACCGGCAATGGCTAAGGCGGCGGCTATGTACATCTCATAGGTGATTTTGGCGACCATTGCATCCAATGTCCCCCGCCAGATTCCGGGATAGGCCAATAAATTGTTAACCGTCCTACCATCAACGGCAAAGGTAGCACCGGATGCCATAGCCAGCTCTGCAGTGATTTCGGGATGTGGATTTGATAGTGCAAAGATAATCTGCCCCTTTCTTATCATGCTTGGTTTTATAAGTCCTCCCACCGTAGAGGTGGCAATCACAATATCTGCCGTTTGCATAATCTCATCAAAGCTGGATGGGATGCCGCCTTGTTCCACATGTCGTTTCACGCTATCCTTGGTTCTTGCCGTACCCAACGTTGGGTTACTTGTGTATTTTAAAAGGAACTTTCCAATGGAAAGACCAGCAGCACCGAGACCAACAAGGCCAATCTTCGCTTCCTGCAGCGTTACATTGCTAAGCTTGCAGGCATTGACCAATGTGGCTAGCACTACCATGGCGGTTCCTTGCTGGTCATCATGCATAACTGGGATATTCAATTCATTTTCAAGTCTGTCCTCAATCAGGAAACACCTTGGTGACGCAACATCCTCCAGTTGAATGCCGCCAAATGTCGGAGCAATATTTTTTATTGTTTCTACGATTCTATCCGGATCGGTGGTGTTCAGTAAGATTGGTATTCCACTAATCCCTACTAATTGTTGGAGAAGGGCGGCCTTGCCTTCCATAACTGGCATTCCCGCTATCGGGCCCACATCTCCCAATCCAAGGATACGAGTCCCATCGGTAACAATAGCTACCGAATAAGGGATGGCGGTGTAAATATTCTTTGAGCTTGGCTGAGTCCTGATTAACTTACATACCTCAGCTACTCCCGGGGTATATACCTTTCTCAGGTGCTCCAGCGAATTGATAGAAACGGTGTTGATCATTTTTATCTTTCCACCTTTGTGAAGCTCAAGTACATCGTCTCTGACCTCGAGAACGGTGGTCTCTTTAAGTCTCGATATCTCATCTAGTAGGTATGCAAGTTGCTCTTCATTGTCCAGGAAAACCTCAACGTCTCTGACAGTAAAATGATGTCCCAAATGCACCGTGGTTATGTTTCCGACATCTACTCCAACACTGCCAATAGCTGTAGCCAACTTGCCTAGTGTACCTGGGATACTAGCGTTTTTGCAGCGCAAAGTCCTGACAATCTTGTAATCCATTTCTTCCACTATGCACCTCTATGTTTTGAGAATTATTGATGCTCGAACTGTTGCTATATATTGTAACACGAATTTAGCCGTTGGCTGGATTCCTATTCTTGCAAGTTGAGGGACTTAGATAAACCGTAGGCTGAACTCGGTAGTATTTTACTACTTCTCATGCTTGATAGAATGATTTATAATGTTCAACTCCCAACCGCTCTAGGAAAGGCCACGGAAACGACAAAGGAAAAGGAGGCAATAAATGGTGAAGAAGGAAGCGTCAGTGATTGACTGGGCAGGACTTAGCCAGGAGATGGAGTGTTTGCTTCGTCTGAAAGCAAGCCCGGTTGCCTACAAGAGACTGGAGAAATTGGAGGAGCTGGATAAAATACCGGAGGTGATACGGCTTGACCGCCGGGCTTCTTTTTGCCAGGTACCAGCGCTGGCTCGAACCATGGGCTTGACGGTAGGGGCGACCAGAGACAACTTCGGTGAGCGCTGTGCCCGAATCAACGGTCTGGCACCAACTACCGAAAAGCAGGTCGCCTGGGAGGCAAATGCCTTCGCCACCGGCTGGTTTGCCAACGTGGAAGAAGCCAGAAAACAGATGGCGGAATATCCCCTGGTTCCACCCGGAGAGGCCGTCGTGCTCGCCCCGCTGGCTTCCGGTAAATTCGACCCCGATGTTATCTTAATCTACGGTAACCCGGCGCAGATGATGTTGCTGATGAACGGGCTCCAGTTTAAAGACTACGAGCGCTTTCAGTTTTTCTTCATCGGTGAAGGCTCTTGTGCCGATGGCTTGGCTCAGTGTTATACTACCGGCAAGCCTGCCTTGGCTATTCCCTGCATGGGGGAGAGGGCCTTCGGTGCTGTTACCGAGGATGAGATGGTTATGGCGCTGCCACCGGGAATGATGGCTAAGGCCGTCGAAGGACTTAAGGCGCTTAAAAGCCGGGGAATTGGCTATCCTATTATGTATCTTGGGCCTCTTTGCGACCCCTCTCCGGTGCTGATGCAGATCTACCCTGACTGGTGGGATCGTCGTTAACCTCAAATACAAGGAGTCGCGAGATGAAAGTCATAGGTATAGTCGGCAGTCCAAGAAAAAATGGCAATACAGAACTGTTAACCAAGCATACGCTTAAATCGATTTCTGAAGAAGGGTTGGATACTGAGCTTATTCGGTTAGCTGGCCTGGAAATAAAACCGTGCAATGCCTGTATGGCATGCAAAGAACAAGAGAGTTGCTCTATTGAGGATGACCTATTTCCAATATACCTCAAAATGAAAGAGGCCGAGGGTATAATTCTAGCCTCACCGGTATATTATGGCTCTGCTACGGCGCTGATTAAGGCACTTATGGAGCGTGTTGGCTACATCGCACGCTGGAATGGTGAACCCTTCCACGGTAAGGTTGGTGGGCCGTTGGTAGTGGCACGACGTGCCGGCAAGAACTTCACAATTGCTCAACTTACCCTCTGGTTTCAGATTCTAGGGTTCTTTATTCCCGGTTCTACGTACTGGAATGTGGCTATCGGCCGAGAAAAAGGCGAAGTGGAACAAGACGAAGAAGGACTCCAAACAGCCTGGGACTTCGGTAAAAATATAGCCTTTCTAATCAAGAAGTTGAGTACTTGACATAATCACTCATTTAGCCCGCTTGTGTGAAGAATACCCGCCCTCGTCATAGGCCCCTGAGAAACTCAGGCCTGAGGAGAGAAGGGTTTCTGGCTGCCAAAACCTTTTCTAGTTCGCTAAGCATTTTCTCTTTGTCTCGCGGCAATCTTCCTCGGACGGAAAGATAGTTTGAGGCATGCATCGAGCTAAAGAAACAATCGGTAAAGTTGGAATTCTCTATGATTAACTTTAGCTCCTCCAGGGACTGAAAAGGAGAAAGAGGATGGAATTCATTTCGTTCCCGCTGCTCATATAGCGGGGTACCGGGTACGAAGGTCAAAGTTAAAGCTCCGGCATACTCCGGGTCAATCTCACTGAGAACTCTGGCTGTCTCAAGCGCGTGCTTCTGGCTTCCCTCGACACCGCCAAGTCCTAAAATTATCGTCACGGAAAAGATTATGCCGGCTTCCTTCACTTTCTTTCCCGCCTCGACCAACTCGTCTGAAGTTGCCCCTTTACCTATTTTCTGGAGCAGTTCATCATCACCGCTCTCAAGCCCGGTATAAAAAATACCTAACTTGAGCCGTTTTAATTCCTTAAGTTCCTCAGAACTACGCCGCAGGATATCCTGCGGCGTAGCATATGTGCCAATCCTTTCGACAGAGGGTAGTTTTTCATTCAAGTACTGGAGAACCTCTCTCAATTTGGGAAAGGGATAAACAAGGGCATCGCCATCCTGAAGAAACACCTTCTTGCCGTCCCAACCTTGAGCCACGTCATATACCACCTTAGAAACGTCAGGAAGCCGCATGCCTTTTCGAGTGAACAAGGCTAGAGCGTCTATTTCACTCTTGACGTCATCGGCGTCTCGCATCTGAAGCTTTGAGCCATAGTACATACAGAAAGTGCAGGTGTTGGTGGAGCACCCACTGGTTACAGGGAGAAAATAGCTTTTCCATTCGCTTGGAGGTCGGATAATATTAGGTCTACTGAAGCTCATGCGCCGATCGAGTTCCACAGGGTACCAGACCGCTTTTGAGGTACCCCTTGAGACTTATTTTACCACTGCTCCGGCACCTTTTCACTTCTTACAATGCAAGGGAAATACACCCACATAGGCTCTAAGTGCCTTCGGTGCAGCATCTCTTTCTTCGTAGTATTTCGTTTCGATTGTTCCAGGTATCCCGGCATAGGCAGACGTTGAATCCAGTACTTCCCGGTGGTTCGCACTGGTGTCTCTCATAAATCTCAGCGAGG
>JAUWGZ010000050.1 GCA_030606165.1 Dehalococcoidia bacterium
TAACCAGCTTCGCGACAATAAAAAGCACCCTGCGATGGTTTGTGTAGTGAGGTAACAAAACAGGCTTTTGTGCAATTTTACCAGCGTATGTACTCTGGACCTCTGCCTCGCTGTCTTGTTACCCATACAGCCAGCGCCACGGAAACCAGCACAAACAAGCCTACTATGGCCGTCTTCTCGGCCGGAGAAGTGTTGACGGCTACGGCGCTCATAGCCACAGCGGGCACCAGCCCAGCCCTCACTACTGGCTTCAGGCTGGGATGCTCAGTTATGAATTCGGCTATTGGCGGGCTGACCCTGTAATAGAGGTCTACCAGAGCTCGTCCCACCGCGTTGGTCAGCAGGTATCCATCTCTGAATTCACGCAGGATTTCTATTTCCCCTGCCATGGGGGTGCCGTAAGCGGCAGTGGCGATGAAGCAAGGTGTTGGGAGAAAACACGGGACATAACCGCCTGCGGCGACCACGGTGCCGTCGAACTTAAGCCCCACCGTGTGATACTCACCTGCGGCGACCTGGGTGATGTCCGCCCAGTTGCCAACATTGCACTGGCCGTACTCATTGTCCCCTAGAGCGACCACAGTGCCGTCGGCTTTGAGCCCCACGGTGTGTTCGCCGCCTGCGGCGACCTGGATGATGCCCGTCCAGTTGCCGACATCGCACTGCCCGTCGCGGTTCAATCCCACTGCGACCACGGTGCCATCGGACTTAAGCCCAACTGTGTGAGAGAATCCTGCGGCAGTTTGGTTGATGCCTGTCCACTCGCCGACATTGCACTCCCCGTGGTCCTTGTCTCCCACGGCGACAGCGGTACCGTCGGACTTAAGCCCCACCGTGTGAAAGACGCCTGCAGCAGTCTGGTTGATGCCTGTCCAGCCGCCGACATTGCACTGCCCGTCATAGTTGTCTCCCACGGCGACGACGGTGCGGTCGGACTTAAGCCCTACCGTGTGATCGCCACCTGCAGCGACCTGGATGATATCCGTCCAGTCGCCGACATCGCACCGCCTGTCGTTGTTCCAGCCCACGGCGACCACAGTGCCGTCGGACTTAAGCCCCACCGTGTGTAACTCGCCTGCGGCGACTTGGTTGATGTCCGTCCAGTTGCCGACATCGCACTCCGGGGGGTAATAGTTTCCCGCCGAGACCGTGGTGTCGTCGGCGACCATAGGCGTTACTTGCCCTTGAGCCATAACAGGAGCCGTATCCAGCATCGACGCAGGAAGGATAAGGCTGAAAACCAGGGCGATAGAGAGCAAAACTGGTAAGAGCATTTTCCTATTTTTCATTGCCGCACTTCACTTGTGCTGGACTGAACATGATGGGAACCAGAGCAGCCTTCCGACTCACACACTTGACCACCAACCCTATATTCGCCTTTAGTACTCACGATGCTATTATATAGTACCATTATTAAATTATCATTAAGGAATTGTCAATAATTTTTTCTGCGGCGTCCAAGACATACTATAGAGTTAAGGAGTCACAAAACGATGGGCTGTGACTCACTAATCAGAAAGGCGGATATGACTTACTGAACAAAATAAGTTATTGTACAATTTCACCCTCATGTACATCAGAAATTTGCCTAACCATCTAGGCCCAGTTGTATTAAGCAACGGACTGCCAGCTCAGGAAGGGATAGGTCTCACCATCAACGATATTCCAGATGTAGGTCTCATTGGTCTCGCCAGGATCGACTGCGATTATATCCCACAGATCATCGAGGCCTGCGGTCTTCGTGTCAGTGTAGGTGGCGATGTCCAACATTTCTTCTGTGATCTTGCCCGTCCCGCCAACGCTCCACTCGATCCCGGAAGCATCGGTATCCCAGAAGGAGTCGCTCACAGTACCCCCACCACAATTGTATCCCACCAGACCGCCAACATTCTCATTTCCAGTGACACTACCTGTGGAATAGGAGTTGCTCACAGTACCGCAATCATCCGCGACCAGACCCCCAACATTGCTTTGGCCAGTCACGCTCACCATAGAATAGGAGTTGCTCACAGTACCGGTTTCAGTATTCACGCCCACCAGACCCCCAACGTTCGCCGAGCCAGCTACTTCCCCACTGGAATAGGAGTTGCTCACAGTGCCTGAACTCGCTCCCACCAGACTCCCAATTCCTTGAGCCCCAATTATGTTTACGCTCTCGACACCCACCCCCCTGACTTTTCCACCAGAACCAAGGGTTCCGAACAACCCAACCTGCGAACTGAAATTCAAGGTGACGCTCAAGTTCGAGATTTTGTGACCATCGCCATCAAACTCTCCAGCCAGATAAGGGACGTAGAAATTGGGTTCATTAACCAAATCCAGATCGCTTTTCAACCTAAATTTCAAGGAATCGTCCTGCCCAAAGACCAACAGTTGTTTGAAATCACTGACATTATTTATCACATAATAGCCATTTTCTTGCCAGAGCCTTTCATTGACATCTAAAAACTTATCGCTAGCCAGCCATTGCTCAAAGTCCTCACCAAATAGAGCTCCAATAGTAATCGTGTTCTGTCCATTAATCAGAACCTCATTATAATTGTAGTAGGAGTTGCTCACATTGCCAGCATTGCCTCCCACCACACCACCAATGTAGTACTCGCCGGTTACATTGCCTGTAAAATAGCTGTTTCTCACAATGCCTAGATTCGTTCCCACTAGACTAACATGCCCTTCGCCAGTCATAGTGGCATTCACCACTCCCACATTCTCGATGACTCCTCCCTCACCAACAACACCGAAGAGCCCCACCTGGATTTGCCCGGGGCGGTTGATAAAAAGGTCCCTCATCTGGTATCCATTACCATCGAAACTCCCAGCAAACGGGGTAAATGGAACATATGGGTGCGCAATTCCAATCGGCTCCCACCCCCTTCCCCCATGGGCTGCCCTGCTTGCCAGATCCTCATAACCGGCAGTAGTGGAATCGAGGTCATCTATGAGGATGAAGTAACCGTCGAGGTAATTGCGTACCATATCGAGATGGTGCCAATCTGCAACCTGATAGGGATTCTCGGCTGTTCCGTTCCCTCCTACGAATGGGGCAAAGTTAGCGGTGATGTTGTAGTTGCCTTGTATGGTAATGGTGGCGGTGGCCGCATTGACATCGCCAATAATAGACGCCTCGTCACCAGTCCATTCCACAAAGCGGCAGCCAGCATCCGGGATAGCCACCAAGGTAACCACCGTCCCGGCTCCATAACGAAAAACCCCCTCACCAGGGGTGGTTACCGTCCCGCCTTCGCTGCTCGACAGGCTAAGGATATACTCACTAAAAGCATGGATTAGTATCCCTGCAGCCAAGGCTGCCCCAATCAAAAAGATGCCGGCTATCGCCGCCCAACGGCGTCTTCTCGAACCAAGTATTGTCTTCATACTTTACCTCTGCAAATCTGGACACACTGATAATGTGCACTCCATCGCCAGGCAGGTCGGTATTCTCTTCGAAGCTCCCGCCACAGCTAGCATTTCAGCCTGGTTGTTCATATCTGCCGCCGCGAGGTGTTTCCGGCATCTTATGGCGGCTATAAGCCGCTGGCTTCCGCAGACCATTGGGAGAACCGCTCTGGTTCGGAAACCCTATCCCAGAGGGATTCTCTCATGAATTGCTTCTTGCTAAGCTTACCCTTGGCCGCCTTCGAATACAATGACTTACTTCGGAGCGTTACGAGAGCCGAGGCCGAGCCTCGGCTCTCGTATACCATACCAACCCTTTACGCTAACCTGTCACACTTAAGGTTTCGTCCCTAAAACATAATTGATATATAGTCCCCTTCGTCTCCAACAAATTCGACATAATCAGTTATTTCGGGATAAATATAGGTAGCACAGAAGAACGCAAGATATACCCGCATACCACAATCCATATAGTAAAACATCGAGTCCTGCCAAGACAGTGATGAGCTCCAGGCTGGGGACCCCCCCATATTCTTGTATCCGACTGTTATCGTGTCCACCAAGCTTCCTTTTCTAAACGCATCTGAGAATGAGGAATAATCAGTATTCACCATAGCATTGCAATGACCCAAAAAAGCGAAGCGCATCGCGTTCCTGTTCGCCATATCCTGGTAAGCCTTTGTTGCTGTGTAATATGTCTCATAGCCGCTCTTCCTCTCGGCACTACAACTCGAAGAACCCCCGTGCGCGATCGCATAGTAAAATTTAGTATTCGAGTTTCTCACATACGAACGTATTTGTGACGTCGTCGGATCAAACACGCTCGTTGTCGAATCAAGCCACTCACTGGACCAATCGTTAGCATTGTTCCTCCAGTTTCTCCATGGGTCACAGAGCGAGGGTATAAGCCAGCACCACCAATTATAATCATATCCAGAAAATAAATACCCGTTAGATGATGGCGCAGGTACCCCGTATCCAATCAGATTTCCGTCCAGGTCATACATTACTGTTGTTCCATCAATGTACCTGACCTCCCAACATACAAGTGGATATTCATCTGCGTCAAAGAAAGTGTAAAAGGAGCTACCGTCTTCAAAGAAGCCAAGGTCCTCTTCATCAACAAAAAGCACGACTTTTTTCCAAAAATACTCTCCGCTTGGTGGTTCAAATGGCTTAATCTCCACACTTTCGAATTCGATGTCTCGCCACTGTTTGTCATACAAAATAGTTTTGTTAGTGTCAAGATCGACATCTTTCCGAATATAGTCATTCTTGACATGAATAATGCCATCAATGACGCGCTGCCATTTCTGAATATGCCTGTGACCTAGCCCGTCGACGTTTATGACCTCATCGACGCTGAGCATTGCATCCTTAGCTGGAGGGACTTTGGGGCTGCCAGGCTGGGACTGGCTTGCTTCCGGTGACCCAGCCGCAAGAACTGGACTCACCGTGATTGCTAGCAGTACCATCAACAGAATGAGTGGAAATAACTTCTTCATGTTTATTCCTCCTTTTTGCCTCTTTCTGAGAATCTGTGAGGCAACCTCACTATTTTTATTTGCATTTATATTTTGCTAAAACACCTTCTATAACCAGAGAACGCAGTAGCATTTTGGTCTTTCCCAGAATCTTAGTTCTCGGTATATCACCCCCCCCCGCACTGTCAACCGTTTGTCCTCGTTCAGCACCTTAGTGACACATCACCTCCTTTCTTTGGTCTTGTAGCCGCGTGGCTCATCAAGCATGATTGCCCAGTGAATCGGGTAACTGCTTTTTGAACAGCCATGGTTTTGGAAAGAGAGGGCAAATCTCACTGTGACAGGAAGAGACAGTCGAGTTCGCATGTCTATATGTGCTCGACTGAACATGATGGGAAATACTGCAACCCTCTGATGCACACACTTGACCATCGGCCCCATGGTAGTCTTAAACGACTGTTTCTTCTAGGGACTATTTCTATAAAATCTACCATTATGCCAAGGAATTGTCAATACACTGTGCGGCGTCCAGGACATACTATAGAGTTAAGGAGTCACAAAACGATGAAAAGTTGGCTTTATCGTCTCTGTGTGCTAGTTTATATATTGTTTTATGGTTCGCTGTATCTTCCACATAGATTTGGATGCCTTCTTCGTTTCTGTGGAGCAGGTGCTTAACCCGCAGCTAAAGGGAAAGCCGGTAATCGTGGGCGGAGACCCTGAGCGCCGCGGCGTAGTTGCCTCGGCTTCCTATGAAGCGCATCCCTGAGGCAGCTACGAATGGGAAGTGGTGAGGGTGGGCGCCGACATTGGCCTCAAATGCCAGAGAAGGGTGCTTTTGGCAAGAGATGTGTTTGGGAGAAGGGTGAAATGCACAATCACCACTAATAATCTACGAACCTGCTCACCAGGTCCATCGTGCCAGCCACTTTCAACTTACGGAATAGCAGGGAAAAGCGTTCTTCTAGTGTGTTACTAATTCCCCTCAGATTTTGTCCCGGCAGGTTCCACATTTCCTTCTTGAACTCACCAAATGCTCTTTTGCGGGTCTTGTAGAGGAATTGTTCTGCGGTATCCCCCGGCTTCATTTCACTTACGTATTTATCCCGAAGATACTGGTAAATTCTGTCCAGCAACTCCTTGGGGAAATAGGTGCTGTCAAAGACAATGTTTTGAAATCCGGTAGCCAGATGCACTTCTAGTGTGTCCGCCTGTGGGAAGAGGTCAAAAGCCTCATCAGGGAGGGTGGAGGCTCCGTGCTGCACTGCGCCACCCATACCGTATTCTTTCCGTGCTGCTCGAGACAATTCCTTCAGAGCTTTGAAATCAATGTCAACGCTCGCCACTAGCCCGTCAGGCAAAACTACTCCGCCGTGCGTCGTCCCGGTTTGAACGCTGATTTTGGAGAGTCCCCGGACGTCTGGCCCTAGCAACCTGAGATATCCTGTCATAAAGGCCCGGAGGTCTGCCACCGTGCTATTGCGTCCGCCTACTTCGCCGATTTCACCACCAACCGAGATTGTTCTCCCCTCGGGCTCAATCTCCCGTATAAACTTGGTCATATCCGCAGTGACTTGGCAATTCTCTTTCTGCTGTTCCTCAAAGCTTGACTTTCCCAAGTCAACGATAGTGGAGGCGTCAATATCGATGTTCAGAAAGCCAGCGCTTACCGCATCACGTACCAGCTCCCTGATGCTGTTCAATTCCCGTTCTGGTTCTGAATTGTATTTCGCGCTGTTAACCTGGAAGTGGTCTCCCTGGAGAAAAACCGGGCCTCTGAACCCCTCCGTGACTGCCGCCGCAAGTACGCAGGCGGCGTACTCACCTGGCCTTTGCGCAGTATAGCCTATCTCAGAACGAGCAATTTCGAAAATAAAAGCACCAACTCTATCCTTCAGGGCGGCTCTAAATACCGCCCTAGCCACTTGATAAGTGATGCCGCGGATGTTTATTGCTGGAACAGTGATACCAGTGTATAGCCCCTTGCCAGCAGCCCGGTACAGGCCATCAACGCTTGCCAAAACTACACCCTGTGCCGAAGCGAATTGCCTGATTTTCTCCCGGCTATGTTCCCTCACCTCATCAGCACCAAAGACGGCGTTTTCCACTAGGGTATCAACCTCGCCCGGGGGCGCAGGCATGCCTTTTCTCAGTCTGGTATTTCCTGACTGTTCCGCAGAAGTCATTTCATCTTTTAATCGGCCATGGTCTCGGTACATCTTGTTCTTCCCTCCCCAGAATAGTCCGGCGTCCGTTGTATCTCTCGACATCATACATAGTCTTGACGTCGACGTACTTCAGCTTGCCGATGACCTTTTCCAGCGGGCATTCCGTGATCCTACCATTCTTATAGCACACCACCTTCCCAAAGTCCTTCATCATAACCAGGTCCATAGCGGCAATGCCAAAGTACCGCCCCATCCTTCGGTCGTAAGCACATGGCGCTCCCCCCCGCTGCAGATGGCTCAAAAGGACGCATCGTGTTTCTAGTTTGGTACCCTTCTGGATCCCATCAGCCAAAACCTCACCAATTCCACCCAGAGCCTTGTGGCCGAAGCTATCCGCGCGTTGCTCCCTCGTAAATTGGGTGGATCCCGCTGGCTTGGCTCCTTCCGCCACGATGATAATATCGTATCTGGTCCCGGCTCTCCTGCCTTCGAGAACCAACTCGTTCACCTTCTCAATTGAGAAATCATGCTCCGGGATCAGGATAATGTAGGCACCATTCGATTCTCCGCCCTCAAGGGCGAGCCAGCCAGTTTCCCTGCCCATTGTCTCCACGACAAATATTCTCTTGTGTGAACCGGCGGTTGTTCTCAGCCGGTCAACCTCCTGAGTGATAACATCCAAAGCTGTCTCAAATCCCAGAGTATAATCAGTCTCACGCAAATCCTTGTCAATAGTCTTGGGAATGCCAACTACATTGACACCTTCACGCGCCAGCTTATGAGCCACACCCAGGGTGTCATCCCCTCCGATGACTATCAGGGCGTCTAAGCCAAGCGTTTCTATATTGGTTAATACCACTTTCGATTGGACATTCTTAGGATCATAGGGATTGGTTCGTGAGGTGCCAAGCATAGTGCCACCGTACCTGTCCCAAGTTCGGACAGTTTCCTGGTTCAGTGGCATAAGGTGCTCCTCAGTAGCCTTGGGCTCAGTTTGCATGAGCCCTTGCCATCCATCTCTGATCCCAAGGACCTCATACTGGGTTCCTCTCTCACGCTTTACTCGCTCGTCCAGCGCTGTTTTCACCAACCACTTCATTGCCGGATTAATGCCGGCGCAGTCTCCGCCACCAGTGAGAATGCCTACTCTACTTTTCTTCATTGATAACCACCCCCTTTCTTGAGGCTCAGACATGAAAAACCAGTGGTGTATTTTGCAGTTAGCGCATACCTTAGCCAGTTCCGCCACATGGAATTTCAGCCTAGGAGCTACCTGACCTCGCCGGGATAGCACTCTGCGCCGACAGCCAGTTCAAATTGCTGCTCACCCTCAGGTGAACTGACAAAAACAAGGCAATCAATGTTACCCGCATTATCAATCATAACACCGTTATCTATTTCAGTTACGGAAATCTCCAATGTACCCTCTGGAGCACATGATAAGCCGACCAAAACAAGAGCAAGAATACAACAAATCAAAAATGTTGATTTCATAAGCGCGTAATGATATCCATAGTAAGTCAACTGGCGGTCGCAGTCAATACCGCTCTTTCACACAAAAGTCAGATTTGTTGGGTCATTTTTCGGTGAAAAGTTGGCTTTATCTGCTCTGTGTGCTAGTTTATATACTGTTTCATGGCTCGCTGTATTTTCCATATTGATCTGGATGCCTTCTTCGTTTCTGTGGAGCAGGCGCTTAACCCGAAGCTGAAGGGAAAGCCGGTAATCGTCGGCGGAGACCCTGAGCGCCGCAGGTTAGCCTCAAATGCCAGCGAAGAGTGCTTTTGGAAAGAGGGGTGTTTGAGAGAAGGCTGAAAGAACTTGTCTCTAAAAGTGACTAACCAACCAGCCTCGACAATAAAAAGCACGATCCAGCGTCCAGTCGAGTCCTATATTCATACTTTTACTTGTCGGTCTTAGCGCTCTTAGCATTAGACTTCTTAATGACAATCGCTTCCTCTTCAGTGTCAAAATATAGGTCAATAGTATCGCCTTCCTTAACTTGAAGATTTTCTAACAGATTATGATTCAGGCTCACACGCTTTAACTTTTGTACTACACGACTTCCGAATGATACTCTAGGCATATCACCCACCCTAAATTATATTAATTCGATATTTTAGACCTAACCTTTTCATCATTATCTCTCTCTTCTTATTTCGCCCATATTTTTCCCGGGATTTCCCTTGGGATTTCCCATATCAACTCGGGATGGCGACATAACC
>JAUWGZ010000041.1 GCA_030606165.1 Dehalococcoidia bacterium
GTGTGGCTTCCTTTGATAACCTGGGGATGTTTGCCAGGCGCTTATATCCTGGCATTGAGTAATAAACATTCATAGCACAGCCATTATAACGTCCTTTCATGACCCATGTATGTGTCACCCATCTATCTGAACTAGATCAGAGGCTGGCTGGCTTTCTCATCTTGGTAACTCCTCACGGTAAGTTATTACCACTAAACATACCATGAGTGTTACCCATGTATCTCAGCCTCCGCATACCCTTTGGTATTGGCATATAGTTGGATATCCCACAAAACACAGCTGCATTAAATTAGCGTGTTGCGACAGCGACCGATCAGGGAAATAGTCCGCCATCTATGGTGATAGCTTGTCCCGTGATATAGCCAGCTCTGTCACTGGCTAAAAAAGCTACCAGTTCAGCCACATCCTCAGGTTGGCCAAAGCGTTGCAATGGAATCATTGCCAGTACGGCCTCCTTTCTTTCCGAAGGCAGCTTATCTGTCATCCCGGTAATAATGTAGCCTGGGGCCACGGCATTGACAGTTATATTACGGGAACCCATCTCTCGGGCTACGCTTTTGGTGAAAGCAATGAGTCCTCCTTTGGAAGCGGCATAGTTGCTTTGCCCTGCATTCCCTACTATCCCGGTCACCGAAGATATATTAATGATGCGTCCCCACTCTTGCCTCATCATAGACCTTAAGACAAACTTGGTGCACAGGTAGGCTCCACGCAAATTGGTGTTGATTACATTGTCCCAGGCATCATCAGACATTCTTAACAAAAGGGTATCTCTATTTATTCCGGCATTGTTCACCAGAATATCAATCTTGCTCCATTTATCAGTCACCTGCTCTACCATGGCTTTAACTATTTCACTATCCTGAACATCAGCTTCAACCGATATGGCTTCCCCACCTAGACGGATTATGCTCTCCACTAAATTATCGGCATCAACCTTATTACTGGCTTCAATTGCCACATAATTAACTGCCACTCTGGAACCAAGGCTGGCAAGCTTCAAGGCAATGGCTTTACCCATGCCGCGAGAGGCACCAGTTACCAGAGCTACCTTCCCTTCCAATTCCATTACTGGCCTTCACCCCTTGAGGCGCTTAAACACCAAGCAGCAGTTTTCACCACCTAAACCAAAACTATTCTTCAAACATACATTCACTTGAGCAGGGCGCGCTACATTGGGGACATAATCCAGATCACACTCCGGGTCAGGGGTCTCATAATTTATGGTTGGGTGGATAACCCCTTTGTTCATTATTAATATAGAGGCGACGGTTTCAATGGCGCCGGCAGCAGTAATGCTATGCCCAATCATGGACTTAGTAGAGCTTATAGGTATTTTGTAAGCGTGCTCTCCAAAAACCATTTTAATAGCTTCGGTTTCACAGGCATCATTCAGCTTGGTGCTGGTGCCATGAGCGTTGATATAATCAACATCCTCAATCTTCGCCCTGGCATTTTGCAGGGCAGTACGCATAGCATAAGCCTCAGACTCAGGTGCAGGAGCGGTTGCATCGTGGGCATCGAAAGACCAGCCTGCGCCGGCAATTTCAGCCAGCACAGCTGCGCCCCGCTTCCTGGCATGTTCATAGCTTTCCAAAACAACTAATCCGGCACCCTCACTATAGACGAAACCATTGCGGTTGAGATCGAATGGGCGACAAGCCTTGGACGGGTCAGATTCATGGGAAAGGGCTCCCAAAATATCTAATCCAGCCATGCCAACTGGCTCAAGGCTGGCATCGGAACCCCCGGCTATCATTACATCAGTATATCCCAAGCGAATGAAGTTCATCGCTGTGCCTATTGCGTCAGCGCCGCTGGCACAAAGGCTATTTACAGCGCTGTTAGGGCCCTTGGCTCCCAGCATCATTCCCACCTGCATTGATGCTGCGCTGGCAGTTGACTTGGTGATGAAGAGCGGGTCGGCTCTTCTCGGACCCGATTTTAGATACAGCTCCCATCCCCTAACAACATAGCCTTGCTCTGTCATAGTAGAAATGATAACACCTACTCGCTCAGGATTTTCCTGAGTCATATCCAAGGCGGCTGATTGTATTGCTTCCTTGGCAGCGGCAATAGCAAACTGAATAGTCCTTGAGGTGCGGTCAATTGCCTTCAAGTCCATATGATCTGTGGCATCAAAGCCATGCACCTCAGCATCCACCTTCACGCGAAAGTTACTGGCGTCAAAGTGGGTAATAGTACCGATGGCCGACTTTCCTGCGACTAACCCTTCCCAAAAGTCTTTTACACTTAAGCCCAAGGGATTAATAGTACCCAAACCGGTAACTACAACTCTCGGTACACTTATCGTGCCCCAGGAACTCATCGAGTTTTTGGGAACTCCAGCCGCGTTCATTAGCTTTCCTTGCCAAGGAGGGTGAAGAGCCCCACAGAAGTGCCCCCATCAACAATAATCGTTTGGCCTCTTATCATAAAGGCCTCTTCACTGCACAAAAAAGCCACTACGTTAGCGACATCTTCGGGAATCACCATTCTTCCCACTGGGGTTACTTGACGATTGTCTTTTACTAGCCCCTCTTTAAAATAGAACTTCAGAGCCTCTGTCTCCACAGCAGAAGCAGCTACAGCATTAACGCAAATGCCTTGAGGTGCTAGCTCTATTGCCAGGTAACGGGTTAAAGCTTCCACGGCAGCTTTGGAGACTCCAACAATAGAATAATTGGGCAAGACAAAGGGTGAACCCAAGCTAGAGATGCTGACTATCTTACCACCCCTCCCCTCCATTAGTTTGGCTGCTCTCTGAGCGCAGAGTAAACAGGCCCTGGCATTGATATCCATAGTCCATTCCCAGGCCTTAACATCCACATCCATTGCAGGGCGACCTACACCTGAAGCAGCATTGTTAATCAAGATATCCAGGCGGCCAAATTTATTGCCAATCATGTCAAACATTTCATCGATCTTTGCCGGGTCTCCCACATTGGCTCGGATGGTTTCAGCCTTCACTCCCAGAGCCTCGATATCCTTAGCTGTTTGTTCCGCGGTACTGCGGTGGCGAAAAAAATTGACAATAATGTCTGCCCCCTGAGAAGCAAGTTTTAATGCAATCGCCTGACCAATACCTCGCCCACCGCCTGTGACTAAAGCCAGCCTCCCCTCAAGAGACATGGCTAAACTTTCTCCCCCTGCGCCACCCGATCCTCTACATAGGAGACAAAGTCGCCGAAGTTCTGAAACTTCTGGGCTTCTTCGTCAGGGATTTCAATCCCAAAGGCCTCTTCCACTGCCACCAATGCCTGTACTATATCCAGAGAATCCGCCTTAATCTCTTTAAATGTGCTTTCCCTGGTAATAACGCTCTTATCAGCATGGGTAATTTTGGCTACGATTTCTCTTACCTGCTCTTCAACAGTCACGGTTTACCTCCTTGGTTAAATTTTGCTAATTCCAACTTCAAGCTTTCAATAACCTCGGTTTTCACCGCTTCCTTGGCGCCTTCTATAGCATTAGCTATTTGGGGGGCCTGGCTGGCTCCATGCGCTATCCTGACAACCCCATCAACACCCCACAAAATACCACCACCTCGCTTCTCACTTTCACCGGATATTTTGGCTGTCGGGAACAATCCATTAAACAATAGTTTAACTAAGGCGCCTGCAGGTGGGTACCTTTTCAGCTTCTGCGCTGTCCAATCCCTGGCATGACCCCCGATGCTTTCATAAAACTTTAAAACAACATTGCCCACAAGGCCGCCGCAGACGATAACATTGGCCTTGCCGTTTAAGATATCATTGCCTTCTATATTGCCAACAAAGTTCAAACCGCTATTCTTGAGAAGGGCGTAGGATTCACGCCCTATTTCACTCCCCTTATTTTCTTCACTTCCAGTGTTTAGCAAACCTATTTTAGGGTCGGCGATGTTAAGGAACTTCTTAGCGTAGACCGAGCCTGCGATGGCAAAAGTTAAAAATTGATGTGGCTTGCAATCTACATTAGCTCCGAGGTCTACCATCACAGTATTCGGTGCAAAGCTACCCAGGGAGCCGACAATTGCCGGACGACCCATCCCATCCAACATGCCTATAAACTGAATGGCGCTTAATGCAGCTGCGGCGCTAGATCCGGCACTAACAAATGCATCGGCTTCGCCTGATTTTACTATCTTTGCCGCTACGGCTACAGAGCAATTAGGCTTTTGATGAATTGCAGCAATAGGTGGCTCATCTTCCCTGATGACTTCGCTGGCTTCGACAATATGGATGGATGAACCATTGTTGGTAAATCTGCGCCTGGCTAATTCCTTTTCCAGAATGTTCGTGGAGCCAACCAAGAGGACTTCTACATCATTTTTCCGCGTTGCAAGTACCGCCCCTTTGACTACTTCCTCAGGGGCATAATCACCACCCATGGCATCCACTGCCACTCTTACTCTACCATTTTGAGTCATATTTTTACTCCTTATCACTTGAGAGCTTGATTATTGTCTCTCCTGTGACTATCGTTTCTCCTTTTTGATTTAGGCATTCAAAATTACAATTGGCGTATGATACACCATCTTTTTGTTCAACGCAATCAATTTTACCATTGATAGTCAAAGTATCTCCAGGACGTGCCGGCTCTTTAAACTTTGCTCGAAGCTTACCCTCAGACAGCCAGCTTTGGCCAAAAGCCGAAGTCATCATCTCTGACACATAAGCTAAGTTAAGCATACCATGAGCAATAGTGCCACCCAAAGGAGTCGTAGCAGCGAAAGACTCATCTAAATGGATGGGATTAAAATCACCCGATGCCTCAGCATAAAGATTAATTTTTTCCTGGGTGATATGTTTTACCACCGGATTAAGAGCCTTACCTTCTTGAATCTCTGTAAGCATTTCTTTCTTAGGTGGGCAATGCTATAGTTGCCCTTCCTGATTGCACCTTTTCTTTGCCTTTGTCCAAAACCTCGAACTCCAGGACCAACATGCTCATTTTGCCCCGAGTTATCTTTTGTGCCACTCCGATGTGACACTCTATAGTAGCACCAATGGGCACCAGTTTGAAAAACTCTAACTCTTGCGAAGCATGTATAACGATAGTGCCAGATGGCAGGGAAAGGGACCCCGTCATAGCAGCTATGACACAGGCCGTAATGGCCAGGGGGGGAATAAATCCATCACCTGCGCTATCCACAGCTTCTAGATATTTGGAGACGAGGGAGGCACTCAGTTCATAAATGGCAGGAGGGAATTCGTAACCAGGTATTAGTTCTTCATAGCTTATAGTTTTGACCGACATTTGACCAGTTACCGATACATCGGTATACTATGTATTTTACATTATACACTACGCCAAATTCTTGTCAATACCTTCTTACTATTACCACCAATTGATGATGGACTTTGGCATCGACAGAATTAACTTAAAATCAACCTGTCACACAGAACACCCTTGAATTGATGGGAGACATAAGAATGAAGAGGCTATCGAGCAAAACTCGTGAGCCACACCGGATTTTCATCTGGTCTGCTGCGAAATGGGCTCGGCAGGGTTCGAACCTGCGACCAACCGGTTATGAGCCGGCCGCTCTGCCACTGAGCTACGAGCCCCCTCTTCCACCCATGAAAAGTTCCACTTTTCATGGCAACCAAATTTGCCTGGAGCGGGAGACGGGACTCGAACCCGCGACACCCTGCTTGGAAGGAGTGGTTGCCGCTGAGCCCCATTTTCCTAAGCCTTTGAACCTGAAAAGCAGGAGGAAACCACCTCTTTTTCCGACCAGCCAGATGACCGATTTCTCCCTACCTCCCGCCACTTACTTGACTGATTTTACCATACTTGCCTGCGGGGCAACAATTGCCTGTGCTGTTTAGAAATCAAAAAAACGATACCGCTTAGCTTCAACATGGCCCTCTGCGGTCATAATGGTGTGAGTACTGGTCTATTATTATGGAGGAAGCATTGTAGGAACAAGCATGGGCAATTGTGCTATCACTTCACTTCCTTGTGTACTATTATAATAGACCTTATTTCTTATCCTCCCGCTCTTGTGGCCTGATCACCAGAATTGGCAGCCCTGACTCTCTTAGCACGTAGTCAGCTATGCTGCCAAATACTCCTCGTCTCAGGCCGCTACGTCCATGGGTGGCTATTGTAATTAGGTTAATATTGTTCCCTTCGGCATAGCTCAAGATTGCCTCGCCAACTCCCCCCAAGATGCTCACGGCTTCTACCTGTATGCCCTTCTTACGCAACGGTGTAGCTATGTCTTCAAGATAGTCTCTAGCCTCGTTCAATGCCTTTTTTGCCTCCTCAAGCATAGTATCAGTCCGTATGGGTACGGATGCTGCTCCAGGGATACCCGGGCTAAAGGCTACAGGCTCAGGGACCACTTGAAAGAGAACAAGCTTGCCCTGGAAATGAAGCGCCTCCTCTACAGCATAAGGCAGAATTTGCTCAGCGAGCTCGGAACCATCAAGACAAACTAGAATTTTTTTAAACATTGCCAACCTCCTTTCTGGTGATTAGTGACCATTCTAGATCTGATAAAAGACATGACCTATAGCTCCTTGTCTACAATATATTTGGTCAGGTCAGCTGGAGCGGGAGACGGGACTCGAACCCGCGACACCCTGCTTGGAAGGCAGGAACTCTACCACTGAGTTACTCCCGCGAAACCGAACCTATTTTACCTCAAATATTATAGTTGGTAAACAAGAGAAAGGGAAACTGCTCGGTAAACTCATTTTAAAACCAGATTCTGAGTTTCGATTTTGATTTTCCCTCTGTTTTCTGCTATCCTCCTGATAGAGGTGAGCGCCATGCCGCGAACGATTCAAGCAATCTACGAGGACGGTGTCCTTAAGCCCCTGCGTAAATTAGACCTTTCTGAACAGCAAGCAGTGGAAATTCTTATTCTGGAAGATAACTTGCCCGCTTCCCGTATTGCTGAGGTTGCTGGCAAGGCAGGCAGTTACAATTTCCTCGGCCGTTCTGGCGAAGACATTTATACTGCCGAAGACGGGGAAGGGCTCGCTTGACATGCCCCGAGTTCCTCTCAAACGAGGCGACGTTGTGCTTGTCCCCTTCCCTTTTACTGACCTGACTGCTGAGAAACTGCGACCAGCGGTCATCGTATCTCCTGACCCACAAGAGCTCGATGTTGTCATCGCTTTTATCTCGTCTATAGTGCCCTCCAAGGAGATGGCTGAGACCGATTTTCTACTGACACCGGACCATCCCGATTTTGCCAAAACTGGCCTAAAGAAGAGCTCGGCTTTCAAGATGAAGAAGCTCTTAACCATTGATAGAACGAAGCTCATTCGTCGGCTTGGTAGGGTCAGTCCGCCGATTCAAGATGAGCTAGATAGACGCCTGAGAAATGCGCTCGGGCTCTAGGCAAAACCTGCTTGGAAGGCAGGAACTCTACCACTGAGTTACTCCCGCGAAACTGAGTCTATTTTACCTCAAATATTATAGTTGGTAAACAAGAAGATGGTCTTGCACCGCTAGGTCATCCTTAACAGCGATGCCTGGCAAGCAAGTATTCAAAGCTGGGCTGTTCACAAGGCAAAGCTAGTTGTTCACATATTGATAGGGGGTATCCCCCAGGGACATTGGTGCTACCTACGCCTAGCGGGGATATGATTGGCTCGTAGAAAAATCTAGCTTCGGTTATAGCCTGGAGTATGAAGCGTCAGCAATTACGTAAGCGCCACTGCTTGTTGATGTAGCAACGACTGCCCCATTAAGGTAAATCGTAACCGTTACGCTACCCGACTCCCCCAGATTTTGAGCAGAAACATACAAGAACCAATTAGTGAACTTCTCGAACGTATATGTATGCGGGACATGAACATTGTCAAATTGCTCTGTACCACCTGTCGCATTACTAAGTGTCACAAAAACCTTTGAAGCAGTCCCAGTTATCTTATACTCAACTTCTGGCGGTATAGCCTGAAAGTTAGCGGTGATGCTTTTATCCGAATCCATGGTGATGGTGGTTGAGGCAGCATTGACATTGGCGATGGTGCCAACGTCGCCAGTCCAGTTAACAAACCTGTAACCAGTATTAGGGTCCGCCATGAGGTTAACGACCTCGCCCTCATCATAGGTGAATGTATCTTCTCCAGGGACGGTTACGGAACCACCGATTGTACTGGAGATTGTGAGGTCGTACTGCGGTATCTGTTCAAAGTTGGCAGTGATGGAGCAGTCGTCGTTCATGGTGATGGTGGCTGAGGCGACATCTACATCGGCAATGGTGTCCACATCGCCAGTCCAGCTGGCAAAGCGATAGCCACTAGCCGGACTAGCCACCAGGCTAACCACTGTGCCAGCGTCATATGCGAATGTCCCCTCGCCAGGAGCAGATACATTACCACCGGCCGTGCTTTCTATCGTCAGATCGTACTGAGCCATAAAGTTAGCGGTGATGCTTTTGTCCGAGTCCATGGTGATAGTGATGGTGGGTGAGCTACCTGAAGCACTACCCCACCAATAGTCAAATGTGTAACCACTAGCTGGGCTGGCTGTCAGTATTACCTGCTTACCAGATTTATATTGGCCACCTGCAGGAGACACAGAACCTGCTCCTGAGGGACTGACACTTACGCTAAGTGTGTACGTAGATGCAGGTCCAGGTGCAACTATAGCTGCTATTATGATAATAACTATAATACAACCTACGATGATTCCTGCCAGCTTTTTCTTACTCATGCTATCCTCCTCTCCTAATGAAGATTAGCAATCCAATCTTCTAAATCTTTCCCATTGTCTCCGTATGGTATATCATATGGGAACTGGCGGGGCTCGTCAATACGCACCCTTACGTTGTTCGACCTCGTGGTATAACCCACTCTGTTAGGACTTCGCCACCGGCTAGCCTTAGAAAGGAGACATGAACAAATAGAGCAAAGGAAGCACTGCACCGCGATTGACACCCACTACTACGGGGGATAGAATTCAGTAAGAGCTAACCGTACAGGCGGTAAGGGTATTATCAAATGATAAACAGGATAGTCATTGAAAACTATCGTTCTATCAAGCAACTGGACTTCCAGCCTAAAAATTTCTGTGCCTTTATCGGAGAGAACAATGTTGGAAAGTCCAACATCTTGTCAGCCATAAATCTGGTGCTTGGCGAAAAATGGGCACCATATCAGGTTTCGCTTGATGATGTATGCGACCGTGATAAAACCCTCACCCTTTTAATCCAAATTTATTTCGATAATCCCATTACCTACAAATACTATGGGACTGACCTTGATATTGCTGGATTCGGTCTTGAATACAATTGCGATACTGGTGGGGTAATGCATCCTCTCAATAGTGACGGTTCTACTGTGCAAACACAATACGATAAAGACTTACGAATGAGTAACGACATCAAGGAACAAGTTCCTAGTCTTTTAATCGGGGTCACTAGAAATCTGGAAAGGGAATTATCAGGTTCACAATGGACTCTACTTGGTAGAATCTTAAAAGATATTGAGACTGAATTTCAGCAGGATTCTCAACGCAAAAGAGATTATGACACTAAAATGCAAGAGGCTTGTGATTTACTCAGGATTCCAGGCTTTGTTGAGCTTGAGAATATCTTAAAAGAGCACGTACAGAAACTGACAGGCTTTTTGACCGCAGACCTAAAGTTCAAACAGCCCAAAGTGCTGAATCAGTATAAGAGTTTAGAGCTAACTGTCCAAGAATCCAGCAATTACAACGAATGTTCGGCATTGGATATGGGGTTGGGGATACAAAGTGCAATTGTGGTTGCCATAATTCAAGCATTTGGACAGCTCAAGAGGGTTGGGGCGATTCTCCTTATTGAAGAACCAGAAGTATATCTCCATCCCCACGCACGAAGGTATTTTTACAACTTGCTTAAGGAACTTGCGAATCAAGGTAACCAAGTCTTCTACACTACACACTCGACTGAATTTGTTTCTTTACCAGACTTTGAGAACCTGTGTATTGTAAGAAAGAAACCAGTTGAAGGTACTCGGCTTGACCAGGCTCAGGGTTTAAGTATAACACCAGATTCTAAAGAAGAGTTGAAACTATTGACTCAGTTTGATGCAAGAAGAAACGAACTATTTTTCGCTCGAAAAGTTATGCTAGTCGAAGGTCAAGATGAACGAGTTATTTTACCATATATTTTTGCACTAAAAGGGATTGATGTTAACAGAGACTGCATTTCAATAGTAGATGTAGGTGGTAAAGAGAACCTTGAATTTATGATAAAGATAGTAAGGGGGTTTTCCATCCCATCCGTAATTCTTCATGATGAAGATAGAAATGCTAACAACTATGCAACCTATCATGCTGGAACGAGCGGTCTTAATGCTAAAATTGGAGCATCGGCAGGCGATAGTTCTTTGGTATTTGCAATGGACCCTGATTTTGAAGGTGTTCTTGACGTACAGAACAAAGACCTTCGGGAGAAAATAAACAAAGTGAAAACCCTTAATGCAAGCTCGATTCCCCAAGTTATAAACGCTGCTATTGACAAACTAATGAGCTTGTAGACAAATATTACAGGCACAATAAAAGGGCGAACGTCTCCGCCCTCCCTCTTCATTTAATCCCATTCGTAATATTCCAACCTATATTCACCATTAAAATCACCCAAATCAAACTCGTTACCAAGATAAATCAATTCTCTATTGTAGTTGGTAAACAAGACGTTATGCCTTCAAATCGTTGACGGATAGAGCTTCTTGTATTAGACTTACGTCTCTGGTATGCATATTTTAGCAAACAAAAGCGAGGGCACCTGGACTTGGCTTGAGTGCCCTAATTTTGTGCCTATTCAGGAGGAAGAGCCATGGATTTAGTCTGGATTTGTATAATAGCGGGACTTGTGGCGGCTGGTGTAGTTGCATTCTTCGTGCGCTATGTTTTAAGGCAAGACCAGGGCTCAGACAGGATTAAGGAGATTTCTGCCGCCATTAAAGAAGGGGGACTGGCGTTTATTCATAGGGAATATCTCACATTGGCCATCGTGGTAGTGATAATAGCCATTATTTTAGCGGTCATCCCCAGCTTGGGTTGGAGATTGAGTGTAGCTTTTATCTTTGGCGCTATATGTTCCATGGGCGCCGGCTATGCCGGCATGAACATGGCACTCAGGTCTAATGGCCGGACCTGTGCTGCGGCACAGAAGGGGCTGAACCAGGGGCTAAGGGTTTCTTTCAGGGGTGGAGCGGTTATGGGGCTGACTGTAGTCAGCATTGGCATCATAGGGCTATCTGTTCTCTACTTCGTATGGCATGACGATCCCAATTTCTTGTTTATCATTCCCGCTTATGGGACTGGTGCTTCACTGGTAGCTCTTTTTGCCAGGGTCGGAGGTGGGATTTTCACCAAAGGGGCTGATGCTGGTTCCGACCTGGTGGGCAAAGTGGAGGCGGGGATACCGGAGGATGACCCCAGGAATGCCGCAGTCATAGCTGATAATGTGGGTGACAATGTCGGCGATGTATGCGGCATGGGTGCTGACCTCCTTGAGTCTTATGTGGAGACTGTCATTGCTACTATGACGCTCACCACTGTTGGTGTCGTAATAGCACCATGGGTGACAAAG
>JAUWGZ010000044.1 GCA_030606165.1 Dehalococcoidia bacterium
CTTCCCAGGGAGCGTCACAACGAGTAGCTTTAACCTCAATAGTGCCTTCTTCTTCTGTTGGTGTACAGCCCGGAACCAAAACCACAATTAAAGCAACTAAAACAACTACACTTAAACAAATAGAGAAAATCTTCTTCTTCACGTTCACCTCCTTTTGAAATAAAATTTATTTTTCTAAAATTTTAGTTGATATTATTGATATTCTAATACCCCTTCACCTCCTTCCTCATTTTGGAATAGTCTAGTTTTCTGAAATCCTAGTTAATACTATCGATATTCTAGTACCTCTTCACCTCCTTTTAGGATAGTTAAGTAAATAATATCAATGCGGCACTACCCCATTTTATTTTAATATACCCCACCCCTGTATTGTCAATGGTTTTTTTGGCTAAGTATAATCGTGGTGATTTCATGATATTTTGCCCCTTGTGGGTAAAGCAGCCTTCTTTAAACATATCCCTATTTATATCACTAAAATGTTAAGTTGATGTTAACTCGAAGGCCGATCTCACTGTAAAACAGAGAGAAAACAGAGCAAGGAATACGAATGCATAAGGGAATATTCAAACAGAAAGCAAATAGCATAAAGGATTCTTAGCTTTGAGGTCGAAAAAAATCAGCTTTGGAATCTTTCCAGACCTTTACTAAAACCCTTGTTCTGGGATTTTCCCAGAATTTCGGCGGATTGGCAAGAAGGCACTAAATGGTACTTGGTCTCTGAAGCAGATTGAACAATACTGCTTGCTACAAGGGCTGATGACAGGTCGATAATTATAGTAAACAGCGTAAATCTTTAAAATCCTAAGCACTAAATCCTAAACAAATCTTAATATCTAAATTCAAAACCCAAAACCGTTTTGAACATTTGAGATTTGAATTTTGAGCTTGTTTAGGGCTTAGAATTTCGGACTTTGGATTTTCATCGCTAGAGGCTCTTTTTTGTTTCCTCGATCTCCCTTTCTAACTCCTTTAGTTCTTCCTCCAGGTCTTTCTTATACTCTTCGAGCATGTCCAGATACTCCTTTCTGTCGGGAAAGGGCTTGAATCCCTGGAAGTAGAAACCGAAGGGAGGGAGGCCAAAGTAGAACCTCCGGGATCTCCTACTCCACATCTTTATTTCACCTCCTGAATTAGTTACCCCTGAAAAACGCAGCAAATTTTCATGGGGTGTTAAATCGGCCGTCGCCTCGGCAGTCCAGGACGACGGGGATATTTACTCGGTGTCGGGGATATTTTATCAATAATTACCAAATAACGCACATCATTAAATTCGTCCAATTCTATTTTCTTTATCTGGTCTAATTTGCCTCCCAGGGCAGCAATGGCTTTTTTCGCCCTGCTTGTCTCCCGGTCGATTTCCCCTTTCTTTTGAGCGATAAATCTTCCCCCAATCCGGCAAAAGGGCAGGGTTAGTTCCACCAAGGCAGGCAACAAGGCTACAGCACGGGAGAGAACCAGGGCAAATTGCTCACGATAGAGTAATAAATGAGCCGCTTCCTCAGCTCTACTATTCAGCACTTCTACATTTTCCAGCTCCAGTTTGCGGATAATGTGGTGGAGGAAAGCCGTTTTTTTTGTTGTGGGTTCAATGAGCACCAGCCTGGGCTGAGGGAAAAGAATTTTGAGCGGCACGCCGGGGAAGCCGGCACCTGTGCCTATGTCTATAATATTGAAATCCGGTCTTTCCACCTCTTCCTCAGGCAAAGCTAGAGTGATGGTCAGGGAATCAAGGAAATGCTTTACCTGTACCGAGGAGTAATCTGTTATGGCTGTGAGGTTAATTTTTTTATTCCATTCAATTAGCTCCTGGTAGTAAAGCTCAAATTGCTTTACCTGCTTGGCATTGAACTCTATCCCCAGCTTGCCTGCTCCTTCAATAAGTTTTTTCATCGCGAGCCACGCTTAAAATTCGGAGGTTGTTTAGCAACCCGTTCGCCCCGAACCTGTCGAAGGGCAACCTAATTTTATCATGACTTCCGCTCATAATCCGGCACACTCGCTACAAGCGGTTAATAAACAATCTCCAACATACTGCTTGACACAATAATAAGAAAAATCATATAATTCCGAATAGTAGGATATATCATACGATACTAAGTTGGGCGCCAAGTTTATTCCAGGAGGTAAAATGGAAGATGAAAGCATGCAGGTAGTCGGTAAGTGTTTTGGCTCAACGGTTGTTGGCCCACGAGGGCAGATAGTTATACCCGTGGAAGCCAGAAAGGAATTGGGTATGGATGTTGGTACCAGGCTGCTAACTTTTAAGCTATTTGAGGGAAGGGGTCTGGTCTTTGTTAAAGTGGAGGCAGTTGAGGAGTTAGTCAATATTATGACTCAACATGTGAATGAGTTTACTAAGTTAGTAAGGGAAATTAGAACTGAAAATTTAGAAAATGAGGCCAATCGAGATTAACAATCCTGCTGCTAAACTTTTAGGCATCCTGGCTCTGCGTTGAAGCAAATACTTGCTGTGTTACAACAAGCAAATCTTTGAGGAATGAAAAGAGGCGAAGGAAAATGAAAAAGAAGATAGCACTAATAATAACAATCTGCGTGGTTGTTATCGGTATAGTACTTGGTATCGTGCTTACTAGAGGCACCAGCTCCGAAGATACGCCAACTACTGTTATGGTTACCCGAGGCGATATAGTGAAAACCGTTTTAGTGGATGGCAGTTTAGAAATGCCTAATAAAGCGTATTTATCATTCGGCGCTACCGGTACAGTGACAGAGGTGCTGGTTGATAAAGGGGATAGTGTGGTAGAAGGCCAAGTATTAGCCAGGCTCGATGGACATTCCCTGGAATTCAGTGTAGAAATAGCGCAGGCACAATACGAAACTGCTCAGATCAATTTGATGAAAACAATCTATCCTCACTATACCAAAATATGGGGTACTGATATGCCCGGAGTATGGTTAGCTCTGGACGAAGCCCAGGATAATTTAATACAGGCTCAGGAGCTTCTGAATGAGGGGAGTGTCGAGGAGGCACAAGTCTTGCTGAACTTAATCGAGGGAAATCTAAGCAAGGCCGAAGAAAAATCTCTATCTAGAACGTTTCAGTTGCCCTGGTCGGTCAAGCTACTCGAGCTGCAATCGGATATAGCCAGAGCGAATTTAGAATCGGCAAAGCTTAACCTGGAAAAGGCGGTAATAACGGCTACCTTCGATGGCGTGGTAGCTGACATCACCATAACCGAAGGAAAAGACGTCTCGACAGCGACATTAGCCACTTCGGCAATATCCCTGGTTGACACCAGTAAGATAGAGATGAGCGGCTTCATTGATGAAATAGATATCGCCATGGTGCAGCCAGGCCAGGAAGCAAATATCCTGTTAGATGCTTTGCCTGACGAGGAAGTAAAGGGTAGGGTGGCTTTTATCTCCCTGGTAGGCACAATTCAAGCCGGGGTGGTATCTTACGACACCACCATAACCTTGGAAAATCCCGTCGAAGAGCTCAGGGATGGCATGAGTGCCACTGCTGAAGTCATCATCGAGCGTCATGATGATGTATTGTCGATACCGAACAGATATATTCGGGGGACCCCGGAAAACCGAATGGTTGTAGTGCTCGTAGATGAGCAAGAGGAGGAACGGGAAATTACCTTGGGGCTAACCGACGGGATAAACACCGAAGTTCTGTCGGGATTGCAGGAGGGAGAAAAGGTGATATTACCCACTTCTGAGGAGCGACCAGATGGCTTCTTCATGAGGTAGCCAATGCTTGAACTTGAAAACATAACCAAAGTTTATAAAGCGGGACAGACCGAAGTTCCTGCTCTGCGGGGGATCAGCTGCCGCATTGAGTCAGGGGAGATGGTATCTATCATAGGTCCCTCGGGCTCGGGGAAGTCCACCCTGATGAATATCATCGGCTGCCTGGATAAGCCGACTTCTGGACGATACCTCCTGGATGGGACCGAGGTAAGCGAGCTCAACGATAATCAACTGGCCGAGATAAGAAATAAAAAGATAGGCTTCGTCTTCCAAAGCTTCAACTTGTTGTCCCGAACCACGGCTTTAGCCAATGTGGAGCTGCCACTTATTTACAGTGGCGCCAGCAACCGACGGCAAAGAGCGTTACAGGTCCTGGAGTCCGTGGGATTAGCTCACCGGGTCACTCACAGACCAAGCGAGCTAGCTGGAGGGGAACAACAACGGGTGGCTATCGCTCGAGCCTTAGTAAATAATCCATCTCTTATTTTAGCTGATGAACCCACAGGCAACCTTGACACCCAGACCAGCCAGGAAATCATGCTAATTTTCAAGCAACTGAATGAGCAGGGCATGACCATCGTTCTGGTTACTCACGAACCAGATATTGCCGCTTATACCCAGCGCACCATTAAACTTCGCGATGGCCTGATAGAGACATCGAAATGAAACTCTGGGATTGTTTTTCTACTGCGCTGCGGGCTTTGCTTAGTAACAAGCTAAGGTCAGCTTTGACCATGCTGGGTATCCTGATTGGCGTGGCTGCAGTTATTTCCGTGCTATCCTTAGGAAGTGCGCAGTCGGCTATAGTAGAGGAGTCTTTTGCCACCTTGGGGTCTAACCTGATATACGTCACGCCTCCAGAACTCGGCATGAGTGGAGTGGGAGCTCAGTCAACGCTGACTTTGGAAGATGCACAGGCGATTGCCCAAAACGCCCCTTCTGTAGAGAGGGTGGCGCCAATGGCGCAGACTTACGCTCAGGTTGTAGCTGGGGGAGAGAGCCTTAGCAACACAATTATTGCCGGGGTGTGGCCAGAAGCCGAAGTGGTGGACAACTATGCCGTGGCGCAGGGCAGCTTCATAACCGACTTCGATTATGGAGCGCGGTCGAGGGTAGCTGTCCTGGGGAGCGAAGTAGCCAAGACCCTTTTTGGTGAGATGGACCCTACTGGTCAGAGCTTGAGGATTGGTGGGCGTCAATTCCAGGTCAGCGGTGTACTGGAAAGCCGGGGGATGGGATTTGGAGTTGAAGACATGAGGGTCTATATTCCTTTATCCACCTTCTATACCACTCTGGCAACCTCACAGGTGGGCAGCCGCGGAAGCAGTGTTAACATGATCAGCGTCCAGGTAGAGAGCAGCGACGAACTGGAGTCTGCCGAGCAGGAGATCACTGCTATTTTGCGGGACACCCACAACATCAGAGAGGGAGAAGACGATGACTTCAGAGTTCTCAACGTGGCGTCTGTGGCAGACCAGGTCACCCAGGTACTGGGAATACTCCAGCTCGTCCTTGCCGGCATCGCTGGTATATCCTTGCTTGTCGGCGGCATCGGGATTATGAATATCATGCTGGTTTCGGTGACCGAGCGTATCAGGGAAATCGGTCTGCGCAAGGCGGTAGGAGCCAAGCGTCGAGATATTCTGATTCAATTCCTCATTGAAGCTGCCACACTAGGTCTCTGTGGCGGTGCTCTGGGGATAGGACTGGGGTGGGTTATAGTTAAAATCATGTCTAGCATAGCGACAAATCTTGGTTTCTCCTTTACTGCTATGCTTTCCGGCGATGCTATTGCCCTGGCGGTAGGTGTAGCAATTTTTATCGGACTTATTTCTGGGTTGTACCCGGCCCTCCGGGCGGCACGACTCGACCCCATCGAGTCCCTGCGTCACGAATAAACTGCGTAACAGTTTAGCTTTTCCAAAACTGTAGTAGCTCGATTTTTTCCAACAAGTTCCCTCTCAGAGATTGGGGTTTCTCCCTTCCCCCTTAGAATAAGGGGGATAAAGGGGGTTACTTCGATAATTTTCATAACTCCCCTTTCCCCTCTTATCTTAAGAGGGGAATTTTTGGAAAACTTACATGTTGCTAAACTACTTGCCTTGAATCAGGGACAAAAATTCGCTGCGAGTCGCTACCTTGCTGCGGAAAGTTCCCCTCACCGACGAGGTTATCACAGTTGTTCCCGGCTTTTTTATCCCACGCATAACCATGCATAAGTGCTCCGCTTGAATGACTACGGCCACCCCATCGGGCTGAAGTGCTTCAAAGATGGCGTCAGCAATTTGCTGGGTCATCCTTTCCTGAAGCTGGGGGCGCCTGGCACAGATTTCTACCACCCTGGCCAGCTTGCTTACCCCTACCACTCTACCACCAGGGCTGGGGATATAACCGACATGGGCTATGCCATAAAATGGTAGGAGATGGTGTTCGCACATGGAATAGAAGGGAATATCCTTTAGAATCACCATCTCTTCATATCCTTCCTCAAAGTCCACCACTAGTTCAGCTTTAGGGTCGGCATCCAAACCGGAAAAGAGCTCGGCATACATTTCAGCCACCCTCCGTGGCGTGTCCTTTATGCTCTTCCTGAGGGGATCCTCACCAATAGCTTCGATTATGGAGGCCATTGCCAGCTTGATTTTATCTTGATTAACCATCTAAATCCCCCTCTTTACAAAGCTTACGCTTTTTTTATCCGTGCTAGCGTAGAAATCTGAACCGATGTAAAGGAGCGGCTTTATCTTATCCAGGTCGAGAACCTCCGCCGGGGTAAATGCTTCCTCAAGGAAGTGCACAGCTACAATCTCACCGACTACCCAGGTGTGGTCACCGTAGGGCTTAGTATCCACCAGCTTGCATTCATAGGCAGCATAAGCATCTTCCAAGATAGGCGCCGTGGTCTTCAAAGACCTCTCTTTCTCGATATTAAATCTTTCAAATTTGTCCATCTGCTGTCCAGAGATGCCGCCGATGGCAGCAGCGAGGGAGGCTTTCCCGTAAGGAATGAAATTAATGCCGAACTCCCGGCTTTCCGTGATAAGCTGGTAAGTAAATCTCTTAGGTGAAACGGCGATGCCATAGAGGGGTGGCTTAAAAGAAATCGAGCTATGCCAGGCGGCGGTCATGGCATCATCCCTGCCCCGGGCACTAGCGGTAACTATAACTGGTACCTTGGGATAGTGCTGGCTGAACTTCCCTATATCCTCGGTAACGATTTTTGGCATAACTTTCGCCTCTTCAATCCAGCGTCTTTCTCTCTACAATACCACTCTGGCTCTCTGCCTCTTATCATCTCTGGGCGTGGTGAGGAATCGCCGAGGCCGGGAATTTCAAAACTCCCTCAACGGCCGCCAGCTCGGCAGGGAGCTCCATGGGTGCCCGGGCATATCTTGCTGGCACACCGGGATCCTTTAGCCCGGTGCCGGTGACGATGCAAACCACACGCTTGCCCGAGAAGTTTTTCTCCCTGGACAGCTTAATAAGCCCGGCTAAAGAGGCTCCTGAAGCCGGCTCGCCGAAGATGCCTTCCTTGATTGCCATCAATCTGTAAGCATTCATAATTTCGTCATCGGTGACACAGTCAATGACGCCTCCCGACTCATCCCGGGCAGCTACTGCCTTCTGCCAGCTAGCGGGGTTACCAATGCGAATAGCTGTGGCAATGGTCTTGGGTCGTTTGACAACCTTGTCCAGCACTATGGGGGCAGCACCTGCGGCCTGAAAGCCCATCATCTTGGGAGTTTGGCTGGCCTTGCCCGCGCGATGGTATTCCACGAATCCCTTCCAATAAGCGGTGATATTGCCGGCATTGCCCACGGGGATAAAGAGATAATCGGGAGCATCCCCCAGGTCGCCTATAATCTCAAAAGCCGCCGTTTTCTGACCTTCGATGCGAT
The DNA here is from genome assembly GCA_030606165.1 of Dehalococcoidia bacterium. Taxonomy (GTDB): domain Bacteria; phylum Chloroflexota; class Dehalococcoidia; order GIF9; family AB-539-J10; genus RBG-13-51-36. The sequence continues at coordinate 7,620 of JAUWGZ010000044.1, forward strand.
GAGGATTCAGTGAGTTTACCAGGGTAACGGGGTATTTTTGGGTCAGGGCACGTACTATGCGAAGCGCCTGGTCGAAATTACCTTTTATGCCTATAATCTGGGCGTCGTAAACAAGGGCCTGAGCCAGTTTCCCCATGGCTATCTTCCCTTTGGGAATAATGACAATAGTTTTGAGTCCGAATCTAGCACCGAAAGCGGCTGCCGAAGCGCTGGTGTTGCCTGTGGAGGCACAAATGATACTCTGGCTGCCACTTTCCACCGCCTTAGCCACCGCCACCACCATACCCCGGTCTTTGAAGGAGCCGGTGGGGTTACAGCCTTCGAGCTTAAAATAAAGTTCACCACAGCCAAGCTCTTTCTCTAAAATCCGCGACCTCACTAAAGGGGTATCCCCTTCCCCAAGCGTAATCAAAGGCGTAGACGGGGTAACCGGCAAAAAATCACGATATCTATTTAAGACGCCTTGCTTCATCCCTCAACTCTGATAAAGTTGCTAACCTCGTTAACCACCGGCAGCTGCTTCAATTGCTTGAGAGCCTTTTGCACCCCCTTTTCTTCCGCCGGATAGGTCATAATGACGATTACGGCGGTTTGTGCTGCCAGGTCGCTTTCTTTCTGGATTACGGACGAAATACTTATGGAATTGTCGCCCAGAACTTTGGAGATTTGAGCTAAAACACCGGGGCGGTCAGGCGCATTCAGCCTGAGATAATACCGCGTCGTTATATCGGACATGGGCTTAACGGTTCCTCGCTGGTTTAATTTTACTTCAGGAACATTATTTACGCCGCGATATATATTTCTGGCTATCGCCAACACATCAGCCACAACAGCGCTGGCAGCTCTGAGAGAGCCAGCCCCCTCACCATAAAAGACTAGTTTGCCAGCTAAGTCAGTTTCCACTTCGATGGCATTATAAACACCATCTACTTTAGCTAACTGGGAATCCCGGGGAATAAAAACGGGATGGACCCTCATCTCCACTTCGTCATCATCTCTCTTGGCAATGGCTAGAAGTTTTATAGCATAGCCAAATTCTCTGGCATAAAGAAAATCTAGAGCGGCAATATTTGATATTCCTTCGCAGTACACATCTTGAGGGACAAATTTAGTCCGAAAGGCAAGGTTGGATAAGATGACCAGTTTGTAAGCAGTATCTCTCCCCTCTATGTCATTAGCTGGATCGGCTTCGGCATAACCTAATTCCTGGGCTTGTTTTAAGGTCGAAGCAAAATCCAGTCCTTCTTGTGCCATTCGGGTCAGAATATAATTAGTGGTGCCGTTAAGGATGGCATGGATGGCTGAGATTTTATTGGCTGCTAACTCTTGTTGGAAAGAGGAGATGAGTGGCATGCCGCTACCTACGCTTGCCTCATAGCGGAGATCAGTATTGTGTTTCCCGGCCAGAGAAAATAGCTCGTATCCATATTTAGCTATTACCTCCTTGTTGGCCGTAACTGCGTGCTTACCGTTAGTAATAGCTCGTTCTATGTACTCTTTGGCAGGATGTTCGCCTCCAATGAGTTCGATTACTATATCTACCTCAGGATGAGAGAGGACTTCTTCGGGGTTGCTGGTCAACACGTTGGGACCGAGTCTTGCCGAGCGTCGTTTATTCACGTCGCGCTCCGCCACCTTTCTTAAAATCAAGGGTAGTCCTGCTTGCTCAGCCAGGCTGTCTGCCTTGGTGACTAGAACTTCAGCCACGCCGCTGCCCACAGTTCCCAGGCCCAGTAATCCGATGCCAATATTTTTTTTCATTGTGGTGTTACCTTCCCTTCAAAACCTCGTTTACAGCCCACGTTTTCTTTTCTTCATCCAGCAGATTTTCAATTGTGCTGTTCTCTTTCCATTCCTCAAACCAGTCGTTCAAATGCTTATCTCTCAACCCTTCCCTGACCTCCGTTTCAAGCTGATGCTCGCCCCTATCTACAACCATAACTAGCCAATAGCCACCGGTGGTCTGGACCGATTCATCTTTAACTGGCTCGCTTACCTCGTTAACAGGAATGTTGAAGGCAACTTGGTCGAAAGCCTCGCTGCCCATATCCCCTTGCTTCAGCAAACCAAGCTCACCACCTTCATCTTTGCTTTCATGCTGGGAGTATTCCTCAGCTAGAGAGCTGAAGTTTTCACTAACCAATTCTGCTTTAACCCGCTCTGCCTCCGCCTCGCTGCCCAGCAGCATGGCCCTAGCTTCTACCTCCCCATCTTGCCTCCCGGTAACCTCTATAAGCCAATAACCGACGTTCTTGGTCGCTGTTTCATCATAAATAGGCTGGCTTACCTCGCCGGGGGTAAGGTTAAAAGCGGCATCGGCAATCAGAGTATTGGGCATTAGCTCCTCGGGCAGCCAACCCAAATCGCCTTCAATCGTGGAGTTACAGGAAAACTCCTCAACTAAAACAGTGAAGTTACCGCCGGCTTCAATTCTGGTCACCACTTCATCAGCTACCTCTTCGCTCTCCGCAAGCATTACTTGCACGTGAGCTTGCTCCATCGTATCGGTCAGGTTCGAACCAAAGTATTCTTCAAGCTTTTCCTGCAATAAGTCAGCGCTAATTATATCTCGATATACCCTATCACTGGGCAACTCAGCTTCTTTGAGCTTCGCGTCTATCTCTTCGGCAGTAACTTCAATGTCCAGATTTTCAGCTCCTTGTCTTAACAACTCAGCATCGATAATCCCATCGGCAACCATATTAGCAATATAATCGCCATAATAAGAGATGACCGTAGAGTTCATGCCCGCAGTGTAAGCATCGAGCATATTCACGTAATATTCCATAGTAAAGGGGACACCGTTTACCTCAATCACAACCTCACGCAAGGGATCGCTCTTATAGTCCTTATAATATCCATAGCCCACCCAGCTCAAAATGCCAGCCAGGAAAACAGCGGCAGCGATTATCACAATTCGGCGTATTCTCATCTGGCGCTGCCATTTGGAGAGTTGGTGCTTAGTAGGGACTCGCTCAGGTGTAGCCTTTTTCTGTTTCTTAGCCAAGAATCACAACCTGCCAATCTGATATTTTCTTTGCTGCGGTAACTATGATAACATATTAAT
>JAUWGZ010000111.1 GCA_030606165.1 Dehalococcoidia bacterium
GAGTTCAATGGAATCAAGCTCTTCACCGAGAATTCGCTGGGATATAGCCAGGCTCAAGAAGCGGAGATAGAGAAAGCCTATTTTGAGCAGAAATTCCGCCAGGGGAAGAGAGGAACTTTGGAGCAAGCACAGGATATGAAACAAAGATACCTTTCCTTTATTAAAGGCAAGCTTTCTCTGCCGGGATTTAATCACCAGCTAAAAATAGTCGTTGATCCTGGCAATGGCGCTGCCTCCAAGTTTGCCAGCGACATCTTTGTCCAGATGGGCCTCGACGTAATACCTGTAAATGATGAGCCAAATGGCCTTTTCCCAGGGAGAAGTCCCGAGCCGAAAGCGGATACCCTCCAGGGCACGGTTAATTTCCTGAGGCAACATAATGCCGACCTAGCTATTTGCTTTGATGGCGATGCCGACCGCGTTGTTTTCTGCGACAAAGAAGGTTTCCTCGGTTTCAACGAGCCCATCGCCTTCATCTCTAGACTGGCTGTCAAGCGAACGGGAAGGAAAAAGGTTGCTACCACAGTAGAAACTGGAACTCTTCTTGACCTGGCAGTGAAGGATCTTGGGGTGAAAGTGGTCAGGGGCAGAGTAGGTGATGTTGCCGTCGCTCACCTGGCCCAGGAGCTCGATGCTGCCCTAGGAGTGGAGCAGGTAGGCGTCTACATCATCCCCGAGGTAGGCTATTACCCTGACAGCATTTTTGCTTCCCTTATCCTGTTAAGTCAACTAAGCGATGCCAGTGAGATCAGGCAATTCTTCCAAGGTATTCCCAGACTATATTTTGAAAAAGATAGGATTTCTTGTCCTGATGAACTTAAAGAGTTAGTCATGGCTCAGGTAAAGGAAACGGCTCACCTTTTTACTCCCGATGAGACCCCGATTAAAATCGGGACTCTTGACGGCCTGAGGCTGGATTTTCCTGACTCCTGGATGCTCATTAGAGCTAGCGGCACCGAGCCCGTCATCCGAGTAATCTCCGAATCAACGTCGCAGACACAGACCGACGAGCTTATAAGCAAAGGCAAAGAACTCGTTCAGAGTCTGGTGGAGACTAGCGGGTGAAAGCCGTACTTCTCTGCGGTGGTCGCGGCAAAAGGATGTTTCCCATTACTGAAGACAAGTTCCTCCTTGATTTTCTCGGGAAGCCATTGCTCGAACATCAAATAAAAGCAGCCTGTGAGGCAGGTCTGAGTCATTTTGTAATCATTGGGAATCCCGAAAACATAGCGAAGATAGAGCAAATAACCAAAAAAATTCCTGGGATAAAAGTCGACCTTGCTCTACAAAAGGAGTCATCGGGCATCGCTGACGCTCTGAAAAGCGCCGAGCCTTTCCTGCACGAGCAGCTTTTGGTAATAAATCCCAATGATGTCTTCTCAAGCTCAGCATACATCAAAATCATCGCCGAAGCTGAAAAAGCCACTGCTTCCTCCTATATTCTGGGTTATCAAGTCCAGAAATACTTCCCGGGAGGCTACCTCCAGGTAAATTCTCAAAATGAGTTACTACACATCGTGGAAAAACCCAACCCTGGCGAGGAACCCAGCAACCTGATAAACATCTTGATTCACTGCCATAATAACTCGGAGGAGCTTTTACGCTATATCGAAACCGTACGGAGGACTACCAGAGACGATGTCTATGAATGTGCCTTGGACAATATGGTAAAGGAAGGACACAAGGTCAAGGTGGTTCTCTACAACGATTTCTGGGCACCAATAAAATATCCCTGGCATATCTTCAAAATAATGGAGTATTTCTTGGACAACGCTCAACCTTTCCAGCACTCAAGCTCGTTGAGTGCTGGACATTATATCGCCTCTTCAGCCCGCATCTCCGAGAAAGCGAACATCGAAGGAAAAGTTATCCTGAGCGATAATGTCAAGGTATTGGAAAATGCTGTAATTCGAGGTCCTGTGTATATCGGGGCAAACTCCATCATTGGCAATAATGCCCTGGTGCGAGACTACAGCCACATTGGTTCTAACTCCGTTATTGGCTATTCCACTGAGGTAAAACACTCCTACATCGGCGATAATTGCTGGTTCCACTCCAATTATGTTGGTGACTCCATAGTGGACGACAATTGCTCTTTGGGTGCCGGTACTGTGCTGGCTAACTTCCGCCTCGACGAAGGGAATATCCAGATAAAAGTCGGGAATAGTCTGGTAGATACCGGCTATGATAAACTAGGGGCAATTGTGGGTCGAGGTTGCCGCATCGGAGTAAATGCCAGCTTCATGCCCGGAGTTCGAGTAGGCCCTGATTCTTTCGTGGGACCCCAGGTATGTTTGCGCCAGGACTTGGGAGCGAATAAGATGGCTTTGCTTGAGTCCCGATACCAGGTAAAGGATAACGAAACAAGACTCGACGAAGGCAAAAGGCAAGAATTACTGAGAGGTTTACAGAGTTAATTGAGTTTGTTGTGTTTATTGAGTTGATACAGTGAAAATTGAGAGGTTCGAGGATATTAAAGCTTGGCAGGCGTCTAGGGTGCTGGCGAAAATGGTCTATGACGCTGTTAAATCTAACAAGGGCTCTAGCAATGATTATAAATTCAGAGAGCAGATTCAAAGTGCTACGGTCTCAGTAATGTCCAATATAGCTGAAGGGTTCTCAAGACGGACAACAAAAGAGTTTATTCAATTCTTGTTCATAGCCAAAGGCTCAGCAGCAGAGGTCCAAAGCCAGCTCTATATTGCCTTAGACCAAAGCTACATCAATGAAGAGAAATTCAATGAACTCTACTCCAAATCCGACGAAGTAGCTCGTCTATTATCTGGCTTCATCCAATACCTCCTGAACAAAGACAAACACCTAATAAGCTCAAGGAACTCAACGAACCCAAGCAACTCAAGGAACTGGGCAAATGTGGGGGTAAAGGAGGGTTAAAGATGTGCGGTATCATTGGCTATTGTGGTCAGAAGCCAGCAGTTCCCATTGTCCTCGAGGCTTTAAAGCGTCTGGAATATCGTGGCTATGATTCCGCGGGCATAGCTTCTTTATACGATGGCAAGCTACTGATAAGGAAAGACGCCGGTAAAATTGACGAAGTCATCCAGAAACAGAACCTGGCAAGCCTCCCCGGCATCGTTGCCATCGGGCATACTCGCTGGGCAACCCATGGTGGTGTCAC
>JAUWGZ010000054.1 GCA_030606165.1 Dehalococcoidia bacterium
GGCTAAGACATCTTCCGCTGGAGCAGTGCAGGGGACAGCACTTGCCTGACAGCCGAGTTGACTCAAGATACGCAGTATGTTGTATTTCAAGCCGTAGTCGATAACCAGGATTTTAAGAGATCGCTTCGCCGCTGACGCTCCTCGTAATGACAAAGAAAGCAGGGTCGCAGTGGCAGGCGTATTGGATTGCCACTCATATGCCTTCTCGGTGCTAACTTGGTGAACGAAATCAGTGAAGTCATATTTCGGCAAGCTCTTCAGTTCCTTCGATGCCTCTTCAATGCTCATCTCTGAACTGAGAATACCCGTCATCACCCCGGCTGACCTCAGGCGGCGAGTTAAGGCACGGGTATCTATGCTGCTGATGCCAGGGATGCCATAAGCCAGCAGAAATTCGTGCAAAGTCCGGCTGCTTTGCCAGTGACTGGGCTGGGAACAATATTCTCGAACAGCAAAGCCCCTCACCTGAATTTTCCTGGATTCAAAGTCGGATTCGTTGATGCCATAGTTGCCAATTAAGGGATAGGTAGGGACAAGGATTTGACCAGCGTAGGAGGGGTCCGTGAGCATCTCCTGATAGCCGGTCATGCTGGTGCTGAAGACTACTTCACCATAGGCAGTGGTCTCGGCGCCAAAGGAGTGGCCTTCATAAACCGACCCATCCTCGAGGACTAAAATCGCTTTCTTAGCCATGAGATTGCTTCGTCACTTCGCTCCTCGCAATGACAAGGGAATCATCGGTGTAGACTAGCTTTCCGCGTGATATGGTTGCCATCACCTTGCCCTTAAACTTATAGCCATCGTAAGGAGTATTTTTACCCTTAGAGGCAAAATTGCGGCTATACACTATCCATTCCCGGTCAGGGTCAAGTATGGTGATATTAGCCGGAGCGCCTGCCTTTAAGGTGCCTAGTTCACCATTTCTACCGATGACTTTTGCTGGCTCACAAGTTAGCTTAGAAATCAGCTGAGCAAGGCTTATTTCTCCTTGGTGCACCAATCCCATGAGGCAGCCCAAAGCAGTCTCAAAGCCACTTATGCCAAAAGCAGCCAGCTCTAGCCCGCAATTTTTGTCTGCCAGGGTATGTGGTGCATGGTCAGTGGCGATAGCATCAATTACCCCATCTTTGAGTCCCTTAATTAAGGCTTGGACATCCTCTTCGGTGCGCAGGGGCGGGTTCACCTTGGCATTGGTATCAAAGGGTTCGTTTGGGGACTCGCCCGCAATTCTCTCTTCGGTTAACGTCAGGTGGTGGGGTGTGACTTCAGCAGTTACCGAAATCCCTTCTTCCTTGGCACGGCGAATAAGCTCCACGGAGTCTTTGGTGCTCGCATGGGCAATGTGAAGCCTGGCCCTGGTCTGCTTTGCCAGAATCAGGTCACGGGTTACCATAGCCTCTTCGGCGGCTGCGGGAATTCCCTTTATTCCCAGCTTAGCAGACATCTGACCTTCGTTTATGATTCCATTGTCACTCAGCGTCTTATCCTCACAATGGTCAATGATTGGCAGGCCCAGGTCTCGGCTATACTCCATGGCACGACGCATAAGCTGTGAGCTTGCCACAGGGTTGCCATCATCGCTGAAAGCAAGCACCCCGGCTTCAGCCAGTTCGCCCATATCGGTTAATTCCTCGCCTTTTCTAGCTTTAGTGATACAGCCTATGGGAAGAACGGCAACCAGGCTATCCTTGCTTGCTTTTTGCTTCACCCAATCTATAGCAGCCGGAGTATCTAAAGGAGGCTCCGTGTTTGCCATACAACAAACGGTGGCAAAACCACCTATGGCGGCTGCTTTTGTCCCTGTGGCGATTGTTTCCTTGTCCTCAAAACCTGGCTCTCTGAGATGGCAATGAAGGTCTATAAAGCCGGGGCAGACGACCAGTCCCGAGGCATCTAGATTCTTCGCTTTGCTCAGAATGACAGAAAGTGAAGGGATGGGAGTAACAGCACCTCCTGCCTGCAAAATCTTGCCCTCAGCAATAAGCAAGTCACCAATCTGGTCTATGCCCTGGCTGGGGTCAATTATATGGCCGCCACGGATAAGCAGAAAGATAGCTTCCTTATTCATTGTCTGGCATAGCTGCTGGCCTTGAACCCCTGAGACTGGGCTCCTTTCTCCGAATCAAAAATAATCAGATTTTCTGGGTTAATCTTCCGAACCAAGTGGCTATCAGCGCTGTGATACTTCTTGCTCTCCAACTTCCCTTGATGCCACTCTGAACTGGCGACATATCGAGGATGAAGTTCATGGTCGCAATAGACACACCGCAACGTTAAAGGCTCGCGACTTACTATTTTGAACTCAGGCTTTATATACCTTACTTCTGTTTCCTGGTTTGAGACACACTTTATATTAGGGCACTTAACCCCGGAATCTCGTTTATAAACGGGATAATCTATCTTCCGGACAAAGGAATCTTCTTCTTCAGGAATTGTTACTTCCTTGGCGCCCAATAAAAGGGCCAGGAGCGCCATTCTGACGGGCATCCCGTAAGCTGCCTGCTTGAAATACATGCTCCTGGGGTCGGCATCTACCTCATGGGTCAACTCATCGACACGCGGTAGCGGATGCATAACGAGTGTTTTCTTAAATTCCTTTCCTTTGAGAAGTTTTTTATCTACCACCGGGTAGCCTTTTTTCAGTTCGTGCTCTTCCACCGAGGGCACTTGCCTTTCCTTTTGAAGCCTGGTGACATAAAGGGCGTCAACCCCCGCCTTCAGTTCCACCCGGGTACTTATGTCAGGCAGCATGGCAAGTTGATGTGGGCTAACTGGAGTCATATATATGGCATCGATAGGGAAGAGCCCCCTTCCAAGTTCTTGGTTCAGATTCCCGCATCTTTTCAGTTCACCTTTATATTCTGTGCTTACTCTCCGTAGGACATGCTCCGGCATCTCAAGCCCTGGGCCGGGGCAGAAAAGGATAGTGGCACCAAACCTGGCTAAGGCATAGATCAGGGAATGAACTGTTCGCCCGTGTTTCAAGTCTCCCCACAGAGCAATTCTGAGTCCCTTAACGGTCTGCCGTTCTTTTCTAATGGTGTAGAGGTCGCACAAGGTTTGGGTGGGATGTTCATGGCCCCCGTCACCAGCATTTATCACGGGGACGCCGGCGTAGTCGGCAACCACCCTGGCTGCTCCTTCCCAGGGATGCCTGATAACAATTATATCGGCATAGCTCCCGAGCACTTTCGCCATATCAGCAATGCTTTCGCCTTTGGCCAGGGAGCTTGCTCCTATGTCCACTGCACTTATGACGCGCCCCCCAAGCCTGAGCATCCCAGCTTCAAAAGACAGCCTCGTTCTGGTGCTTGGCTCAAAAAACAAGCTGGCCATGATCTTCCCCTGGCATAGTCCGGACTGCTCATTGAGGGAGTTCGCCATCTCGTCCGCCAGAGAAAACAGCGCTTTGATTTCCCCGTTGGATAAATCGTCTATGGTCACCAGATTTCTATTTGCTAGATTCATGACGTCTCCCCCATTCAATTTCCTCTAATTAGCTGCCCGTTGGCCAGACTCCCGATTACCACCTCATCTACACCATCAATCTCCTCGAGTTGAACCTGTATCTCCTCATCTGTAGAGCTTGGTATATTTTTACCGACATAATCGGCCCGGATGGGAAGCTCTCGATGGCCACGGTCGATAAGTACAGCTAATTGAATAGAGCTCGGACGTCCCATGTCCATCAGGGCATCCATAGCGGCACGAATGCTCCGTCCAGTATAGAGAACATCATCAACCAGGATTACGCGCCTATCGGTGATACTGGTGGGGATATCAGTGTGGCTCTGGTTCGCTGACTTTAATTCCGAAGGTGAAATGTCATCGCGATAAAGGCCAATATCCAGAGTACCCACGGGGATCGGGGTTCCTTCGAAGCCTTTGATTATTTCAGCGATGCGCTTGGCTAAAGGCACTCCTCGAGTTCGCATGCCTACGAGCACAACATCTTCCGCACCCTTATTCTTTTCTACAATCTCGTGAGCAATGCGAGCTAACGCCCGCCCTACCTCCCTTGAGGTCAGGAGAACCTTTTCAGGCATTAAAAAACCTCCTGCCTTCAAACTGGCAAGAGGTCTCAATTGGTGCTTCTATTGTGGTGTGCTTAAGCATATTTCCCCTTACCAGCCTCACGGGACTGATTTAAAGGTCCACCTAACCATTATGCCACAATTGTAAAAATAATGCAAACCAGCTCTCAGTGCGGTACTCTTCGGTTGAAGTGGATATTAAATTTGGGACAATCTGCAGTGTCCACTTAAATCACAGCTGGGGGGGGACGGCTGATTTCCTTGGAGAGTAGATATTCTAGCATTGATGGCTTGTACAATAGGAGGTGGAATTTGCCGATGGTCTAGAAAATTGGAGAGGAGTTGTATCTCGTCAAAGTAGGCGAAACAATCAACATTTCCTTTCAAATAAGGTGAAAGATACTTAATAGCTGGAGGTACTCCTTTAGCTACTGAAAACTGATACACATATTTTAGGTTGTCCTTTAGATATTTTACAGCGGGCAGAAAATCAGCATCTCCACTAACAAGGATAGCGACATCGTAGTTCTGCATTTTTGCGACCATATCCATTGCAATACCAACATCGACACCTTTTTCTCCTTGCTGATAGCCAAGGTAATTGACTAAGTTACCTTTTTAATCAAAATCTATTCTGTATACACTATAAGGTCGAATTATACATTGCCCCACGTATTTAAATTCCAAAAAATCAGTACTTCCTTGTATCTTCGGGAAAACTTCCTCACGCAATTTCTCAAAGTATTTACGTTCATGGTCGTACCACCTCTTTGCGAGTTGGTTCACTTGGCTAATAGTTAACTTAGACTTAGCAACTGATGCATACCGCCCAACAATCTTTTGTGCCGCATTTGAATTCTCTACTCAAGGGCTTATATTTGCAGAATAGTACCAATAAACACGAATTAATCGATGACTCCAACCAGTTACTCTATTGAATTCCGTTAGAATGCCATCAAAGAAATCCTTCCAAAAGAAGTGTTTTTCTTCAAGCTTATATACTGGATTCGTAGGGTGAGGAGGAGTAGATTGAAAACTAGAGGCACGTAAATTATTACGGAAATTCTCGCCATCGACAAAGATTACCGTTTTAAGTGTATCCATTATAAACAGAGGCTCACATTAGTGAGCCTCATCCCCCATAATGGGATAAATCAATAACGGCTAAATATTAGCCTCTATAAGGATAAGGCATATCTACTTATTTGTCAAGCGCCACTTCGATTAGGTTCTCTTGGGTCGAAGTTAGTGGTATAATATCATATAGGAGGTATTTTTGTAAAATGCCATATAGTTATGTACCTATACTTAAAGCTAAAGAGGGCGAATTAATCGCTTTAAGACACCTCAGTTCTCAGACGAAGGCTAATCTGACGCCCTTAATGGAACTACAACCTAGAGAGACATCGGCACTATTGGGACGAACGCTTACTCAAATACGAAGGGGTTGGACATCAGCACTACCTTTATTGATAGATGTCGATAAAGACTATTTGACGAATAACACTGCCTCGGCTATAGATAACCTGCGCAACTTGTTTGCGGAACTATCCACACATGGCTTCAAAGTAATTCCCGTAACGGGTTTGAGGCGACCCACTCGCTTTGATAATATGATTTCAGATGTAGTGAGTGAAACCGACAATGGAATATGTATCAGACTTCAAAGCTTAGATTGGCAGGACGTGGCGTCCCTCGAGAATAGGCTCAGAGATTATGTACAAAGTATTTCACTACAATTAAGCCAAGTTGACCTAGTGCTTGACTATGAGGCCTTCCTGCCCAGTTATCTTGGAACGATTGTAACTTCTGCTATGACCACAATAAATAGCATTGACAGTATTCGCAATTACCGTAGTCTGGTCATAACATCAACTGCTTTCCCCTCTCAGCCAATTGCCCAACCTTATACGATTTACCGCTTCCCACGCTCGGAATTTCAAGCTTGGATTGCTTTAATCTCCAATACGAGTGTACGGCGTAAGCCCATTTTCGGAGATTACACAACTGTTCATCCAGTATTACCAGATATAGATTATCGATACGGTATTAAAGTAGCTCCTAAAGTTAAATATGCGACTGATTCTGAATGGCTTTGCTTAAGATGGGATGCAAGTGATTATGCAAATTTCCATAGCGTGTGTAACACACTTGTTGGATTGCCCGAATTCAGTGGCGGCGAGTACAGTTGGGGTGATGGGAGAATAGCTCAATGCGCTACTACAGGAGCAAAAACTGGCAATCCTAGAGAATGGGTTTCAATTAGTGTGAACCACCATTTGACCCTTGTGGTAACACAATGCGCCAGCCGTCCCGCCGATTGAGGTAACTGAATACAAGCGTTTTTAATTCGTCCACTGGAATTGAATCGGCGAGAATGCCCCACAAAACCGAGCGCCTAGCTTTATCCAGCTTTTTTTCATAAAGCTGTTTCGCTTTAATAATTTGCAATGCCTCTTGCTTCCAAAGGCACCGAACTAATGCATTTGGGTCTACGTTTTGGTTTTCACTTGGTTCACGAGCAATTCGTAGGTCTACACCATTAGTGTTGATGTATGCTACCCAAATACCCCACCATTTAGGCACAACGGCATCAATCTTATTAACTTGAGACTCACCTACCACAATGACAACTTTATCGAATATTTTGTTATATATTTCTTGCTGGTATGGTAAGCGCTCAAGAGTATCCGCATCACTTTTAATTTCAAAGCCTAACATCATGCCATTTACTACGGCTAAATCAATTCGCACACGATGTTCAAACAAACCGAACTCTTGAAGGATTAGAGTATGGGGGTCATGAGCATAAAGCTTATTGAGTCTGTTAATCAAGGCCAATCGTATATCTCTATCTCTCAGGGTTCCCATTTTGTTGGCTCCCCTACCTTACGCTATACACAATTTTAATAACTCATTTCAAATTGACCCACTACCCAGTATTGGAGGGGAAAGGGGTAGCTCGCGCTACCCTTTTCCCCTAATCCTTAATGAGTGAGGTTTAGGTTTACTGTCGAGATATTTTGGTTGGCTCTGGGATAACCGTTGCGGGAGTTTTGGAGCCATTCTCCAGATGGGAGGCAGGGAAATGCTGAGCACGGCGTAAGAAAGAGGGTACGTCGAGAGCATCGCTGCTGCCTCTTATCAGGCGACGAAGCTCCTCGGCGCTGTATATTCCCTTGCCTTGTTGCTTAGCGAAGCCAGTAGCGATAACGGTAATTCGAACCTCGCTATCCATCTTGGGGTCAAAGACCACCCCGAAGACTATGTTGGCGTTGGGGTCCACTGCTTGGCTGATTATTTGGGCAGCCTCATTACACTCAAACAGAGTGAGACTTGGGCCGCCAGTAATATTGAACAGCACCCCCGTAGCTCCGTCTACGGATACGTCGAGCAAGGGGCTAGCCAGAGCAGCCTTAGCCGCTTCAGCAGCGCGACTTTGCCCGCTGGCTTTACCCACAGACATCCAAGCCGGGCCAGCGTTTCTCATTACTGATTTAATATCGGCGAAGTCCAGGTTGATCAGTCCCGGGACGGTAACTACTTCGGAGATAGCCTGAACTCCCAACAGAAGGGCATCATCTGCTAGCCTGAAGGCGTTGTCCACGCTCGTCTTGGCATCGCAGAGCTGAAGAAGGCGGTCATTAGGTATGATGATAAGTGTATCAACCTTGTCCGAGAGGTCAACCAGCCCTTCCTCGGCTACTTGAGCTCTATGCGTCCCCTCGAAGGTGAAGGGCTTGGTCACAACTGCAATGGTGAGAGCGCCACTCTGCTTAGCCACCTCAGCCACTACAGGAATGCCACCTGTGCCTGTGCCACCGCCCATGCCAGCAGCAATAAACACCATATCAGCACCCTGAACGAGGTCTTCGATTATGCTGCGGCTTTCTTCGGCTGCTTTGGTTCCAAGCTTATGGTCGCCACCGGCGCCCAAACCCCTGGTCAATTTCTCACCCAGTTGAATTCTGGTAGGAGCTTCAGCCAGAGCCAGAGCCTGGCCATCGGTATTCATAGCCATGAAGTCAACGCCCTTGATCCCCTCACGGACCATGCGAGTAATGGCATTGCAACCGCCGCCGCCAATGCCAATGCCTTTGATTCTTGCTGGAGTTGGAGTATAAATTTGCTTTGCCATTCTAACCTCCTTTCACAAGTTAGGCACGAAACAGCTTTCTCATTAAACTCATAAAGCTGCTCCAAGTACCAGCCCTTTTTTCTCTGAAAGTCGACCCTTCTTTGCCTCGCACCTGCCATAGGATCAGTCCCAGGGTGGTAGCATAAGACGGATCATGCAGGATATCGGAAATGCCATAGATGCCCATACTCAAAGGTCGGCCTTTGCGCACCGGAATTCGCAACAGTGACTGTCCTAACTCGTCAAGCCCGGACAGATTGGATGTGCCACCGGTGACCACTAAACCACAAGGCGCCAGGGTGTGATAATCGCTGGTGGGCATCTCCAGCAATATGAGTTGT
>JAUWGZ010000101.1 GCA_030606165.1 Dehalococcoidia bacterium
CCTCGGAGGTGGGCCAGGTGGGCTCGGTGGTGGCGTGGGTCTTCTTATCGCCTGCTGATGCGGTGCACTCATACCGGAAGCCGTTCTCCTTGCCAGCCGTGGGGACGACGATGTCGCCCACATCCGTAACGGTGTCGGCCATCCAGGCTGTGCCCTTCATGGTCTTATACAGACCGTCGGGCTGGTTGGCGTCGGCGCCCGAGTCGCCGTTCAGGAAGGTGTTCTCGAACTCGTTCCTCAATGCCTTGGCCTTCAGCTCGATGACGGCGGCCTCGAGGTCCTGGACGTTGGAGCGGGTGGACTTGAGGAAGTTGTCGACATCGGCGTCTCCGCCAAGGACGCAGAGGCTGGCAGAGCACTGCTCGAAAGCCGGCTCGGACTGAGTCCAGGTACCGGTCACCGGGGCATACCAACCTACGGTGGGCAACGTCTTCTCCCGGTTGTATTTCAGGCTATTGCCCACGATCTGGATGAAGGGCAGCTCCTGTAAGATGGGGCTGTCCTTGACGATGGTCTCGATGATTCCTTTAAGCAGGATATCGGTCGAGAGCTTGCTTGCTTCTGCTAAAGATATGCTCATGTTTCCTCCTTCGGAAAAATCCTAAATTCGAATTTCCAAATCCTAATTCCAAAATTCAAAACCTTCTCGTTTTGGTCATTGGAGTTTTGATGAGAAGAATTGAATTTTTCCTTTCTTTTGTTTGGCATTTCGGATTTAGTATTTAGGATTTACTAAGTAGTTCCTCCTTTTTGCTGGATTCCAGCGGCGATCTTCTCCCTGGGGGTTAAGCCCTCGAGGGATATCTCGCCCCTGGCTGGTGCTCCCGCGGGGACCCTGGCCTCTTTGGCCTGGGCTTCGAGGTTGGCCCTGACGGACTCGGCGATGGTGGTGGCCTTCGCCAGCGAAGCGTCTATATCCTCGATGGTGGCGCCGGCGATGATGTCCTGAGGGATGGCGGGATTGGCAAGTCTGACGGCACCGAGGTATTTGGCCACGGCCTGGGTGTTGGCTTCCTTGACCTGACTGAGCTCGGCGACAGCCGCTTCGCTTCCCGACTTCGCTTCGCTTAGGGAGGCTTGAAGATTGCTTCGCTCTGCTCGCAATGCTTTGCCTTCGGCTTGCAGCTCGGCGATGCGGGCGTCCTTCTCGGTCAGGGCTGCCTCAGCGGCGGCCTTAGCCTCTTTCTCCTCCTCGAGCTGAGCCTTGATGGCGTCAAGAGTTTCTGGCGTTTCTTGAGTTTCTTGAGTTTCTTGAGTGTTTTGAGTTTCTTGAGTTCGCTGAGTTTCTTGAGTTCGCTGAGTTTCTGGGGTTCCGTTTTCCATATATTTCTCCTATTCTTCTTGAGATTGCTTCGTCCCGATAAATCGGGACTCGCAATGACAAGGGATTGAGTTATTACTCAGGCACTTCCATCTCGCCTGCTAAAGCTTGGCGAGCAGGCTCGCCTGCTGGAGTCATACGGCGAGCAGGTTCTGCGGCTGTCGCTCTCTCTCTCGCTCCGCCACGTGTGGACGATGCCCTGAACTCCCTGTTCATTTCCAGGATCTTTGTCCTCTCCTCCAACCACCTGGTGAACTCCTCGTCGGGGTCCTGAACCCCCATTTCGTCCATAGCGGTCCTCCGGCTGTGGACTCCGGCCTGGACTAGTAGCTGCTCGGTCTGGGCCTGCCTATCGACGTCCTGAGGGAGTACTTGACCCCAGACCACTCTATGGTTCACTCCCTCAAAGTTCTCGTTCATAAACATTTCCGCCAGCTTCAATATCATGGCGTTACGCTGGTGATAGGCATTGGTCCTGATGGTGCGTTTTCGAATTACCTTCTGAATAAGGCTGCTGAGCTCAACCTTCAGGGCGGTGCCGGAGAGCTCCTTCTCGATACCTCCCCAGGCGGCCTGGGGCGTCTCTGAGATATCGTGAAGGGCACGGTATAACAAATCGATATAATCGACGTGCAGCCTGACTCCGCCGCCTTGCAGTAAGTCCAGAAGATAGGCCTTGGCATCCTCGGGTATGGTCCACAGGGCGCCCGGCTGGACCTTGATGTCCTCGGCTGATGCGATGTTCTCGAGGACGGCGATGGGATTGCCCGACAGCTCCAGGATGCGGGATAGCTGGCTCAAGGCCCGATTGAGTTCCCGCTGGGGCTGGATGAGGACCGAGATATCCGATTCGCCCCAGAAGTGCTTGGGCTGCTTGACGTTGGGGAAGATGATAAACGGGATGAAGCCATAAGGGTTGGGCCTGGACTCTATGAGGTCGTTGTCCAGGTAAAGGTCAAAGGTCTTATCCGTCCAGAGCTCAGTTACCACGACTCTGTCCTTTCCTCGGGATTGCTTCGCTCCCGCCTGCCAAGACTTGGCTCGCCTGCTGGAGTCATACGGCAAGCAGGCGGGCAGGTCGCTCGCAATGACACCACCGTAGAGCATCTCCACTTCCTCCCGGGTGAGGGTGTATCTTGAAGCCATTCTCCAGACACGGGAAGTATCGTCACCGAGCCACCAGGCATAGATGCCGGAGACATCGGGGGCGGTGATACGGATTCGCTTCTCGTCGGTATCCCATATCACCTTATAGCAGCCGTCTCCCAGGATGGCGGCGTCGACCTCGGTCTCGTAATCGAGCTGCTGGAGGGTGTTCTGCTCATAAACCTGGTGGAGGAGCTGCTCAGCTCGCCTCACCCGGGCTTTGAGTTCGTCTGTCTCCTCGCCAGAATAGCAGGCAAAGCCGAGTCCCTGCATCAAAAAGCTGGTGACCTTGTCGATGGAGACCTTGGCGTAGTTAAAGACGAGTTGGCGGTGGCGCGACGTCTGCTGCCACTGGCTTCCCTGGTAGAAATCCAGGTTGGTGCGATAGGCGGTGAGGCGGGCGGTATCCATGCGGTTCAGACTAGCCGGGTTGAAGCTTGTCTGTTTCATTTTCAATCTCTACTTCCTCTAAACTATCGCCCTTAAGATAAGGACTCTCTCTTTCATAACTCCCCTGCCCGCCGACGCCAAAGGCTCAGGCGGGTAAACCCCTCTTACCTTAAGAGGGGAATCCTTAAGATAAGCATTCTCCCCTTCATCATCCCCCCTTAAGATAAGGGGGGATTAAAGGGGGTTATGAATCCCCCGACCTTCTGCCCTGGGAGGCTGCATTCATTCATAACTCCCCTGCCCGCCGACGCCAAAGGCTCAGGCGGGTAAACCCCTCTTACCTTAAGAGGGGAATCCTTCTGAGGCGTGAAGGAATCCTTTCCTTCACGATTGGAATGCTAAATAACACAGCCGCTTCTTTCTAAGGTTTTTTTTGATTTGTCATTTTGATTTTCGACCTTTGATTTTTGAATTTCTATCGCCTTGAGCCATCTCTGCACCGTTCTCGGGCTCACTTCAAATATGCGGGCAATCTCCTTAATGCTTTTCCCTCCCCGCTTCAACTCCATCATCCTCTCGGCTCGCCTGCTCTTCAAGAACCTCTCCTTCCCCCAGGGCTCCTCTTTAATGCAATCAGGAAAGGGGCAGTTAAGACAGGAGGGAAAGAGCTCACAGCCCTTATCTTCGTAGGGAAATTCCTCGGGCAATAAATCCCAAAGCAACCTTTCTGCCATATCAATCTTGCTTGTTTCCATTTGTCACCCCTTCCTTTCTATTTGTCACCCTGACCCTGAGTGAGAACGAAGGGGAAGGGTCTCTGGATTCTCCACAGAGCCTGTCCTGAGCGGGGTTAGATTCTTCCTCTTCACTTCGTTCAGAGTCAGAATGACAGAAAGCGAAGGGCCCGGAATGACAAATTTATTTGCCAACACTCCATAAATTAGCACTTTTGTTCTAAAAGAGCAAGGAGGTTTTGTCCTGCCTATACCTAGCCATACCTCGTTATATTAGGTATATTGACAAATGAAAGCTGGCTGCTATAATAGATCTAAAGCTATTTGACACACTACTAATTACCTATTGACAAAATAGGGAAATAGTTTTACAGTAGTAGGCAGGCTAAGCCTGAGGCCTACTATTATGGCTTTTGGCGGAGTTTTTGTATTTGTATTTGAACTTTAATAATTGAATATTGTTTAAGGACATCCACCTGTCATCCTGAGACAGCCCCGATTACATCGGGGCAACTACGGATAGCAGA
>JAUWGZ010000017.1 GCA_030606165.1 Dehalococcoidia bacterium
AGGCCGCCAACATCATCATTGCCGGTCACGCTGCCTGTGGAATAGGAGTTGCTCACAGTGCCACTATTAGCTCCCAACAGACCGCCAACACCCTCCTCGCCAGTGACACTACCGGTGGAATAGGAGTTGCTCACAGTGCCAACATTCCCTCCCGCCAGACCGCCAACACCGTAATCGCTAGTGACGCTGCCTGTGGAATAGGAGTTGCTTACAGTGCCCTCCTCGAAATTAAATCCCACCAGACCGCCAACCCACTCAACGCCGGTCACGCTGCCTGTGGAATAGGAGTTGCTCACAGTGCCACTATTAGCTCCCACCAGACCGCCAATATATGCAGTGCTAGTCACATTGGCGTTCACCATGCCGATATCTTCGATGCGCCCTCCCTCACCGACAATACTAAAGAGCCCTACATAACCTTTGCCAGGGAGGTTGATAAACAGGTCACGTATCTCGTATCCTTGCCCGTCGAAAGTCCCAGTAAATGGAGGATCCCCCCCGGTTCCAATAATCGGCTGCCAGCCCTCTCCCTCATTGGTTGTCGGGCTCGCCAGCTCCTCATAACCGGCAGTGGTGGAATCGAGGTCGTTCATCAGAATATGATGGCCACTCAAGTTGTCCCTGATGGCATTCAAATCATACCAATCCCGTATTTCCAGGTCTTGAGAAGAAGGGGGAAAAAGACAGCCTCCCACCCCGGCAATTAAGGCTACCGCAATCAAAAGGATGCTAAGTCTTTTCACGTAATATTTTATTTCCAGCATCTCTAGCTTATAGTATTATTATAGCATATTCTATGCACCGTCAGGGGATTGATTTGGCGTGTGCGCCAATTGGGATATCACCTCACAGACGAGCCTACTTCCCTGGCCGTATGAAGAGGAACATAAGCAGGGCAGCGACGCTTTTGCCATCGCAGATTTCGCCCGAGGCAATAAGTCGAGGGATTTCATCCGGGGAAATGCGGACTAGCTCGATATCGTCAGTATCCTCAGCCATGAGGCGACTGGGCACAAGGTCGGTAGCCAGAAAGCAATGGAGGTACTCCGTGCCATAGCCTGGGATGGAGTAAAAGCCCCCCAATTTGTCTATTTTCCGGGGGAAGTAGCCAATTTCCTCCTGTAATTCGCGGCGCACAGAGTCAATGGGCTCTTCATCAGGGTCAATGCCACCAGCGGGTATTTCCAGAAGAAACCTGTCCACTGCATGGCGGAATTGCCGAACCAGAAGGACATTATCTTGTTCATCAAGGACTACTACGGCTACACAATCGCTGTGCTCCACCACGTCTCTGCTGGTCTTTTTGCCGCCAGCTTTCTCCACGGTGTCCACACGTATGTTTACCGCGTGACCCTGATAAATCTGTTGGCTAGCTAGCGTCTTTTCCGGCTTCAACATACTCTTGCTACTTAGCTAAAATTGCATCGCTTTGCTTGCAGATGACAGCTTCAAAGGTGACGAATAAGGGCTACCTCATCGCAGTTGGGAAACTTGGGACAGCGGTAGCATTCCGCCCATACCTTCTGGGGAAGCTCCATTTTGTCGATTAGTTGGAAGCCATGTTTTTCAAAAAAAGCCGGCTTACGGACGAGACAAAAAACCCTGGGTATGCCTAATTCCTTAGCCTCTTCCAGACAGGCCTGGGCAAGCAAAGAGCCAATCCTTTGCTTCTGTTCCTTTTCATCGACAGCCAGAGACCTGATTTCAGCTAAATCAACCCAGGTAACGTGCAATACCGCACAACCGATAACCTGACTTCCTCTCCTGACTACGAAGTAATCTCTAATATCCTCATATATTTCAGATAAGGCGCGAGGCAACATCTCCCCCTTGTCAGCAAAATGACTGATCATCTGGTGTATGGAGGGAGCATCGCTCACCTTCGCCCTATCAACCTTTATATCAGCTTTCATTTCTTCTTCCTCCCAGTTTTTGCCACAGCGAACTATAAAAATAGGTTGGCTCGTGAATTCTTAAGAAGCGAGCTATGTGGGGGCTGAGCTTCACTCTGATATTTTGCCCGTCTGATAATGGCAATTCAACTTGTCCGTCAATGCTGAGTATGACCTTTTCTCTGTGGGCAACCTTCAAATCAACTATGCTCTGTGGAGGCAATACCAGGGCATGGCTCAATCCCAGGTGGCAGGATATTGGTTGGAGGACGATTTCCTTGGATTGAGGATGAAGAATTGGTCCGCCAGATGCCAGGGAATAGCTGGTGCTCCCGGTAGCGGTGGCCACAATTATGCCATCAGCCCGGTATGTGGTTATTGCTGCGCCATCAATTTCTGCTTCTATGTTAACCAGGCGAACTGCAACACTTCGTAGCACCACATCGTTCAAAGTATGAAAGCTTTTGTCTGCAACCTGAGCCTCGAGCATGGCCCTTTCCTCGACCCAACCTTTCCCCTTAAGCAAATCGGGCAAGTTAGACAAAACCTCATCGCCATCTATCTCTGTGATAAATCCCAGCCTGCCCAGGTTTATACCTAAAATAGGCACTGACAGGGGAGTTATGATTCGAGCAGAATGGAGGATAGTGCCATCTCCGCCAATACTGAGAATTAACTCCGTGCCCGCCACCTGGGGTTTAGCTTCATCCTCGTCCCAGGCTGAGCATCGCCACGAAGAAACTCCCCGAGAGGATAGAAACTCCTCCAGTTTCTCAGCTAAGTCTCGGGCTTTCTCCCGTAGGGGGTGATACAGAATACCAATACGCTTCACAGGTTAGCGAAGTGTAGCACTGGTAAATTCTGGCTGTCAAACCATTTAACATATCCGGGGTAGTAACTCCCCGGATAGCATATCAACGATTCGGGAGGGGCCGAGCTTTGTTTTCATTACCACCTTCCCTGGGTGCTCGTTGGTTACCTCGCCGATGATGGCAGCATCTCTACCATAGTTATTTTTTCTCATGCGGGCAAGAATCTTATCGGCATCGATGGAGTCAGCTACAGCTACCATCTTGCCTTCATTGGCCACATAAATGGGGTCCAGGCCCAGGAGTTCGCAGGCAGCTTTAACCTCTTCCTTCACTGGTATCTTAGCCTCTTCAACCACAATGCCCACCTTCGATTGCCGGGCCAATTCGTTGAGCGTGGTTGCCAGCCCACCCCTGGTAGGGTCACGCAGGCAATGAATCCTGGATGAGGTCTCTAGCAGTTGGGACACTAATTTATTCAATGGCGCACAGTCGCTTTCCAAAGTCATGGAGAACCTTAATCCTTCACGCTGACTCATGACGGCTATACCGTGGTCGCCAATGGTGCCACTCAGCAGGACCTTATCCCCAACCCTGGCGTTAGCTCCTGAGATATCAACTCCAGGAGAGATTATCCCTACTCCCGAGGTGGTGATAAACAACTTATCAGCTTGCCCTCGATTTACCACCTTGGTATCCCCGGCTATTATACTTACCTCAGCTTCTTCGGCAGCTTTCTTTATTGATTGCATTATCTGCTCAAGCTCACTTAAGAGAAAGCCTTCTTCTATAATTGCCGAGAGACTCAAATATAGTGGTTTAGCTCCATTCATAGCCAAGTCGTTCACCGTGCCACAAACGGCTAGCTTGCCTATATCACCGCCAGGGAAAAAGATGGGGTTTACCACATAGCTATCGGTGGTGAAAGCCAGTCGCCCGCTGGCTTCGAAAACAGCTGAGTCATCTAATTTATTCAATGCCGGATTAGCCAGGAAGGGAAGGAATTTTTTCTCCACCAGTTCATGGCTCAACTTGCCGCCACTACCATGTGCTAAAAGAATGCTATCATCCATAAGCCCGCTCGTAATAGTTTAGTTTCTCTGTAAGTTCCGTCTTAAAATTAGAGGTCTCTCCTTCATAACTCCCCTTGCCCCTCTTATCTTAAGAGGGGCATTCTTAGCTCTTAACATAGAGATTCTCTCTTTATCCCCCTTAAGGTAAGGGGGATAAAAGGGGGTTATGATGTTTCCCAACCTCTTCAATTTAAGCCTGCTCTATATCTACCCTAAACACCTTGCAAATTTTCAGGAACCCCATATTGATAATAGGCAGCGCAGGCGCCTTCACTGGAGACCATGCAGGGACCGACAGGTCTTTCTGGGGTGCAGACCTTTCTAAAGAGTTTGCACTCGAGTGGCATAGCTGCGCCACGGATTACATCCCCGCACCGGCATCCTTTAGGCTCCCTCGGTGGTTTCAGGCTCACTGAAAAAGCCTTGTCGGCGTCAAATCGCTCGTATTTTCTTCTCACTTTCAAGCCACTTTGAGGGACAATTCCAATCCCCCGCCAGTTAGCTTCCCCAATCTCAAAAACCCTCTCCATCAGTTGCCTGGCCTTTTTATTTCCCTCTGGCTTTACTCCTCGGGGGTAAGCTATCTCCACTTTGGGCTCGCCCTTTTCAATTTGTTCCACCAGCTTATCTATGCATAGCAAGATATCCAGTGGTTCAAATCCCGAGATGACACAGGCAACTCCATAATCCTGGGGAATAAATTCATAGGGATGAGAACCAATTATAACACTAACATGCCCAGGGCCGATGATGCCATCTAGCTTTACCTCGCCTGAGTCGAGCAGCGCTTTCATCACCGGCGGGGTCAGCTTATTGAGGGACAAAACGTGAAAGTTTTCTATTTTCTCCTGCTGGGCCTTAAGTATAGAGGCAGCTATAGTCGGCGCCGTAGTCTCAAAGCCGATGCCGATGAAGATGACCGATTTCCCAGGATTGGCTTTTGCTATCTCTACGGCGTCTATGGTGGAATATACTATTCGTACATCTGCTCCCTCAGCTTTCGCTTGTTGCAAGCTCGAATAGCTGCCGGGAACTCTTATCATGTCCCCGAAAGTAGTGATGATAACGTCGGGCAGGTGTGCCAAGGCAATGGCTTTGTCCAGGTCAGCGGTTGCTGTAACACAGACGGGGCAGCCTGGCCCCGACCTCATTTCCACCGTTTTGGGGACTAATTGGCGAATTCCATATCGTAATATGGCATGCGTGTGCCCACCGCAAAATTCCATTAGTCTTATGGTTTTGGTGGAGCGCTGAGCAATTTTGTATGCTAGCCCCCTGGCTAGCTTGTTGTCTTGATACTCGTCAATGAACTTCACTTAGACTTGCTATCTCTTCCAGGAGCTTCAGGGTCTCCTCGGCTTCAGCCTCATCTATAACGCCTATGGCATATCCAGTATGAAGTAATACGTAATCCCCCAGTTTGGCCTCCGGAGTAAGGGCAATGCTAACTCGCCGCCTCACCCCGGCGATTTCTGTTTCAGCCTCATCCCCGTCTATGGAAACAATCCTTACCGGTATTGCTAAGCACATGGCTTCCCGTATTTTAGCCCAAATCCGCCCATGATACAATCAAAAATGGGTTAGCTCTATCCCGATTTAATCGGGGCAATCTTGGGAAACCAAGCTGGAATATAGTGGTTATATATGGGTGGGGACAAGCCCCGTCCATACAAATAGATGGTTTACCTCTCAGTGGGGAGGATGCAGGGAGAGGAAAATAGAGTTGCCCCTTTTCCGCTTCTGATGCAGTGCAGTGGCGGAGTTCATCTCCGCCTTATCCCGAACGATTTTGATTTTGAATTTGAAATTTAGAATTTGTTCAGGCCTGTCCTGAGCGAAGTCGAAGGGATTTAGTGCTTAAGATATAAGGATTTCATGCTGAAAGAGTGGGTTAATGGTACTACCTTACATTACTAATGGGCGATTGACGGCAGAGGGACTACACTATACAATAAATTACAGGAGCTAAATCTAAAAACCAGGAAGGTGTTTGAAAATGTAGTTACTCAATTTATCGGGCAGAGTCTGGTGAATCAGTAAACTACAAAATTTGGAGGTGAAAATTCTAAGGATAGCCAGGGCAAAAAAAAGAGGGGTGGCTATTACTCTGAAATGAGGCCTTAGGGAAAAATTTTTAACTCCAAGTTAACCCTCATCTACTTGAAGTTAACCCTCATCTACTTAAAGTTAACCCTCAGTAACTCTCAGCTAACCCTCAGTAATTCTCAGCTAACCCTCAGTAAATTATCACGGAAGGAGAAGACCAATGAGCAGTAGAAGATAAATAAGGCAAGGAATGTACTTAGGAGGCTAGAACGTGACGACACGGATTGTCAAACTTAAAAATCAAGTGCCTCCGGCACCGGTTAAGGATACGGAGGCACAGCTAAAGGGACCCGGGAAGGAAACCCCCTAGCTGTTTCTTATTGTAATGACACCGAACTCCGTTGTCAAGACCCAAGAATTCCCAGATGACCAATTCCCAGATGAACAAGACAAATCTGAGTCTAAAGTTAGCAAAGAAAGGAGGCGAAAAGGAATGAAAAGGTGTATGAGTAAAGTCGGCCGACAGTTTTGCCATGGAGTGAAGGGCTCCATTGAGCTTGGGATGCTGGTTGAGTTGGTGACTCAGCTGCTGGTCGGGCTGCTGGTGCTGTCTGTCACTCTGGTATCTACGGCGTCAGCAGTGATTCCTCAACTCACTGAGTTGGTAAGCGGTGATTCTGGGCAGGAGGCAGCCGTAGAATTACAAATGGTGGAAATAGCGGTGGCAGCCTACCAGGCTGACCATGATGGAAACTTGCCCACTGTTGAAGGTTTCCCGCTTGCTAATGAGCTGGATGAGTACATCCCCGGTGGCGTAGCTGCTCTGCAGGGTACCTATACTCTTGATGGCACTACTGGCGAGGTAACCCAGACTTATCCGGAGCTTAGTGGCCTTTTAAGTGGCCTGACACTGCTTGACGGTCTGGGCTAAGACCAAACCGAAGATGGGGAGGCTCATCGGCGGGATTGTTTTGCTCCAATCCTGCCGGTGAGCTTTTCTATTTTCTGGGAAATACTATATCCTAAATTTCTAAATGCCAAACAATATCAAAGCAATAATGACCACAATGGGCGGGGACAAGCCCGCCTCTACGGGATTGCTTTGCTACGCTCGCGATGACAACCCTATGTGTCACTGTGAGGCTGAGGAGGTCAGCCGAAGCAATCTCGTGGAGGGTAATGACATTACCACCTTCCCTCGCAATAACAATTGAACAATTGCTAAGTAACCCCCAAGAAGATATCTCATTGACGATAGTTAGGTATTGTGCTATTTTATGCGACATACTTCATTTATGTGAGCATAAGTTAAATCAACCCCAAAAAGTCTTGCGACTTTTTGGGGACCCCGATAAAGTCTGACCTTAATTTACCGGGGTATCCACGAAAACTGTAAGATTTTCATAGGGTGAGTTAAATGCGAAGCGACTTGGTGAAGAAAGGAATCGAGCGGGCGCCTCACAGGTCGCTGCTGCGGGCCGTCGGTTGCTCTTCAGATGACTGGGATAAACCGTTTATTGGAGTAATCAATAGCTTTAGTGAGATTGTCCCCGGTCATATCCATCTACAAACAATTGCCAAGGCGGTAAAAGAAGGGATCCGCAGTCGAGGTGGAGTGCCTTTTGAGGTCAATACCATAGCTGTTTGCGATGGTATCGCTATGAACCATCCGGGGATGAAATACAGCTTGCCCAGCCGGGAGCTGATTGCTGACTCGGTTGAAATCCTGGCTCAGGCTCATGCCTTTGATGGCCTGGTATTTATCCCTAATTGCGACAAGGTCGTGCCCGGGATGCTGATGGCCGCAATCAGGCTTAATTTGCCTTCTGTCTTTGTGAGTGGCGGCCCCATGCTGGCCGGGAAGTTTGGTCAGGGAAACGCTGCCAGGTCCGTTGACCTTATTACGGTATTTCAAGCTGTAGGAGAAGTAGCCAGGGGTAAGATGACCGAGGCTGAGTTGCAAGAACTGGAGATGGTCGCCTGTCCTGGTTGTGGGAGCTGTGCCGGGATGTTCACTGCTAATACTATGAATTGCCTCAGCGAAGCCTTGGGGATGGCTTTGCCGGGTAACGGCACGATACCAGCGGTGGAAGAACGGCGGGTACAACTTGCCTATAAAGCCGGACAGCAAATCATGGAAACTTTGGCCAAAGATATTCGGCCTAAAGACGTTATCACCAAAGATTCTCTTTATAATGCCTTCGCCGTGGACATGGCCCTGGGGGGCAGTACAAATTCCGTGTTGCATCTTGCTGCCATAGCGCATGAGGCTGAGATAGATTTTCCTTTATCCTTGATAAACGAGATTAGCGACTCCGTTCCTCATATCTGCAAATTAAGCCCGGCCAGCGATTATCATATTCAGGACCTGGACTCAGCCGGTGGCATTCCTGCGATAATGCACGAACTATCGGGATTGCTGAAGCTTGGGGCAAATACTGTTTTGGGCAAGCCATTAGGCAGCATAGCAAAGGAAGCTAAGGTTAAAAATAGAGAGGTAATCCGCCCCCTGTCACAACCTCATGCCCCTACTGGTGGTATTAGCATATTATTTGGCAATCTGGCGCCTGATGGCAGCGTAGTGAAAAGCGCTGCAGTAGCTTCTGAGATGTTAGTGCATCGGGGTCCAGCGAGAGTTTTCAATAATGAGGAAGAAGCTACGGCGGCGATAATGAAAGGCGAATTTAAGTCAGGTGAGGTAATCGTCATTCGCTATGAAGGCCCCAAGGGAGGGCCAGGAATGCGGGAGATGTTGGCAGCCACTTCCCTCCTCAGCGGTATGGGTATGGATAAAAAGGTAGCTCTTATTACAGATGGACGCTTTTCTGGAGGCACGCGAGGAGCAGCTATTGGTCATGTCTCTCCCGAGGCGGCAGAGAAAGGTCCTATAGCGGCTTTGCGGGATGCTGATATAATTAACATAAACATACCTGACCACAAATTGGAAGTGGAATTAAGCCAAAAAGAGCTAGAACAACGGTTGGCTTCATTGCCTTCCTTTGAACCCAAGATTAAAACTGGCTATCTCAAGAGGTATAGTGATAAAGTAAGCTCGGCCAGCACTGGTGCGGTATTTGCCGGGTAAGGAGTTATTCTATGAAGAAAACTGGTGCTCAGATTCTCTGTGAAAGTTTAGTTAAAGAAGGGGTAGAGGTTATTTTTGGCATTCTCGGTGGTGCTGTCTTACCGATATATGATACCTTCCCCCAATATCCTCAACTCCGACATATATTAGTTCGCCATGAACAGGGAGCGGCTCATGCCGCCGATGGCTATGCTCGAGTTACACATAAGGCGGGAGTATGTATTGCTACGTCGGGGCCTGGGGCTACTAATCTGGTTACCGGCATTGCCAATGCTTATATGGATTCTGCTCCCTTAGTAGCTATAACTGGCCAGGTAGCCACACCTGTTATTGGCAAGGATGCCTTTCAGGAGACGGATATCACAGGCATTACCATTCCAATTGTCAAACATAACTATCTTGTTACCGATGTTGCTGAGCTGGCTAAAACGGTTAAAGAGGCCTTCCACATCGCCCAGACGGGAAGGCCCGGGCCTGTGCTTATTGACATACCACGGGATGTCCAGCAAGCACAAAAGGACTTTGTTTATCCCGATAAACTTGATTTGCCGGGCTATAGGGTTGTCTCTCGTGGGCACCCGGCTCAAATTAAAAAAGCAGCAAAGCTCATTAACGAAGCTGAGCAGCCTGTTATCATCGCTGGCAGGGGGATAATTATTTCCCAAGCTTACGATGGGTTTAAGGAATTTGCTGAAAAAGCACAAATACCAGTGGCTCACACTCTCCTTGGGCTGAGCTCCTTCCCTGGAAACCATATACTTGATCTTGGCATGATGGGGATGCATGGTACACCTTGCGCCAATATGGCAGTGCAAAACGCCGACCTTCTTATCGCTATTGGCATGAGATTTGATGACCGAGCTACAGGAAATACCAAGGAGTTTGCTCCCCATGCCCGCGTCATTCACATCGATATCGACCCTGCAGAGATTGGAAAGAATATCCCCACCGAGGTCCCGGTAGTCGGGGATATAAAAAACGTGCTCACAGCCCTGAATGAACAGATTGAGAGAAAAGAGCATGTGGCTTGGCTTTCTCAAATAGAACAGTGGAGGTATGGGCATCCATCGCTGGAAATCAGGCAAAGTGATGAGCTCTTGCCTCAATACATTATTCAACAGATCTACGAGGCCACACAGGGCGATGCTCTAGTGGTTACTGGGGTAGGGCAGAATCAAATGTGGGCGGCACGATATTTCGTTTATACCAAGCCAAACAGTCTTATTTCTGCAGGGGGATTGGGGCCCATGGGGTTTGAACTACCTGCGGCCATGGGAGTCAAAGTCGGTTGCCCAGAGGAAGTGGTATGGTGTGTTGCCGGCGACGGCGGCTTTCAAATGACTATCCAGGAATTAGCTACTCTGACACAGGAAAATATTGCTGTAAAAATAGCTATCATTAACAACGGGTATCTAGGCATGGTAAGACAGTGGCAAGAGCTATTCTATGGACGGCGCTATGTTGACACGAAACTTTGGAATCCCGATTTTGTCAAAATCGCTGAGGCTTACGACATCCCTGGTCTTCGGGTGACACGGAGAGAGGAAGTCATCCCGGCTATACAAAAGGCTATGGAGTACCCTGGAGCTTTTCTCATCGACTTTCTAATTGAGCCCGAGGAGAACATCTATCCCATAGTGCCACCAGGGGAAAGCCTGGCCAGATTTTTCGAGCCATCAAAGCCGGAAGTATTGGAAGGAAAACTCTAAAAATCAAGTATAAAATGCCAATGACCAAAAGACGAGGTTTTTGAATTTAGAGATTATAGTTTGGATTTTATCTATGGGGGGGCAAATTGACTAATACAAAACATACTTTAGTAGCTTTAGTGGAGGATAAACCAGGGGTGCTTAATCGAATAGCTAGTTTATTCCGACGGCGCTCCTTTAATATTCAAAGTCTTGCTGTAGGTGGTAGCGAACATCCCGGCTTATCTCGCATGACTACTGTTGTTGTTGGTGATTCTGCTCAGGTAGAGCAGGTGAGAAAGCAACTGGAGAAGCTAATCAACGTGGTTAAAGTCTCTGATATAACCGAAGAAGACATGGTGGCCAGAGAATTGGCCTTAATTAAAGTGAAGGCTACTGCCTCGACAAGAAGCGAGATTATGCAAATCGTTGATATTTTCCGGGCTAACATAGTTGATGTTGCTCCAGGTTCACTGACAGTGGAGGTGACCGGTGATGAAGATAAGCTGGATTCTCTGCTCGGCCTCCTTCGTGATTTTGGTATTAAGGAGGTTTCACGAACTGGCAGGATAGCCTTAACTCGCGGAAGCAGTTCTTAACTGCCGATAGTTGATAGCTGACGGCTGAAGGTTAACAGGGAGGGATTATGGCTAAAATTTATTACGACAAGGATGCTAACCTGGATTTGCTCAAAGGAAAGACAATTGGCGTTATTGGCTTTGGGAGTCAGGGACACGCCCATGCCCAGAATCTAAGGGACAGCGGCTGCCAGGTCATTGTTTCTGAATTACCAGACACTGAAGTCTGGGAGGCAGCAAAGAAAGCTGGTTTTGAAGTAGCTACTGCCGCTGAAGTGGCCAGGAAGGCAAATATAATTGTTATGCTGGCTCCGGATACTTTGCAGCCCAGAATCTATCGGGAGTCAATTGAGAAGGAAATGGCCCGGGGCAAGACACTTATGTTTGCTCATGGTTTTAGTATCCACTTTTCTCAAATCGTGCCTCCAGTTGAGGTTGATGTTGGCATGATAGCGCCTAAATGTCCGGGACATATGCTCAGAAGACTTTATACTGAAGGTTCAGGAGCTCCGGCCTTGGTGGCTATCCATCAAGATGCCTCGGGGAAAGCAAAAGACACGGCTCTGGCCTATGCCAAGGGTATTGGTTGCGCTAGAGCCGGGGTTCTGGAAACGACTTTTGATGAAGAGACTGAGACCGACCTCTTTGGCGAGCAAACGGTGCTTTGTGGGGGAGTCTCTTCTCTGATAAAGGCTGGCTTTGAAACATTGGTAGAGGCTGGCTATCAACCAGAGATCGCCTATTTCGAGGTTTGCCACGAGTTAAAGCTCATTGTTGACCTGATTTATCAAGGTGGCTTGAGTTATATGCGCTATTCGGTAAGTGATACGGCAGAATACGGAGATTATACGCGGGGCCCACGAGTCATTGATGATTTGGTCAAGGAGGAAATGGGGCAAATTCTGGCAGAGATTCAGGATGGCAGCTTTGCTACAGAGTGGATTTCGGAAAACCAGGCCGGCCGCCCCAGCTTTAATGCTATGAGGCGGATGGAAGCAGAGCATCCCATCGAAGTCGTGGGCAAGAAACTCAGGGATATGATGCCCTGGCTTAAGGGCTAGGTATTATTGGAAAGGCTTGCTACTGACACACTATTGCGAGCTCCAAAAAAATTTTGTAAAACTTTGTAATAATCTCCTGGCGCACACGCCAGCCTAAGATGGTGAATTTTGGTTAACTTTATCTTATAATATTGAAAAGAGAATGGGAGGTGTGGCTATGCCACGCTGTCAATACTGTGGAGGAAAAATAGATGATGATGCAATGGTTTGCCCTGCATGTGGGGAGAGTTTAGTCGAGGAAGATACAGAATGGCAAGAGTTGCAGATCCAAGAGAAAGTTGATGAAGCGAAACATAGAGCAAATATGTATATTATTTCGGCAATAGTTCTTGTAACGGTGGGGATAGTGGCTGGTAGTATGTTTTGTGCCTCATTGAGTGCGGTTGGTTTTTTTGGAATAGTGCTTGTTTGCTTGGGCATTGGATGTACTGAGTCGGCTGATCGACATGAACACAAAGCCAGGAATTTAAAAAAACGACTCGGGCGGTGAAATTAGTCTGAAGTTGCATTAGTAATATTAGCACCTGAATTTAAAATATCTTCTAGTTGATCCTCGCTAGAGT
The DNA here is from genome assembly GCA_030606165.1 of Dehalococcoidia bacterium. GTDB lineage: Bacteria > Chloroflexota > Dehalococcoidia > GIF9 > AB-539-J10 > RBG-13-51-36. The sequence goes on from JAUWGZ010000017.1 coordinate 12,796, forward strand.
ATTTCTCGTACACGCTTCCTGAAAATTACGCTTTACTGAGTTGGGTGACTTTGGTTTAGTCTTAGCTTGGGAAAGGCTGGCCTGTGAAGGAGCTTACAATATTTCCTTCGGTGTTACCCATGTAGTCAGCCAGCACAACAGGTTGAGCTAGCTAAGCTTTATTGCTATACTTGATTACGAAAATGGTTGACTGGAATGATTGCCAGAAGAACTTAAGAGTATCTTTCCGCCAGAAATCTTTGCTGGAGCAGGCCTTCGCGCATCTATCTTATCTTAACGAAAATCCTGGTTTCGCCCAGCCTAGCAACGAGCGCTTAGAGTTTCTTGGCGATGCCATACTTAACTTCATTGTAGCGGAAAAGCTGTATGAAGAGTTCCCCAAACTACCTGAGGGAGAGCTAACTGAGATTCGTGCCTCTCTAGTTTGCCGCGATACTTTGGCTGAACTAGCTTCTTCGCTTAAGCTTGGTGACTGGCTCTTATTAGGACGAGGTGAGGAAGCAAATGGAGGAAGGGCGAAGGCGAGCAACTTAGCAAATGCTATGGAAGCACTGATCGGTGCCTTATATTTAGACCAGGGGCTAGCCAAAGCCAGGAGATTTATTCTCAGGCAGCTCAAGCCGAAGTTGGAAAAAATAAAGGCCGGGAAAACAACCCCAAACTACAAGGCATTAGTGCAAGAGTTCATCCAGGGACAAAAGAGGCCAACGCCAGTTTACCGTTTGGTGGAAGCTACTGGTCCTGACCACAGCAAGCAATTTACCGCCGAAATTCTGGTAGAGGGGGAGGCACTGGGCAGGGGGACAGGAAAGAGTAAGAAAACTGCTGAGAGCCAAGCAGCAAGAGCAGCTTGGGAAAAACTGAGGTGTAGTCATGGGCAGACGAGATTATAGACGGCGAGAGCCAAAGAAATCTAAGAAGGGGACGCAGAAAAACAAACCGATTTCGGAATTCGTGCCACGGCTGGAGACAGAGGTAATCAAGAAAAAGAGGAAGCCCGCTGAGGAGCACGAGGAATAGATAGTTGGCAGCTTACCTGGAGCTTTACCGTAGTGGCAAGCTAAGGGAACGGGTAGATGCGGCTGTATCTTTGCTTGAAAGTTGCTCCGTATGCCCTCGCAGTTGTGGTGTGAATCGCCTGGCTGGCGATGTGGGCAAGTGCCGCACACCCCGCGAAGCAATGGTGTCCAGCTATGGGCTTCACTTCGGCGAGGAAGCCCCATTAGTGGGCAGATATGGTTCGGGTACTATATTTTTCACTAACTGCAACCTTAGGTGTCTGTTCTGCCAGAATTATTCCATTAGCCAGCTAGGCGAAGGCCAGAAAGTGAGCAATGAAGAGCTGGCTTACATGATGCTCTCCCTCCAAGCTAGAGGATGCCACAACATAAACTTGGTATCCCCAACCCACGTAGTTCCTCAAATTCTGGAAGCACTGGAGCTAGCAGTGGAGTCAGGCTTGCATCTCCCCTTAGTATACAACAGCGGTGGCTATGACTCAGTGGAGACCTTGAGGATACTCGACGGCATTGTCGATATTTATATGCCTGACATGAAATATGATGATGAGGAGACTGCTAGAGAATTGTCGGGCATTGAAAACTATCCTGAGATAAATAAAGCAGCAATCAAGGAAGTGCATCGGCAGACAGGTGACCTGGAGATAAACGAGGAGGGAGTGGCTCAGCGAGGACTCCTAGTTCGCCATCTAGTTTTACCTCATGGGTTAGCAGGAACAAAAGGAATAGTGAATTTTCTCAGCAAAGAAATTTCCCGCAACACCTATGTCAATATCATGGCTCAATACCATCCCTGCCACCAGGCTTTTCAAATTTCAAGTTTAGGACGGCGAATATCATCCGCAGAATTCCGTGAAGCATCATCCTTAGCCCAGGAAGCAGGGCTAAGCCGGCTGGATGAGGTCCATCCCGTAGAGATTCTTCGTATTCGCTCAGAATGACAGAAAGTGGCGCAGAATGACATTCCACCTTGTCATTGTGAGGAGCCCCGATGAATCGGGGCGACGAAGCAATCCCCAAGGCATTATTTGAGGTTGCCACGCCCCGACAAGTCGGAGCTCGCAATAACAAAAGAGAAATGGCTCGGAGTGACAGAGATAGTTGAGAATGGCGAGGAACTCAGAACAGCAAAATGACTGATATGGCACGTCTTTCCGCCAAAGTTTATGGTCGCGTGCAAGGCGTTTTCTTTCGCTACTTCGTCCGCAATGAAGCCGGGAGGCTAGGTTTAAAAGGCTATGTTCGCAACCTTGCCAGAGGCGATGCTGTGGAAGTTCAAGCTGAAGGGGAGAAGCGGCAGTTGAATAAGCTACTGGGGCAGCTTAAAGTGGGTCCACCAGGAGCTCAGGTTGAGAGGGTGGAGGTAAAGTGGGCAGACTATTCAGGGCGGTTCGACGATTTTAGCGTAAGATATTAACAGAAAATTAAAAGTCGAATCTTAAAAATTAAAATGACAACTCAAAATGCAAAACTTCTTAATTTTGCACTTTTATTTTTGCCTTTTGAATTTCTTAGTCCTCAAGTTGAACCCTGCTCTCACTAATCAGTCTTAAGTGCTCACAGTCAACCCCAGCTATTTGAGAAGCCTTAAAATCAATTTCCTGAGGTTCGCCAACCAAGATTTTCCCATAATCCTCTGCTTCCCCTTTCGTGGGGTCATCAGTGTAGAAGAACTTTTGATGGGCTTCAATAATGCCCAAATCAAAAGGCAGGGTGAAGTAGAGGTCTGCAAGGACTTTTTCGATGCCTAATTCATATAGAGCTCCCCAACCACCCGATGTGCCCTTTTGATACTTGCTCACCGGCAGCAGACTCAAAAGGTTTGCTACACTGAAGTGCCCAGAGCTACCACCAACCTTGAAGGGGGTGACGCTGATTAAGAAGTCGCTGCGCAACACCACATTGGGCACCCACAAACTCTCCACAGCATAGAATCGAGATAAAGGATTCTGCACTTCTATAAAAATGGAATCCCTGATATCGAGCATGAGAACGTGACGGAAGTTATATCCTAAAGCCTGATATATTGGGTAAATCGATTCACCGCTAGGAGTCCCGTCAGCAATGAGGATATCTGCATTACTAACTTTCCTGATGCCTCTAATAATAGTATTCAGTAGTTTGGGACTTGTAGTTGCGGGGTACGGCAAGGGATAACCAGCACAGGGTTTGATCAAAACTCGCCTTGCCCAGGAAAGCTGTGGGGGAGGAGTAAACACAAAATCAGAATCTTTGACAATCATTGACTTCGTATCAGTGGCTAAATTTAAATAACTACAAAGCCGGTTGCAGGAGCACGATTTCGGTAGCGGCCGGAAGCCTTTCTCGCTCGAAGTTCGCTTCACTACCCCCTACCTTTCTCACATTTTTCTTGCCCTTAAGGAAATCCTCGACACCGGCTATAGGATAGGCACACTTGGGCGTCTTAAAATGCATGGGAATAACTACTTTGGGCTTTAATTGGTCGCATACCTGGCTAGCTATAGAGGCATCAATGGTATAAAAGCCACCCACAGGAACAAACAGTATATCTACGGCACCGATTTCGGCGATTTGCTCCGGGCTGAGCGCATGCCCTAAATCACCCAGGTGGCAAAGCTTTAGGCCATCTACATTGAAACAAAAGACAGTGTTAGGTCCCCTTTGTTCACCCTGGGAGTCATCATGATAACTGGCAATGCCCCTAAACTGAATACCTTTGGCAGTTTTTGTGCCGTCACCTCTAACCACTTCGGGTGTCCCTCGCACTGCCGAAACATTACTGTGGTCATCATGTCCATGGCTTACCACAACAATATCTGCGGTTTCCTCGAGAGGAGGATAGTTAATACCCCCACCCACGGCATAAGGGTCGGTAATTATTCTTACACCGCTCTTAGAGATGACCAAAAAGCAAGAGTGACCCAACCACTTTATCTTCATATAGCCTCCTGACTCTTCGCCTCGCTCAAAGCTAATTCGACTAAGGTTCTGACCCCGACTCCAGTAGCTCCTTTTACTATGTAGCCGCTCTCCTTGTTCGAGGAAGCAGTGCCGGCTATATCGATATGAACCCAGGGGGTATCATCAACAAATTCAGCCAAGAAGAGGGCAGCGGTGATGGCTCCGCCATACCTGTTGCCGGTATTCTTAACATTGGCAATTTCGCTTTTGTTTTGCTCCTTATACTCCTCAGGCATGGGCATTTGCCACATTCTCTCCCCGGTTCCTTCCGCAGCTCTGAGGACTCTATCTACCAGGTCTTGGTCATTGCCAAAGAGACCGCTATAAAGGGTACCTAAAGCAACACGGCAGGCTCCGGTCAAGGTAGCCAAGTCTATCAGGGGAGATAAACCAAGCTTCCGAGCATAACTCAGGGCGTCAGCCAGGATAAGCCTTCCTTCGGCATCGGTGCTTATTACTTCTATGGTCTTGCCATTCAACGCCTTCAATACATCTCCTGGTTTCAGGGCAGTGCCGCTGGGTAAATTCTCAGTAGCCGGGATGATGGCAGTGACATTAATCTTCGGTTTCAACTGAGCAATAGCCTCGAGTGCTGTCATAACTGCAGCAGCGCCAGCCATGTCATCCTTCATCTCACCCATGCCTTCCGAGGGCTTAATAGAGATTCCTCCAGAATCGAAAGTTATGCCCTTGCCCAGAAAGCCAAGGGCTTTTTGGGAATGTCCATCTCCTTTATAGCTGAGAGTTATTAGCTTGGGGGGCTGGTTGCTTCCTTTCGCCACACCCAAGAGTGCTCCCATGCCCATCTTCTCCATGTCCTCGCGGTCAAAGACTTTGAGCTCTAAATTATATTTGCTAGCTATTTCCTTAGCTGTTTCAGCCATCTGGCTAGGCGTCATGTAGTTAGCTGGTTCATTAACCATATCCCGGGCCAGGTTAGTAGCTTCAGCTACCACCTTCTCCTTGCCAATGGCCGACTCCAGGATTGGGACTTTTTCCTTTTCTCTTACCACTATCAGCATTTCTTCGATATCCTCATATTCAGGCTTCTTATATTTGGTGAAGCTATAAAGCCCGAGAAGAGCGCCCTCAGCTATTGCTTCAGCTGAAGCTTCAACCTCAATATTGCCTATGCCAGCACCATGAAGTATTGTGGCTATCTTGTGACAATTCAATTTGCGCAATGCCCGGCAAGATTCTCCGGCTAAGCCGCGAATTTTATCCACATTGAAATCCTGGCGCTTGCCCAACCCTGCAATAGCTACTATTCCTGCCCCGACTTGTCGGGGTTCCCCAAGCGTATGGACAATGTTAACTTCTCCAAATTTACCTTTAATCTCACCTCGACTGATTAGAGAACTAATAGCTCCGCCCAAGGCTTTATCCACAGCAGCAGTAGCGCCGCCCGGTTGTTCCATACCTTCAAAAAGATTTACCACAATGGCATCAGCTTCGATTTGAGCTATGTCTCCAGCTATAACCTTAATCTCCAAGTTTCGTCTCCCTAAAATGTGTAAATTTTAGAACATTTATTTTACTTTATTTGGATGAAGAATTGAAGAGGTTAATACAGGAAATTTTGCACTTACTTCTTTGTTGCTCGCACAATCTTATCGATTATGGCGGTAATATCCTGCGAGGTATCGACAACAAGGTGATTGCGAGAAATTTTTTCCCTTCGAGGCTTCATTTTATTATATACTTCCCAATCGGCTTCCGAGTCATACTGAGGCATAGCTGCTTTTTCTCGGGCCAGAAGGCGTTGCCGCACCACTTCGGCGGGAGCTTCAACCCAGACCAGGATGAGCTTGGCACCTGTTCTTTCGGCAACGTGGTATAAATGTTCCCGATGGTGCTCCAGCAGGTTTGTGGCATCGAAGATGACAGGAATTCCTTTCCTTAGAAGCTCTTCGATGAGAGCGTAGCAGGCAGAGAAAAGGCGCTTATTTTCACTTTCCTTATACAGCGGGGAAGGGGACAGGATTTTTCGCGAAGTATCGCTTGTTAAGATGAGAAAAGACAACCTTTCGGCCAGCTTGCGGCAAAAAAAAGACTTACCCGTGCCTGGCAAGCCACTGACCACTATAAGCGGAGGCTCTACCTGGGGGTGAGGCAAGCCATTAAGGCTTTGTCTTAATTTCTCTACATCTTCGTCTAAGCTACCTGTCATTACATCACAATTATCACCGTGAGTCAGCTTGTGTGTCAAGATGCTGTCTTCGTTCAGTACATTAGTGACACTTCTTTTTTGTCATTGCGAGGAGCGATAGCGACGAAGCAATCTCTGAGGGGAAAATCCTAAATCCCAAGCACCAAATACCAATGCTCAAAGCGTTTAGAATTTTGATATTTGGATTTGTTGGGAGACTGGATTTTGGGATTTGGAATTTAGCCAATGAGATTGCCACGCCCCGACAAGTCGGGGCTCGCAATGACAGGGTGGGTGTCATTGTGCATTGAAGCCTTC
>JAUWGZ010000051.1 GCA_030606165.1 Dehalococcoidia bacterium
TATCGTAAATGGCTAAGCCAGCGCTGATAACGCCACCAGGGCAATGAACATAAAGGTTTATATCCTTTTCCGGGTCTTCCCTCTCTAAGTATAGGAGCTGAGCAATAATAAGATTGGCTATCTGGTCGTTGATGGGCGTGCCCAAAAAAACGATTCTCTCTCTGAGCAAGAGGGAGTATATGTCTAAAATACGTTCACCCCGAGCACTAGTCTCGGTCACTGTAGGAATTATCACTTGAGATATTGTTTCCATTATTCCCCCTTTGTCTTATTCTCAGCATTGCCAATGGCTATTTGTAATAATCGATCCATCGTCTTCTGAGTAAGCAGAGATTGTTCAATTGATTGCCTAACTTGGGGCAGTGAGAGGAACTGCCTTGCGTTTTCCTTATCCTCAGCATCATTGGCAATCTCATCTACCTTATTATCTACTTCTGAAGAACTAATTTCAATCTTCTCCTCTTCAGCTAATTTCCCTAAGACAAGACCCTGAATAAGCCGCTTTTGCGCTATAGGACGCAGTTCTTGTTTAAGTTCCTCTTCCATTTTATTAGTCTTCTTCAGGTAATCCCCTAGCTCTCTAAAGCCCAAGCGCTGTGCCTCGTCTCTAAGAATTCCGGTAATTTCCTCATCCTCCAAAATGGGAGGATAGCTTACCTCGCTGATTTCCACCAGAGCGTCAAGCGCCTTTTGCTTCGACTCCAAGCGATTCCTGGCCTCTGTTTTGGCTTTTAAATCAACAGCCACTTTCTTCCTCATATCCGCCAGGTTTTCATAGCCGACACTCCGAGCCAATTCATCATTGAGCTCTGGCAACTCTTTTTCCTTTATTTCGGTAACAGTGACTTTGAAAGTACCTTCCTTACCACACATTTCCTTAACGGGATAGTCATCAGGAACAGTCAAACTGAAATTCATTTCTTTATTTTTCTCAGCGCCTTGCAAACGAGAGGCAAATCCAGGCACAGGTGAACTCGAATCCTTATCCACCTCATATAATATGCCTTTGTGATTTAACCAGGGTTTCCCATCCACATTGGCCTCGATGTCCATGGCAACTAGATCACCCAGTTCGACAGAGCGGTCTACAGGCACCCACGCTCCCTGGCTTTCCCGGAACTTTTCCACGGCATCGGCAACTTCTTTCTTGGCGATTTTTATTACGGGGTCAGGCTCCAGCCTTATGCTATTGTAATCGCCAAGCTTAACTTCAGGTTTGAGAGACACTATAGCTTTGAAAACCAAAGGCTCAGTTTGAATAATTTCTATTTCTGATCTGGCGATGGGTTTGATTTCCTGAGACTCAATCGCCTGTTTATAAAGCTGTGGTACAAGATACTCCAATGCCTCTTCCAACAAATTCTTCTTTCCTATGTGCTGCACCAGAATGGCTCGCGGTGTTTTTCCTTTGCGGAAACCAGGTATGGATACCTCATTAACCAGGTGATGATAAGCCTCTTCCAGTGATTTATCTAACTCAGCGTCTTCAGCCTCAATAGTAAGGGCTGTCTGGCAATTCCCTAAACTTTCTGTGCTTACTTTCATGTCTCATTCCTTGTCATTGTGGGTGAAGAACCTCCCGTTTTAGCTTAAGGTTTAGCTCGTCAAGCTGGCGCTTATTAACATAGGAGGGGCTGTCCAGCATCATATCAACGGCGTTTTGATTTTTCGGGAAAGCAATAACCTCCCTTATGCTCCCCTCCCCGGCAAATAACATCACCAAACGGTCCAGTCCTATGGCAATACCACCATGTGGTGGTGCTCCATATTCCAGGGCCTCTAAGAGACCTCCAAATCGGGCCTCCGTTTCTTCTTTGCTGTAACCAAGGAGGCTAAATATTTTTTCTTGAAGCTGACGGTTGTGAATTCTGATACTGCCGCTGCCAAGTTCACAACCATTGCACACTACATCATAATGCTGACCATAAACCTTAGCTGGTTCTGTATCAAGAAGCAACGCATCTTCTTCTCGAGGAGCAGTAAACGGATGGTGCATGGGTTCCCAACGATTCTCAGCCTCATTCCTCTCCAAAAAAGGAAAATCAACTACGAAGGCAAAAGCCAGCAGGTCAGCATCGGCTAGATTAAGCCGCTGTGCCATCTCGCGGCGCAACTCATCCAGTGTTTTGTTGACTATCTCCAGCTTATCAGCCACGATAAGCAAAAGGTCGCCAGGCTTTGCTCCGAATCTACCGGCTATTTCTTCCAATTGGTGAGAGGTTAAATATTTAGCAGCCGCCGATTTTACCTCATCCAAAGTTATTACCTCTCCTGTAAAAGCCATAGTCATCAAACCCTGGGCACCACAACTCTTGGCTAAATCTATCAATTCATCAAGTTGATGGCGGGTATAATGACCACAGCCAGGGACGCATATTCCCTTCACCTTGCCATTATTATCGAGGGCCGAACGGAAAACCTGAAAGTCGGTACTGGCGGCGATATCAGATATATCCTTGAGCTCCAGGCCAAACCTGATATCCGGTTTATCCGTGCCATACTTCTCCATCGCTTCTTTATAGGAAAGGTAGGGAAAGGGCTCCAGTAATCGCATATCAGGTTTAACAGTCTTCACAAGCGAGGTGAAGAGTTCCTCCATGAGCTGCAATATGTCCTTTACTTCGATGAAACTCATCTCTATGTCAAGCTGAGTAAATTCAGGCTGGCGATCTGCCCGGAGGTCTTCATCCCTGAAGCAACGAGCTATCTGGAAGTACTTGTCAAACCCGGCTACCATGAGAAGTTGTTTGAGCTGCTGTGGAGATTGAGGAAGAGCATAAAACTTGCCGGGATTGATACGACTGGGCACAAGGTAGTCCCGGGCTCCCTCCGGCGTGCTCTTAATCAAAATAGGTGTTTCAATTTCAACAAATCCCTTAGCGTCGAGGAAATCACGAATGAACTTTATCGTCTTGTGGCGTAAGAGAAGGTTATCCTTCATCCTCGGTCTTCTCAGGTACAGGTAGCGGTTTTTGAGGCAAAGCGATTCTTCAACATCTTCATCTTCACTTATGTAAAACGGCGGCGTTTTCGACGGATTGAGGATGACAGCCTCTTTTGCTACGACTTCAATATCTCCGGTAGCCAATTTGCGATTCTTCGTCCCTTCAGGGCGAGGGACAACTTCTCCAGTAACCTGAATTACATACTCGCTACGGAGCGAACCAGCTATCTGGTATGCCTCTTGTGATACCTGGGGATTGAACACTACTTGGACTATACCTTCCCGGTCACGCAGGTCAATGAATACCTTCCCGCCATGGTCACGACGTCGGTGCACCCAGCCAGCCAAAGTTACCTTTTGTCCGGCATGGTTTTTCCTCAGTTCACCACAGTTATGGCTTTTAAGCAAGGATAGTCTCCTTTTCTGAATTGTCCATTATAGCTTATAAAAGAGTGGCTTTCAATTGAGCTAAGAGGTCACGGCTCCGCTAGCTCCTGAAGAACGGCCGGCACCGGCTTATGGCACTAAGTTCCTATCACGTGCGGCGCTAATGAGTCGAACAGAGACTTTTGTGAGAGCAATCGGCATGTCTGTGTCGTTTAGGTCAATTCTTGTTGTACCGCCTGAAATCAGCGGCGGGCGGCAAAGCCGTCCTCTGGATTTATTTGCTAGCCATCCTGCTTCAACGTTTTTATGATATGTTTTGCAAGATTGTCGTTGATTTCGTGATGTCTCGGAACAGGTTGAGCAATTTTTGTTCTTGGATTCTGATACCAATCGTGTCTTCTTCCACGTCTAATAAAAACACAACCCACCTCTTCCAGTTGCCTTACCAGATCTTTTCTTTTCATGCTATTTCCAGTTCGGCAACTTTACGAACATACGGAATAGCACCACTGGTTAAATCGTCATAAATATCTTTGAGGTTTTCTTTCAATTCTTCTAATGACTTTCCTTGCGTCATATAATCTGGATATTCTTCCAAATAACCAAGCCATATATCATCGTCTTGCCAGTATATAAATCTTGTGGTACCCATAATCTCCTCTTGATATTCTTCCTCTTAATTATATCATTTTTTTCTTGCCTAACGTTCTAAATCAGCGGCGGCTGAAAGCCGTCCGCTGGAATGATTTGTTAGGCGTAAATAATCTGTTTTGGCGACATCTGAATTAGGTGTCGTGTCGCCACAACTCTAGAAGAATGGCTTGCACATCCTGCTGAGGCACATCGCTACGAATTACTACTTTGCCGATATCTTGTAACAGCACCCAGCGAATTGCCTTCCTGCTCACTTTTTTATCCAGTTCCATGGCCTTAGTTACCCCGGCAAGGCTCAACTTGAGATTGCTTCGCGTCCTGCCACGCCTTTGGCTCGCAGCTTCGGCTCGCAATGACGTGGGTAGACCGAATTTCTGTAATAAGGCTTGCTGGCGCTCCACTGCCGCTGAAGGCAAAAGACCTAATCGCTGACTGAGCTTGGCCGCTCCCATCATGCCAATAGCTACCGCTTCGCCATGAAGAAAGCGCTTATATTGTGTAGCCGCCTCTAGGCCGTGAGCGATGGTATGCCCATAATTTAAGATGGTACGTTTCCCTTTCCTTTCCTTTTCATCCTGACTGACGACCTGAGCCTTGATAGCAGCGCTGCGGGCAATAGCCTGAGTGATTAGCTCTGGTTCTAGCTTTATCAGCTTATTAACATTGCTCTCCAGGAATTGAACAAATTCCTCATCAAGAATCATGCCATGCTTAATAACTTCAGCCCAGCCTGAGGTCAGCTCACGCTGAGGCAGAGTGGTAAGAGTCTGACAGTCAGCCAAAACCAGGTTAGGCTGATAGAAGGCACCAATAAGGTTTTTTCCCTCAGGATGATTAACCCCGACCTTACCCCCGATGCTGGCATCAACCATGGCTACCAAGCTGGTTGGCACTTGTACCCAGAACATGCCCCGCAAAAAGGTGGCAGCGACGAAGCCCGCTAAGTCGCCTACCATGCCACCACCCAGGGCGATGATAATATCGTCTCGCTCCGCTCGATGCTCGACAAGGAAATCGTAAATCTTGATAGCATAGTCCATGCTTTTCGTTTCTTCACCCGGCGGCACTACAAAATAATTAACAGCAAAGCCAGCGTCCTTGAGGATTCCCTCGACTTTGCTGCCGTAAACAGAGAAGACATTCTCGTCGCTAATTACGGTGGCTGTACCGGATAAAGCAGCTTTCTTCATCTTTTCGCCCAGCTTGTCCAATAAACCATAGCCAACAAGGACAGGATAACTTTGAGTCGCAGTTTCCACCAGGCAAGCGATGTCTTTGTCACTGCCACTCCGAGCTTTTTCCCTGTCATTGCGAGCCTTTTCCCTGTCATTGCGAGGAGCGTAGCGACGAAGCAATCTCCAAGCCTTTATTACCTCCTCCACCACCTGGCTGATGTTTAGATTGTCGGTATGGACCGTCCAGTCAACATTAGCATAGTGAGGCTGCCGGGAGGCTTTAAGCTGCCTGATGCGTTCCAGGGGGTTATCTTTAGCTAAAAGGGGGCGAACTTCGGTCTCAGGACCACGAGCAGCCTCACGGAATAAGCGCTCATAGATTGTCTCAGGTTTAGCCTCCAGGCAAACAATTAGCCCGGTTTTGGCAAGCAACTCATAGTTTTGCGGGTCAACTATGGCACCGCCGCCAATAGCTATGACTGTCTGACTTTGTCGGCAAGCTTTTCTAATCGTCCCGCGTTCCAGTTCCCTGAATCTAGCTTCCCCATCCTGACGAAAAATCTCAGCGATAGACTTGCCAGTTTGTTTAACTATCTCGTCATCGGTATCAATGAAATTCCAATTTAATCTCAGGGCTACCTCCATAGCCACCAGAGATTTACCGGTGCCCGAGAAACCTGTAATAATGAGATTGGTTATCCGCCTGTCCGATTTCATCTAGTTACCTTCGTCAGTATATTGAAAAATCCAGATTAGAGCAAGAACTTGCCGTGTCACTAGATAATCAATAATCCAACCAATGTGAAGACAGCGATAGGCGGCAGAGCCGGCATCGGCTTTCCCTTCAAAAATCTCGCTTGAATCGCATAGACGCTGACTAATCCCACTAGTCCGAATACTGCAATAATAACCGCTGGGACTAGGCCCCGGGCAAAATAAACGGAGGCTGTCAGCAGACAGGGAAAGGCAATATCACCACCGCCCAGTATGGAGTATTCCCTGGAGGCGGGATTCACCTCTACTATCTTCTCCCGTTTTTTTAAGTTGAAGTTCCACTCAGAATAGTTTTTGGGAATAATTAACGCTGGCAGGGCATTTATTTGCGATAGCCTGTCTGCCATCCAGAGCATATATCTGAAACGAACCGCCAGGAAATCATAGATTGCAAGTGCCAGAATAATAGCCATCGCAGTCCAGGGCGTAATAAAACGACCGAAAACTGCTCCTAGACTACTAACTGCCAGAACCAATGCCAGGTTGTGTAACCAGACGAGTGGTATCAAGAACCAAAATGTTCCAAACGCGACAGCGATGGCGACAGCCAGTGGAAGGGGCACGTAGAAGACAGTTGCGATGAATGCGCCCCAACTGAACAAAAGGGCAAACAAGAGTCTAAGAAAAACCTTTAAAGCTTTAAGTGGGATCTTGGAGAGCGTAATGCCAAGCACGGCCGCCGCTGCAAGAATATAGATTAAAATCGGTCCTAACGCTGAATGGGCTGGGACATCGATAACCTGTCCATCAGGTAATGTCACCTCCCCAGGCCACCAGGATATCGGTGCGGGTGGCTGGGTCGGTATATCTATATTGTTTTCTTCCAGGAATGGGTCTATACGGGGAGCAACAAGAAGGATGAGGATTTGAGCGACGACAAAAAGAATGAGGCCCAAATAGACCGTATTCAGCTTTACCGGTCTCTTTGTGCTCATAGAAGGATTATTTTACATCGAAAAAGGCCCAATGTCGAAGTATCATTGTGACGTCGCCCGCTATCAACACAATCTTGAGAATTGTGCAACCCTTTTGGGAGAATCAGGACTTCAAACAGAGATTGCACCCCCTTTCTCTGTTACAGTATCGTACCGGGCAGTTCTCTTCTTGCGCAAAATCACCCTGGCTGCTACCAAAGCTAATAAGCCCGAAATTAGAAGAGCCTTTCTGCCGTCGGGCATGGGACCCCAAAAGGCCCGCCAGAAGGAATCCATTACCTTGCTCAGACCAATGTCAGGAATCTGGAACTGCCTTTCACCCGTTTCAGGGTCTTGTTGATAAAACTTTACTTGATCATTCTCAATTGAGGTCTCCTGTTTACCCTCGTAATTCACCCACACGTGTATGGGAGATAAATTAACTTGATAGGGAATATTTTTCGCTTCCAAAACGGAGGCTAAGACCAGAGCCCGGGACTTGCAATCCCCCGCTCCTCGCTCCAGCACCTCCTCAATGGTAGGACAATACCAGGGCACGTTATAAACCTCCCAATCGTGGCGATAGGGTATTCCAGCCAGGACCGCTTTCTCTATAGCTGCAGGGTCGGAGGGAAAGTCATTCAGCATAAATTCAATAGCGCCAGGGTCAGCATCGAAGTTAAGAAGCCTCTGGACACTAATTATGAAGTTTAGAGGATTGGGATATAACACAAAAATAATCCACAGTATAAATATCAGGGGAAAATATCTCCGAAAAACTCTTCTAAATGTGACCACAACTTCGCTCAATTTATTGGTAATATCGGTTCAGGTTTTTAACCTCCCGCATAATATGCTAAAAATACTATAAAATCCCTCTTCAAAAGGAGAGTAAGGCCCCGCATCTTTGTAGTTGCCTGATTCATCAGGCTCTTCTTGTCATTGCGAGCACCTGAAAGGTATGCGGCAATCTCAGCCCTCAACAGCCCCGGCTGGGATTGCTTCGGCTGACTAAAGTCAGCCTCGCAATGACAGAAAGGGCGAGCTCTTACTTCCTCCCGCGTTTCTCACCCTCTATCTTCCGCAGAGTCTTTTCGTCGAGGCCGAAGTGGTGGGCTATTTCATGGCGCACTACCTCCTCTACCTTTACTTCAATTGCATCGCCAAAGCGGCATTGCGCCTCTATGGGCTTTTGAAAGATACTTATCTTATCAGGCAAAACTAATCCGTACCTCCGGCCTCGTCTAGTTTGGGGCACACCCTGGTAAAGACCAAGCAATTGGGTGGGATGACTGCGTTTAACTCGTCTCAGTTGCCCTGGTGTGGGCCAATTTTCTACCACGACATCAACATTTTCCAGCTTGCACTGAAACTCCGGTGGCAAACTATCGATCGCCCTCACTACGAGAGCCTCAAATTTCTCCCTTTGCATATCTAAAAATCACAGATATTACCAACAAGTGCAAGAACACTTATTATCATCTTACCACCTGAGGCTGTTACCAGACAATCAAATAGCGAGTAATAGTATCATTAAAACCCGGCCCTTTATACTGGTTGAACTGGGCATAGCACAATAGCTATTTTTTGCTCACGAGACATGATTATGGCGGTTTATCCCGCTCAAGGCAAGCGTTCTTGACGAAGGATGATAAATAGGATACGCTATTAGTTTAAATCTGAAAAAGGGAGAGGTTAAATTGCAGTGCCGTGGCATCAGAGGTGCTATCACAGTTTCAGCAAATAATAAAGAGAGTATCCTAGCTGCAACTGAGGAACTGCTTGTGGAAATGACACAGGCTAATAGCGTTAAAATTGACGACATAGCTGCTATTTTTTTCAGCACCACGTCAGACCTAAATGCTGAGTTTCCCGCAGTAGCAACACGAGAGTTGGGATGGACACAGCACCTGGCTTTGCTTTGTGGGCATGAAATGAACGTCCCCAACGATTTGCCCCGCTGCCTGAGAATTCTGATGCTGGTAAACACTGAAAAGGGACCTGAGGAAATCATACATATTTACTTAGGAGAGGCAAAGAGACTGAGGAAGAAGGCAACAGTATCATACAAACCGTCACATTAATCGGAGGCAACACATGATTGTAGTCATGAAAACCGGCTCCAGCCAAGATGAAATCAGTGGGGTTAAGAAAAGAATCGAAGACGTTGGTCTAAAATCACACATATCAGAGGGTATTGAACATACCGTTATCGGCGTACTGGGGCAAGTTTTCCCTGAACTTCGCGACACCTTGGAATTGCTCCCCGGCGTGGAACAGGTCATACCTGTGAGCAAACCCTACAAACTTGCCAGTCGAGAGTTCCATCCCCGAGACACTATAGTCAAAATAAATGGCGTGGCTATCGGTGGCAATGAAATAGTCGTCATGGCTGGACCCTGCGCGGTAGAAAGCGAGGAACAA
>JAUWGZ010000115.1 GCA_030606165.1 Dehalococcoidia bacterium
TTGAAGCGGGACATTAAAGGGGAAGTGGATTCGCAAAGCCGCATCGTCGGCAGAGTCCAAATCGGGGAGGGAACAAAATTAGAAAGCAGCCGTGTTCGAGGTCCGGTATTTATCGCGGCAAATTGTCGGATAAAAAATTCCCTTATCCAACCTTTCACCAACATCAGGGCCGGGACGGTGGTCGAGGATTCATCCCTAGAGCATTCGGTAATACTGGAAAATTGCCAAATTTTGAAAATCCAGCACCTGGCTGACAGCGTCATCGGTAGAAATACGGTATTAGCTGGACAGGGGAAAAGCCCTGAGAAGATAAGGCTGTTCATAGGTGATGATTGTAAAGTGGAATTGGAGTAAAAATCATGCAGAGGTTGTTGATTGTTTCAAATAGGCTGCCTTTCACTATTCAGGAGAAAAAAGGCGATTTGCACATTGAGCCCAGTGCTGGTGGCCTGGCTACAGGTCTAAGTTCGTGGTACAAATCCGGCAACAGCATCTGGATAGGATGGGCGGGCATAGGCCGGAAAAAAATAAAAGAGGAAACAGATATCGTGGCGAGATTGCTACCTGAAAACTGCTACCCGGTTCCTCTCTCCCAGTACGATGTCGAAGCCTACTACCACGGGTTCTGTAACAGAACTATCTGGCCCCTTTTCCACTACTTCCCCCTCTATGCGGAATACAGCGAAGATTTCTGGCAGGCTTATGAACGAGTCAACACAGCTTTCGCCAACGCAGTTGCTGAAGTTGCCAAACCTAATGATATTATCTGGATACACGATTATCAATTAATGCTCCTCCCCAAGCTCCTGAGAGAAAGGTTGCCAAAGGCAACAGTAGGTTTCTTCCTCCACATCCCCTTTCCGTCTTTTGAAATATTTCGCTTGTTACCATGGCGTAAACAAATTCTGGAAGGACTTTTAGGCGCAGACCTTGCAGGTTTTCACACCTATGACTACACCGGGCACTTCCTGGACAGCGTGCACCGTCTATTGGGTTACGAAGTGGCTATGGGGCAGACCACTGTAGCCGATCGGGTAGTGAGGGCGGATGCATTTCCCATGGGAATAAACTATGAACAATTCTCCAGCGCTGCCCAGGACCCAAAGGTGCAAAAAGAGAGAAAAAGGTTTAGCAGAAAACTAGGAGATTGTCAGGTAATTCTTTCAGTGGACCGTCTGGATTACACCAAAGGCATCCCCCAGCGATTGAGAGCTTTCAGTGTGTTTCTGAACAGGAACCCAAAGTTCAAGAGGAAGGTAATTTTTGTTTTGCTGGTAGTCCCCTCACGCACAGGAGTGGAACGCTATATGCAGTTGAAGAAACAGGTAGATGGACTTGTGGGCGAAATCAACGGAAAACACGGGACTATAGGCTGGATGCCAGTCTGGTACCTATACCGCTTTTTACCCTCCCACTCCCTCACCGCCCTTTACAGCCTGGCTGATGTTGCCCTTGTTACCCCTCTCAGAGACGGGATGAATCTTGTAGCCAAAGAATACACGGCAACCAAGACGGACGGGAAAGGGGTTTTAATACTTAGTGAGACTGCCGGAGCTGCTCAAGAGCTGGGGGAGGCGATTATAATAAATGCCAATAACCAGGAAGAGATTGCCCAGGCATTGGCAAAAGCCCTGGAAATGCCAGAACAAGAGCAAATAGAGCGCAACCGCATAATGCAGAAACGCCTGCGCCGTTACGACGTGGAGCGATGGGCAAATGAATTTATGGATAGACTGCTTTACACCAAGAAGCTTCAACGGGAGATGGAAGAAAAGGGATTGACCTCTGAGATGCAGAAGAAATTAGCCAGCGATTTCCAAGAGAGCGATAAAGCATTACTCCTGTTGGATTATGATGGCACACTTGTACCTTTTGCACCCAAACCAGCGGAAGCAATGCCCGGAGCCAAGCTCCTGAGATTGCTTGAAAAGTTTACCAAGAATCCTCGAAACGAAGTAGTGCTCATAAGTGGACGCGATAAAGATACCCTGGAGGGGTGGTTCGGCGGTCTCGATGTGGGATTGGTGGCTGAACATGGCGTATGGATTAAAGAAAAGGGTGGAGGATGGGAGACGATAGAGACCCTGACAAGTGAGTGGAAGGAAGAAGTGTATCCGATACTTGAGTCATGGGTGGATAGGACCCCGGGCTCTTTCATCGAAGAAAAAGAGTTCTCCCTTGTCTGGCATTATAGAAAGGCTGACCCCAGGCTAGGTGAGCTTCGAGCCCGGGAGCTGATAAACAATGTCTCAAATACAATTGCCAATTTAAACCTTCAGGTTTTGGAAGGAAGCAAAGTAGTGGAGGTGAAAAACACCGGCATAAACAAGGGGCGCGCAGCGTTGAGATGGATTTCGAGAGAGAAATGGGACTTTATATTAGCACTGGGCGATGATTGGACCGATGAGGATACTTTCAAGGCTCTCCCTTCTACAGCGTGGTCTATAAAGGTGGGGTTTGGTGCTTCGGCAGCTAGATTCAGCCTTAGTTCCCCAGGCAAAGCGACTTCTCTATTAAGAAAAATGGTAAGAGGGCAGTGAAAGCCCGGACAAAAATGTAGTTGCCCAATTCATCGGGCTCCCTCCTTTGTCATTGCGAGGCTGCCGAAGTCGGCCGAAGCAATCTCCAAGCTAAATTCTAAACCCAAAGTACTAAATCTTAAACAGATCCCAATATCTAAATTCAAGGTCCAAAATCCTTTTGGTCATTGGGCTTTCGGTCGTTTGATATTATTTAGTATTTAGGATTTTATTTTCCTAGATTGTCGCGCCCCGACAAGTCGGGGCTCGCAATGACAAAAAGCGAAGTGCCTGATGAATCAGGCAACTACAAAGATCGGACTCTCCTCCGCTTGGTCAAGTTGAACCAGGGATAAAAGCTGACTATGCATTCAGTACAGACTTCCTTGCTCACAGCCCCAGTTACAACCATGTTTATGGCCATGAGATAATCGGCAA
>JAUWGZ010000112.1 GCA_030606165.1 Dehalococcoidia bacterium
GTTGAAGATAAAGGAATCGAACATAACATAGCCCGGGCTGGACAGGAGATTGATTTGGGCAACGGAATTACTATAGAAATACTTAACCCTCTCGCAGAGTTTTTTCAAGGGACTAGCTGCGATATAGATAACAATGGGGTAGTGTTAAAGCTGACCTGGGGCAAGGTCAGTTTCCTGTTTACTGCCGACATCAGAGAAGAAGTTGAATTCGAGCTTATCGGGCAGCGAGCCAATTTGAAAAGCACTGTGCTTAAGGTAGCCCATCATGGCAGCGAGACCTCAACTTCTCAGCAGTTTCTGGCCACGGTTGACCCTGAAGTGGCGGTGATTTCGGTGGGGGCGGATAACACCTTTGGCCATCCCAGCCCTGAGGTGATGGACAGGCTGATTGACAGGCTGGGTGAGGACAATGTTTATCGAACAGATGAGGATGGCACCATCGAACTCATTACCGATGGGGATAGGTTGTGGCTAAGATTTACCAGGAATGAAGAGTTGTAACCCTCCCTGACTGCGTCCGCTGCTCACTCCAGGTGAGCCGTATTGCGATGGTAGAAGTAGGCGGGTATCCAATCACGAACGGCACCTAGCTTTCTCCTGAATTCCGTCGGCAGCCCGAGATATGAGATAAATACCCATAGATAATAGACTCGCCGCAGCAGCGCGGCAGCAAAACCATCGAAAACACGATTACCCAACTGAGCCACCGCCAGATTCCTGCCCATATATACTAGCTGCCCCTTAAACTTGTAACGGAAGGGAAGCTGGTCCTGACCTCGCATAGCGCGGACGATATTCCTGGCACAGGCCGGGCCCTGTCGCCCGGCTACCTGCTGGGTTGGGGGATAGGGTACCGAGCCATGCTCTTGTAATAAATAAGCGCAATCCCCGAGTACGTAGACCCCGGGTGACTCAGGGACTTCCAGATACTGATTCACCATGATGCGCCCACCCTTCGCCTTCTCGAAAGGCAGCGATTCCACAACAGCCACCGGCTTCACCCCCGCAACCCAAATAACAGTGCTGGTTGCTATAGTCTGCCCGTCAACAGTCTGGATACCACCTGACCAAACCTTGGTAATACGAGTTCTCAATAAAACCTCAATTCCTCGAGAGCGCAGCCGGCTGATAGCCAGTTCCGACATTTTAGCCTTCATGCCAGATAAGAGAGCATCTTGTGCCTCAACCAGGAGCACCCGAGTCTGGGACATCAGGGAAGGGTAATCCCGTATCAGCGCCTTGCGCACGAAGTCCTGAATAGCCGCCGCCAGTTCTATCCCGGTGGGTCCACCTCCCACCACCACAAAGGTGAGCAGCTCACGCTGGCGTTGTTCATCTCCTTCCCTCAATGCCGCCTCGTAGTTGTCCAAAATGTGATTGTGGATGCTGACAGCATCACTCAGAGATTTCAGAATTAGCGAATTTTCCTCGACATCGGCCATTCCAAAAAAATTGGTAGTGCTGCCCAAGGTTACCACCAGATAGTCCCACTCCAGCTCTCCATCATCGGTGCTGACTACCTTCTTCTCCACATCTATGCCCCGCACGCGGCTCTGCTTGAATTTAACCGGTCCCGCAGCACCCCTTCTTCTCAGCAGGGCATGCAAGGGGAAAGAGATATGACTAGGCTCAACGCTACCGCCGACTACTTGCCATATAAAGGGCAGAGGAAGATGATAATCCCGCTGATCCACCAGTGTTACCTCCAGCCCCGGTACACCAGCAGAGGCTTTCTTCAACTCCAGTGCCGCGCTAATCCCCGCCGCTCCCGCGCCCAGGATAAGCACTCTCTTCTCGTCTCCAGCCACGGCCATCTCACACTAAAGGAACTTTCGCTTGTTTTAATAAGATTAACGTTAGTTTATCCAGATGTCAATGATAATATTAGGAGACTGTTTACTAGCTACCGCGTGCCATTGCGAGAGAACTCGCCGAAGCAACCGCGGCACAGCTTAACAGCTTGCCTGAATCACTTAATTGGAGTATTCTCCTAAACGGGAACCTTAGCTCAGCCGATTAAGGCACAGGTAGCAAGATATCGAGGGTCAACCACGGTTGATTTAGATAATGCCTCTGTTTACCGGCAATCTAATAAGTCAGGAATGCTGAATCACCCTAAACCAGCGAATTTCTGGGAAACCAACGCATAAAACGAGGAGGAATATGGGAATAGAAACGCAAATTCGGTATCTGGATGATATGAAGATGGTCCTTTACGACAAGGCCTGGGCAAAAACTGCCCCCAACTTCGAGGTTTATTATATGGAGCGAGGCATCGAGGAAAAAAATGACTTAAGGTATGATATTACAACAATTCCGCCCAAGATGCTGGGCCAAGAATTTGTAAAAACAAAAGGACATTACCACATCGGGGGATATCAAGAACTATATATTGTTTTGGAAGGAGAGGGAATTTTTTTGATGCAAAAGCAAGGAGAGGGGAAAATCCAAGACGTTTGCTATGTAAAAGCAACGAAGGGAGATCGTGTTTTAGTTCCTTCTTCTTACGGACATGTAACAATCAATCCCGCTTCAAAAATATTGAAAATGGGAAATTGGATATCAAAAGAATGCAAATCCGACTATGAAAGTATTGAAACAAAAGGAGGATTTTCGTATTACTACACGCAAGCCGGGTGGATCAAAAATAAAAATTATGAAGAAGTCCCTGAACTTCGTTTTGAAATGCCCCTGGAATCAATGCCGAGAAATTTAGATTTCTTGAAAGGGCCTAAAACTAAATAAAAAAGACCTTATCCCCGATTGTCGGCTTGACAACGAAGGCTTCGCTGCCGGGCTGTGCGATTCTTTTATCTATGGGTAATGCTAAACAGGGTTGACCCAACCCATATAGATGCGATAAACTTTATAAAGCAGTACCTCGCCCGGTTCACTATTTCAAGTGACCAGGGTAGAGCTGAAAGGGCATAGTTGGTCGGGAAGATGTGTGGGCAAGTCAACAAGTACAGCAGTGGGGTGGCTGGGTGAAAGCTTTAATCTTAGCTGCCGGCAAAGGCACAAGACTTAAGCCGCTAACTAACACTATCCCGAAGCACCTCCTGCCAGTGGGCAATAAGCCGATTTTATTTCATGTGCTGGACTATAT
>JAUWGZ010000020.1 GCA_030606165.1 Dehalococcoidia bacterium
TAAACGACATTTATCTTCCGGTAATGGCTGGTGAGTATACTGAAGCCGAATGTAATGGCAGATACATTTATACGATTAACGAAAAGAAGTATGACGAGTGTAGCTTCTGCAGGGCTTCCTGCCCATCCAGGGAGCTTTTCAAAGACCCTGATTCCGGTCTCCCTCTAAAATGTGATATGTGTGAAGAAAAACCGCCACTACCAGAGCCGTTATGTGTTCAATGGTGCTTATCTGATGCCCTGACTTACGAAGAAAGGGAAGAGGAAGGGGAAGAAGAGGAGAAGCGGGGGGAGATGGAGATAGGATTAGAATCATTAATAAAAAAACATGGATTAAAGACGGTAATGGATACCGTTACCCGATTAGCAAAGGGCTAAAACATTAAGGCGAAAGAAGAGGGGAAAAAAGATAGTGGAGATTGTAGCACCCTTCAAAGAGGCAATAGATGCCATAAAAGAGACTGGTGGAGAAGCCTTCAAATTATGCTATCAATGCGGATTATGTGATACTGTTTGTCCGTGGAACAGGGTTAGAAACTTTAGTATGCGCAACATAGTCCGGCAGGCTGCGTTCGGTTTGCCTGAGATAGAAGGTGAAGATATATGGCGTTGTACTACCTGCGGAAGCTGCTCTCAGCGGTGCCCCAGGGGAGTAGGAACGATAGACGTTAGCGTATCCTTCCGCAGAATTGCCTCGGAAGCAAGGATTTCTCCTGCTCCAATCCACACCGTAAGTGCGAGCCTCGGTGCTGAAGGCAACCCCTTGGGTGAAGAACGAGAAAAGAGGGCAGATTGGACAGAAGGTCTGTCTGTAAAAACGTTCACCGAGGGGATGGAAGTTTTGTATTTTCCCGGCTGCTACCCTAGCGATGACTCAAGATTAAGAAAAGTAGCTGCTGCCACAGCCAATATCCTTAACAGGGCAGGGGTAGATTTTGGGATACTGGGTTCCAAGGAGAATTGCTGCGGAGAAAGCATCCGCAAGACGGGCGATGAGGAATTATACAAACGCTTGGCCAGGGAAAACATTAAAACTTTTATAGATAACGGGGTGCATAAAATTCTTGTTTCTTCCCCCCATTGCTACCACACCTTCAAAAACGAGTATCCCGAATTTAATGCCAACTTTGAGGTGGTTCATATCTCCCAATATTTATTCGAGCTTATTAATGAGGGAAGGCTCGAGCTCAGCAAGGAGTATGGGAAGAAAATTACTTATCATGACCCATGTTACCTGGGTCGGCATAATGGCATATATGACGAACCCCGAGAGGTCTTAAAGAAGGTACCCGGTTTAGAACTGATTGAGATGGCTGATTCGCGGGAAGATAGTCTCTGTTGCGGAGGGGGAGGAGGCAGGATTTGGATGGACACTCCAAAGGGTGAAAGATTCTCCGACCTCAGATTAGAACAAGCTATTGAGGTCGGGGCTGAGGTGCTGGTTACCTCCTGCCCATATTGCGTCACCAATTTTGAGGATAGCAGGTTAACCCTGGAGGATAGTGAAGTCATAGAGATTAAAGACATCACGGAAATTATCCAGGAAGTGATTTAGGGAACCGAAGAAACCTGATAAGGACGGAGAAAGTGGAAAAAGGACCAGTTGAAGGACAGTTTGTTAATAGTACCGCGGAAAGAAATATCGGAGATGTTATGGTTGTCGGTGGAGGGATCAGCGGTATTCAAGCCTCCCTTGATCTGGCTGAAACGGGTTTCAAGGTTTATCTGGTTGAAAGCTCACCGACTATTGGCGGCAAGATGGCCCAGCTTGATAAGACCTTTCCCACCAATGACTGCTCTATGTGCATCGAATCTCCCAAGTTTATTGAATGTAACAGACATCCCAATATAGAGATCCTGACCTATACTGAGGTTGACAGGGTAGAAGGGGAAGCAGGAGACTTCAAGGTAACCCTGATTAAGAAGCCCAGATACATTATAGAAGATAAATGCCGGGGTTGTACTACCTGTACCGAGTACTGCCCGGTCAAGGTCCCCGATAAATATAATCAAAACTTATCTTTGAATAAATGCACCCACATATACTTCTCTCAAGCAGTTCCGCTTGTCACCTATATAGACCCTGATGCCTGCCTTTACCTCCAAGACGAGAAATGCAACATTTGCGTAGGAGTCTGTGAGAATAACGCCATAGATCTTCATCAAAAGGAGGAAAAGGTAGAAGTAGAGGTAGGGGCGATAATTCTGTCTCCGGGCTATGAGATATTTGACCCGAAGCTGAGGGGCGACTATGGCTACGGAAAGATGGAAAACGTGATAACCAGTCTTGACTTTGAACGAATATTATGTTCCACCGGGCCTTACGAAGGTGAGCTAAGGCGCCCTTCTGACGGGCAGCATCCGAAGAATATGGCCTGGATTCAGTGCGTCGGTTCCAGACAGGTTATACCGGGCGGTAACAGCTATTGTTCAGCCGTATGCTGCACGTATACCCAGAAGCAGGTGATTCTGGCAAAAGACCATGACACTGATATTAAGGCTACTATATTCCATAACGATATCCGGTCATTTGGCAAGGATTTCGAGCGATTTTATCAAAGGACAGAGAACCTTCCTGGCATCAGATTTATAAGAAGCTACGTATCAATAGGCAAAGAGCTACCAGAAAGCAAGAATGTAACCATAAAATACTCTACTACCGATGACGGAGTAAAGGAAGAGGAATTCGACTTTGTTGTATTATCCGTTGGCTTGAACCCTCCTGATGGTGTGGAAGAATTGGCTGATAAGTTCGGCATCGAACTCGAATCGCATAGATTCTGTAAAACTAATCCGGTTAATCCTATTGAGACCTCCCGCCCGGGAATCTTTGTCAGCGGAGCCTTCAGAGGTCCTATAGATATCCCCGAGTCGGTAATGGCCGCCAGCGGGGCTAACGCCCTTTGCAGCCAACTCCTTGCCTATCGGCGAGGGAAGCTGGCCAGAGAAAGGGTATATCCACCGGAAAGGGATGTTTCGGGAGAAGAACCGAGGATAGGAGTCTTTGTCTGTCACTGTGGAGCCAACATCGGAAGAGTGGTAGATGTTCCTTCGGTAGTGGAATATGCTCTGACCTTACCTAATGTTGTCCACGCTCAGGAAGACCTCTTTACCTGTTCTACCGATGCTGCCCGAGAAATAGCCGATGCCATCAGAGAAAAGGGGCTCAATCGTGTGGTTGTCGCCGCCTGTACCCCCAGGACACATGAGCCGCTATTCAGGGACACGCTTCGCGAGGGGGGAATTAATCCATACTACTTTGAGTTTGCTAATATAAGGGAACATTGCTCCTGGGTCCATTCTCGAGAAAAGGAAGCCGCCACCCGGAAGGCAAAGGATATAGTCCGGATGTCGGTAGCCCGGGCGGCCATTTTACAGCCCTTACAGGAATTCCAGCTACCGGTCGACAAAAGAGGGTTAATAGTCGGCGGGGGTATAGCCGGAATGACCAGCGCTCTGAGCCTGGCCAACCAGGGATTTGAGGTTTACTTGGTGGAAAAGGATACCGACTTGGGGGGGATAGCTCGAAGAATTCATTACACCCTGGACGAGATGGATGTTCAGGCTTACCTGAGTGATATTATCCGCAAAGTTTACCAACACCCCTTAATTCATGTATCTACCGATGCTACAATCACTGAGGCTTCCGGTTATGTGGGGAATTTCGTAACCAAGGTGAAGTCGGGAGGAAGGGTCAGGGAGATAAAACACGGAATAACCATCATCGCTACCGGCGCTGAAGAGTATAAACCCACTGAATACCTTTATGGGCAGGATGATAGAGTGTTTACCCTGCTGGAGTTAGGGGAGCAAATCGCCAAAAGGGAAGCTGGGGTAGTTAACGCCGAGAGCCTGGTGATGATTCAATGTGTAGGCTGCCGAAACGAAGACAGAAATTACTGCAGTCGGGTATGTTGCAATAATGCTATAACCTGCGCCTTGAAACTAAAAGAGATAAACCCTCAGATGGATATCTACATTATCTATCGAGATATGAGGACTTACGGGTTTGCTGAGGACTATTACCGGGAAGCGGCGGACCGGGAGGTGAAGTTCATCCGTTATGAACCGGATGATAAACCCCAGGTGGAGGCTACCGAGGAGGGTGGCAAGCAGATTCTAAGGGTCACCGTGACCGATCCTATTTTAGGTAATAAGATTGCGTTGGATGCCGATGCCATTGCTTTAGCTGCCGCTGTTATTCCTTCAGCAACCAATACTGAAATATGCCGGTTATTCAAGGTACCTCTGAATCCGGATGGTTTCTTCCAAGAAGCCCATGTAAAACTACGGCCCGTTGATTTTGCTGCCGATGGCGTTTTCCTGTGCGGGACGGCTCACTATCCCAAGCATATACCGGAATCGATTAGCCAGGCTTACGGAGCTGCCGGCCGGGCGGTAACTATTCTTTCCAAGGATTCAGTCACCGCCTCCGGTGCTATTTCTGAAGTAAATGAGGATGAGTGTATAGCGTGCGGGGCTTGTATTTCGGTTTGTAAGTATGGTGCTATAGAGTTTCATGACACACCACAAGGCAGAAAAGCCAGGGTTATTCCTGTCCTCTGTAAGGGGGATGGTCTGTGTAATTCGAAGTGTCCAGCGGGGGCTATTTCCGCGAAACACTATACAGACGAGCAAATCTTTGCTGAAATTGACGCCGCGGCTCCGGCCCTTGTAGAAGTCCGCTAATGAACATGGTAGGGTTGCTCTTTAAGAGGGAGCTAAAGAATAGCTATGGGATACGAATTTGAACCAAAGATTTTAGGATTTTTGTGTAACTGGTGTTGCTACGCCGGGGCGGACCTTGCGGGGGTTTCCCGGTATCAATACCCCACTAATATGAGGATAATAAGGGTGATGTGCTCCGGCAGAGTCGACCCGGCATTCATACTCCGAGCTTTCTCAAACGGAATGGACGGGGTGTTTGTCGGCGGTTGTTGGCTTGGCGAATGCCACTATGTTACGGAAGGAAATTACGAGGCATTAAGCGTGATGCATATATGTAAAAAATTACTGAAACTGATAGGGGTAAACCCTGAAAGGTTAAGGCTTGAATGGGTATCTGCCTCTCAAGGAATCCGTTTCGCTGAAGTTATTACTGACTTTGTTAAGAAGCTAAAGGAGTTAGGACCTCTGGGAATAGGCGAAGGGATAGATGCAGATGGATTAAAGTTAAAATTTGAAGCGGTTAGAAGCTTGGTCCCTTACATTAAGCTGGTGGAAAGGGAGCGGCTGAGAGTACATTTTGAAACAGAAGATGAGTATGACAAGTTTTTCAGCAGTGAAGAGGTAGATAGATTATTCCGTGAATTAATTGTAGATAAATTGACAATAAGCCAAATTTTGTTACTCTTGCGAGAAAGACCCCTTTCCACTGGAGAAATCTCTGAGATTTTGGGCTTAAGCCAGTCTGAAGTTTCCAGGTACCTTAATAGTTCAGCAAAAGACGGATTAGTCAGGTTCGATGAAGTCCAGAAGTGCTTTGTTCCCGTTTAAAACGGGATAGCAGGAGCAGGATTAAGTGAAAGAGAAGAAAGTCAGGTCAGAGGCTAGGGGTGGCGGTAAAATTGAGCAGATTATAAATAAATATCAAGGCGATCCTAGTTCGCTGATCCAATTATTGTTGGAGATTCAGCGCGAAAATCGCTGGCTTCCTAATGAAGCATTAAAGAAGGTCAGTAAAACATTAGGAGTGCCTTTAAGCCAGATACAACATGTAGCCACCTTTTATAAAGCCTTTAGTTTGGTTCCTAGAGGGCGTCATGAAGTTCAAGTATGTCTGGGCACTGCCTGCCATGTGCGAGGTGGGCCAAGAATTCTGGATAGGGTAGAGGAGATCCTGGGCATTCAAGCTGGACAGACGACCACAGATATGGAGTTTACCTTAGAGACTGTCAACTGCCTGGGCTGCTGTGCTTTAGGACCGGTGATGGTAGTGGATGGAAAGTATCACGGCAAGATAACACCGACCGAGGCTGAGGAAGTGCTGAAAAAGCTGTGACCAAGGGAAAGTTATGCCCAAGATAAATTCGCCTGCGGAATTGGAAAAACTCAGGAAGGGTATTGTATCGAAAAGAGACCCCAAGAAGCCTTGCATTGCTGTATGTACTGGCACCGGCTGCCTGGCTCTCGGCGCAGATAAAGTTGTCGTCGCCATTAAAGAAGAGATTAAAAAGCATGGTCTTGAGGATAAGGTAGATATCAAAGAAACAGGCTGCCCCGGCTTCTGTGAGAGGGGTACTGTGGTTGTGATTTATCCTGAGGAGATATGCTACCTTAAGGTGCAGCCGGAGGATGCCGGAGAAATCGTTTCTCAGGCCATACTTGCCAAGAAGGTCATTGACCGGTTGCTTTATGTTGACCCCACTACGAACGAGAAGGCAGTCCGTGAATCTGAGATACCATTCTATAAGAATCAGATGCGGCTCCTTATCGGCAATAATATTAAGCTGGACCCCAAGAGCATCGATGACTATCTGGCACTCGGCGGCTATTCGGCTTTAGCCAAGGCCCTTTCCCAGATGACTCCTGAACAGGTATTGGCAGAAGTTACAAAATCCAACCTGAGAGGGAGAGGGGGCGGTGGGTTTCCTACCGGCAGGAAATGGGCGGAGTGTCGCAATGCTCCTGGTGAGGCAAGGTATGTAATCGTCAACGCCGATGAGGGAGACCCGGGAGCTTTCATGGATAGGGCTCTTCTGGAGGGGAACCCTCATTCCGTCCTCGAGGGGTTGATCATCGGAGCCTATGCCATCGGAAGCCATGAGGGCTATATTTACGTTCGGCAGGAGTACCCCCTGGCAATAGAGAATGTGACTATCGCTATTAAGAAGGCTGAAGAGTATGGTTTTCTGGGGGAAAATATCCTTGGCTCAGGATTTGATTTCACTATTAAAGTGCACCGGGGAGCAGGTGCTTTCGTCTCTGGTGAATCCAGTGCTCTCATGACAGCAATAGAAGGGAGGGTTGGGGAGCCCAGGCCCAAGTATATTCACACTGCAGTCAAGGGCGTTCGGGATAGACCCAGCTGCTTAAATAATGTTGAGACATGGGCTAATGTGCCCCTTATCATCAGCAAAGGTGCTGACTGGTTTACTGGAATTGGAACTGGAGGGAGTAAGGGGACGAAGATATTTTCCCTGGTAGGTAAGGTAAACAATACTGGCCTTGTGGAAGTACCCATGGGTATAACTCTGAGAGATGTTATCTACAAGGTCGGCGGTGGTATCCCCGGAGGCAAGAAGTTTAAAGCAGTGCAGACTGGGGGTCCATCTGGAGGATGTATTCCTGAAGAGAAGTTAGACATGAAAGTCGATTTTGATGAGCTCGCCAAGGCTGGCTCGATGATGGGTTCCGGCGGAATGATTGTCATGGATGAAGATATCTGTATGGTTGATGTCGCTAGGTACTTCCTTAACTTTCTTTCTGATGAATCGTGTGGCAAGTGTGTCCCCTGTCGTGAAGGCATCAGGCAAATGCTTAAGGTCCTGACTAATATCAGCAAAGGAAAAGGGCGAGAGGGCGACATTGAGCTTTTAGAGGAGCTAGCCGAGATAACCAGAGATGCCTCACTTTGTGCTTTGGGCAGGACTGCTGCTAACCCGGTTATGAGCACCATCCACTATTTCAGAGACGAGTATGAGGCACACATCAAGGAGAAAAAGTGCCCAGCCTATGTCTGTAAGGAGCTAATCTCATACTATATTGACCCGGATAAGTGTCAGGCCTGCATGATTTGTCTCAGACAATGCCCTGCAGGGGCGATTGCAGGTGACAAGAACCAGATTCATGTAATTGACCAGGAGAAATGCACAAAGTGCGGAACTTGCTTTGAAGTTTGCCCCCTCCGCTTTGGTGCGGTGAAGAGGATTTCTGGCGAGCCTGTCCCGCCTCCTATCCCTGAAGAAGCAAGAGTGATAGCCAGAAAGAGTAAAGAAAATGAGTGAAATCACTTTACAGATTGATGGAAGGGAAGTTAAAGCAGAGGAGGGGATGACCATTTTGGAGGCAGCACAAAGTGCAGGGATATCTATTCCTACACTTTGTCATCACGAGAAATTAGAACCTTATGGGGCTTGCCGAATTTGCACAGTAGAAATAGAAGCTCACGGCAGGACAAATCTCGTTGCGGCCTGCCTTTACCCGGTAGAACAAAATTTGGTAGTAAGAACCAGGTCTGAGAAGGTAGATAAAACTCGCAAAGTGCTTCTGGAGTTGATGCTAGCTCATGCTCCAGATGCCGCAGCATTGCAGGATTTGGCTCAAGAGTATGGAGCAGACAAAGCCCGTTTTGGAAAAGAGTCCTCATTTTGTATTCTCTGTGGTCTATGCGTAAGATACTGTGCCGAGGTCAAGAAGAAGAACGCCATCGGGTTTGTCGACAGAGGAACAAGACGAGAGGTAATTTTCATTCCCGAAATAACTTCCAAGGAATGCTGGGACTGCAAAGAATGTTTTCCGCTTTGCCCTACAGAAGCACTACAGGCAACCTTCCTCTTGACTAAAGCTCTAATGTCTCCCTCGCCTCCTTCCGCCCCCGAGTCAGAAGAATAGGCAACACCTGAACCTTCCTCAAGTCCAGCAGGAGTACCTTGTTTCTCGAACGATTAGCTCTGCTGTTGGTCGGGTAGAAAAATTTCTCTGCCCTTGCTATAATTCCCTGTTGCAAATAGCTATAGTTCCGGCGGCTCGCATAGCTGCCCACCTCGGCTGAGATTATAATCCTCCGCTATCTATAAGGATTGAATTTGGCGAAAAAGTCTGTTCTGGTAATCGGTGGTGGTATCGCTGGGCTCCAGTCTTCCCTTGACCTGGCCAATATGGGGTTTCAGGTATACCTTGTCGAAAAGACACCCAGCATTGGCGGTAGAATGTCCCAGCTGGATAAAACCTTCCCTACAAATGATTGTTCCATGTGCATCCTTGCCCCCAAGATGATTGAGGCGAGTCGGCACCCCAACATCAAGCTGCTGACCTATTCCGAGGTAGAGGAAGTAGCTGGGACCCCCGGAAAATTCAGGGTTAAAATCAGGAAAAAGGCCAGGTCTGTAGATGAAGAGAAATGCACCGGTTGTGGTGATTGCTGGAATAATTGCCCGGTAAGATTCAAGGCCTATATTTCTCAGAAGAATGGTGAATAGAAATATGACCACCGAAGAAATTAGCCGGATTGACAAGATTATCGATAAGTATGAGGGAGAAGAGGGCATCCTCATACAGCTTTTGCTGGATATACAGCAAGAACTGAACTGGATTCCTAAAGAGGTGGCAGAGCGAATCAGCCAGAGACTTAATATCCCGCAGAGTCAGATATATCGTGTTGCCAGCTTCTACACGGCAATGAGCCTGACGCCCCGGGGTAGACATCTGGTTAGCGTCTGTATGGGTACTGCCTGCCACATACGCGGTTCACCACGGCTTTTGGATAGAATCACCGATATTTTAAAGATACAACCCGGGGAAACATCCCCTGATAGGAGCTTCACTCTGAATACGGTTAACTGCCTCGGCTGTTGCGCTTTAGGCCCGGTGATGGTGGTTGATGGAAAGTATCACGGCAAGATAGCACCAACCGAGGCAGAAGAAGTGCTGAAAAACTATGATTAAGGGAAAATTATGCCAAGGATAAATTCGCCTGCTGAATTGGAAGAACTCAGGAAAGACATCCTGTCGAAAAGAGACCCCAATAGACCTTGTATTACACTCTGTTCTGGGACTGCCTGCCATGCTTCTGGTAGCGAGGAAGTTGCGGCGAGTATTGAAGAGGAGATTAAAAAGCAAGGACTGAGTGCCGAGGTAGACTTCAGGAAGACTGGTTGCCATGGCTTTTGTGAGAAAGGCCCTATTATAGTCATTCACCCTGAGAAAATATGTTACTTACAGATAGAGCCTAAGGATGTTCCTGAAATTATCTCCCAGACTATAAAGGAGAAGAAGGTCATAGAGCGTTTGCTCTACACCGACCCCACAACCAATAAAAAGGTAGTTCATGAATTTGAAATTCCCTTCTACAAGAACCAGGAGCGGCTTGTTTTCGGTTCCAACGGGAAGATTGATCCTAAGAGTATTGATGACTACCTGGCGCTCGGTGGTTATTCTGCTCTAGCCAAAGCCCTTTCCCAGATGTCCCCCGAGCAAGTGTTGGAAGAAGTTAAAAAATCCAATCTGAGAGGGAGGGGAGGTGGTGGGTTTCCCGTCGGGAGAAAGTGGGAGGAGTGTCGCAACGCCCCCGGTGAGATAAAATATGTAATCGTCAATGCCGATGAGGGTGACCCCGGAGCCTACATGGACCGGAGTCTGCTTGAAGGTAACCCTCACAGCGTGCTGGAAGGTCTAATTATTGGCGCCTATGCCATCGGCTCCCATGAGGGTTATATTTACGTTCGGCAGGAATATCCCCTGGCCGTAGAGAACGTAGATATTGCTATCAAGCAAGCCGAGGAATATGGTTTACTCGGGAAAAATATCTTTGGCTCAGGTTTTGATTTCACTGTTAAAGTGCACCGAGGAGCCGGCGCTTTCGTCTCTGGTGAATCTAGTGCTCTGATGACGGCATTAGAAGGCAGGGTAGGAGAGCCCAGACCGAAGTATATCCACACCGTCATTAAGGGCGTTTGGGATAAACCCAGCAACCTGAATAATGTCGAGACATGGGCGACGGTGCCACTTATTATCAACAAAGGTGCTGACTGGTTCCGGGGCATCGGGACAGAAGGCAGTAAGGGAACCAAGATATTCTCTCTGGTAGGCAAGGTTAACAACACCGGACTGGTTGAAGTACCGATGGGGATGACGCTCAGGGAGATTATTTTTAATATTGGTGGCGGGATTCGCGACGGAAAGAAGTTCAAGGCAGTCCAGACCGGCGGTCCCTCCGGGGGTGTTATTCCGGAAAAGTATATTGACCTTCCCATAGATTTTGACGAGCTCGCTAAAGCGGGTTCCATGATGGGTTCAGGCGGCATGATTGTGATGGATGAGGATACCTGTATGGTTGATACCGCCAGATACTTCCTCAACTTTCTTGCCCATGAGTCCTGCGGAAAGTGTGTCCCCTGCCGTGAGGGAATAAAGCAGATGCTGAATATACTTACCGATATTACCGAGGGAAGAGGGGAAAAGAAAGATATTGAACTCCTGGAAGAGGTTGCCGCGATGGTCAAAGACTTCTCGCTATGTGCCCTGGGTACCACGGCGCCTAATCCGGTACTGTCCACTCTAAAATACTTCCAGGACGAATATGTTGCCCACATTGAGCAGAAACGCTGCCCCGCCTATGTCTGTAAGGCGCTTGTCTCTTACTATATTGATCCCGAGAAATGCCAGGCCTGCATGATTTGCCTCAGGCAGTGTCCGGTCGGGGCCATAAGTGGCGGCAAGAATCAGATTCATATTATCGACCAGGCAAAGTGCACCAAGTGTAACACCTGCTTTGAGGTTTGCCCGCCCCGTTTTAGTGCGGTGCGGCGGCTTTCTGGTGAACCGGTACCACCTCCAGTTAAGGACAGGGTTCTGGCAAGAAGAAAAGGTTAACCATGGTAAATCTGACAATCGATGGCAAAGCAGTAACGGCTGAGGAAGGGACTTATATTTTACAGGTCGCCCGAGCCAACAGTATTGATATCCCTACCCTCTGTTATCATCAGGCGCTGGAACCCTTCGGAGCCTGCCGCCTCTGTACTGTGGAAATCACCAGCCGGGGCCGAAAAAGGCTGGTAACTTCCTGCAATTACCCCGTTGAAGAGGGGTTGGAAGTAAGCACAGACTCAGAGGCAGTAATAAAAGGACGCCGGATGATATTGGAGCTGCTCCTGGCCAGATGTCCCAACGTACCGTTGATTCAGGAGCTGGCTAAGAGTTACGGGATTGAAAAGCCGCGGTTTAAACTGGAGGATGATAACTGCATTCTCTGTGGTTTATGTGCGCGTATCTGCGAGGAGAGAATGGGGGTAAGCGCCATCAGTTTTTCCGGCAGGGGGCTGGAACGGAAGATAGATACCCCCTTCCATGTGAATTCGGAGATATGCCAGGGCTGTGGTGCCTGTGCCTTTGTTTGTCCTACCGGAGCCATTAAACTGGAGGATATCACCGCTAAGGAGCCCAGACCGATTCTCTCTGAGTTCAACGTTGGTTTAAACCCAAGGTCAGCTATCTATGTACCCTTCCCTCAGGCAGTACCTAAGGTTCCGGTGATTGACCGGGAGGTCTGTATTCATTTTCTGACGGGCAACTGCCGGATCTGTGAAAACTTCTGCCAGGCCGGGGCGATAAACTATGACCAGGAAGATGAAATAATTGAGGCGGAGGTTGACGCCATTATTCTCGCTTCCGGTTTTGACCTCTACGACCCCTCGGCGGTGGAGGAGTACGGATACGGCAAGGTCAAAAATGTAATTACGGCCATGCAGTACGAGCGCATGATCAGCGCTTCAGGGCCGACTGAGGGGCACTTAGAGCGACCATCCGATGGGAAAACACCAAAGAAGCTGGCCTTTATTCAATGTGTCGGTTCGAGGGATACCCATCATAAGCTGTATTGCTCCAGTGTTTGTTGTATGCATGCCACCAAAGAGGCTATTCTGGCCAACGAGCACTATCCTGATTTAAAGGCCTTCATCTTCTATACAGATATGAGAGCGGTGGGGAAGAAGTTCCAGGAATATATTGCCCGGGCTGAGCAGGAATATAATGTGACCTACATCAGAAGCCGCCCCAGTAAGATTACGGAAAACCCAGACAACGGGAACCCCATTGTCTGGTACGAGGAGACCACCGCCAGAACCAGAACCAGCATGGAAGTAGACATGGTCGTGCTCTGCCAGGCGCTGATTCCGTCCGGTAGCACAAAAGATATAAGCGATATGCTGCACCTGAGCCTGAATGATTATCAGTTTGTCGACATTCCGGATAGATTGTTTCACCCGGTGGACACGGAAATACCCGGAATCTTTGCCTGCGGCTTCTGCCAGGCACCACAAGATATCCCGGATTCGGTGGTCCAGGCATCGGCGGCCGCGGCCCGGGCGGCAGAATTCCTGAGTAAGGAGGACTAAATGGCAGTACCTCGTATTGGAGTTTTTATCTGCCATTGCGGCACTAATATCGGGGGGATTGTGGATGTCCCCCAGGTAGTAGAGTATGCTAAGAGCTTGCCCTACGTGGCACATGCCGAGGCTAACATGTACACCTGCTCCGAGGAGGGTATCTCTTCCATAAAGCATGCCATTAAAGAATATGACCTCAATCGAGTGGTGGTGGCTTCATGTACCCCCCGAACCCACCAGCCGCTGTTCCGTAATGCCTGCGCGGATGCGGGACTGAATCCGTACCTGTTTGAGTTTGTCAACATCAGAGAACATTGTTCCTGGATTCACATGCAGAACCGGCGGGAGGCCACTGAGAAGGCCAAGGAACTGGTAAAGATGGGGGTAGCCAAGGCTCGGTGGCTGGATGCTCAGGAGGAATTTGAATCTGACGTTTACCCGGCAGCCATGGTCATTGGCGGTGGCGTTGCCGGAATGAGCGCCGCCCTCAATCTGGCTAACCAGGGTTTCGAGGTGCATTTGGTAGAGAAAGAGCCGGAACTCGGTGGGCGGTTGCTCAAACTCAACCGGATTTTCACTATCAATAAAGACCCCAGAGAACTGGTCGAGAGCATAGTTAAGGCAGTGGCGGGTCACTCCAAGATAAGGCTCCATATGCCGGCTGTGGTCAAGGCTGCCAGCGGATATATCGGTAATTTCGATATCAGTGTGGATGAAGGCGGGAAGGAAGTCAGCTTCAAGGTCGGGGTGATTATCGTGGCTACTGGCGCTCAGGTGCTCAAGCCGGAGCTATATCGCTACGGGGAATTAGCTAACGTGCTTACTCAGCTTGACCTGGAACAACGGCTGAAGGATGACAAGCTGGGAGAGTTCCAGAATGTGGTGATGATTAACTGTGTGGGGGCACGGATACCCGAACGGCCCTACTGTTCGAGGGTATGCTGTATGACTGCCATCAAGAACGCCGCCTTGATGAAGGAAATTAACCCGGAAGCCAAAGTCTACGTGCTGTATAGAGACCTGATGACCTATGGCGTGGAGTTTGAAGAGTACTATAGAGAAGCCAAGGGAGCCGGCGTCAGGTTTATCAGATATACTCCGAGTAACCCACCACAGGTTATCGGGACAGAAAAGGTTGAATCGGTAAGGGTATATGATGAATTAATGGGTATGGAGCTGGAGCTTCCCTGTGACCTGCTGGTCCTGGCTACTCCTCTAATTTCCAATAATGATAGTGAAGAGCTTTCCAAGATGCTGAAGGTGCCGATAGGCGATGGGGGCTTCTTTCTTGAAGCTCATATCAAGTTGCGCCCCGTTGAATTTGCCATGGATGGTATCTATGTGGCTGGCTCCTGTCGGTGGCCGGCGGATATTCGGGAGAGTATTGCTCAGGGATATGCCGCCGCTTCAGAGGCAGCGATTCCTTTGAGGCAGGGTCTGGTCAAGGTCGAGGCAATAACAGCTACAGTCGACCCCAAAATCTGCAAGGGGTGTGGGACCTGTGCTCTGGTATGTCCCTTTGATGCTATCGAGCTGAAGGAATCTGAAATAAGGGGGCTTGAGGGTAAGATTGTCTCCGAGGTTAATACCGCCCTGTGTAAAGGCTGCGGGCTTTGTGCTGCAGCCTGCCCTAATGGGGCGGTACAGCAAAGAGGCTTTACCGATATGCAGCTACTGAGCATGGTTAATGCTCTGAGCGGAAAGAGATAAAGTTGCAGGATAACAAAGAAGTCAAAACCGAATTTAAACCGAAAATCCTCGCCTTCTGCTGTAACTGGTGTGCCTATGCCGGTGCCGACCTGGCTGGCGTCTCCCGTTTCCAGATGCCAACGGACGTGCGGGTGATAAGGGTGATGTGCTCCGGTCGGGTGCCGCCGGAACTGATAATCAGAGCTCTGGCCAATGGTCTTGACGGAGTAATGATACTCGGCTGTCATCCCGGAGAGTGTCATTATTCAGAGGGCAATTACCTGACCCGAAGGCGGGCGCATGTCCTCAAGAGATTGCTGAGCTACATCGGCATCGAGCCTGACCGGTTCCAGCTAGGGTGGGTATCGGCCGCCGAGGGCGCCAAATTCGCGGCTGTGGTCAAGGAGACGACAGATAAAATAACGGCGCTGGGTCCCAATAGGTGGGTAGACAAGAAATGAAAGCAACCTCGGAAGAAGTACAGACCAGAGTTAAGAAATTGTTTGAAGATGGCAGCATCGGCCATTTTATCGGCTATGAAACAGGTTCCGATAGCCTGCGTGTAACGCCATGCTTTCTGAAAAGCGGGCAGGCGGCTTCTCGGTTGGTCTGGAACCCTCTCTGTGCCAATAACCTCTCCAAATACCTGCTGGATTTCAAAAACGTTGAGGGGAAGGTAGGTATCATGGTCAAGGGGTGCGACTCCCGGTCAGTGGTGGAGTTGCTCAAAGAAAACCAGATCGACCGGGATAAGGTTTTCATCGTGGGTGTTCCCTGTAGCGGTATTGTGGACAGAGAAAAGCTGTTGGAAGTTCTGGGTGTCTCGCCGGGTGAGGTGGTAGCAGTGGAGGATGATGGTGACGCCTTCGTGGTTACCCTCAAGGAGGGCAAGCAGCGGGTGGATAAAGAAAAGGCACTGCGGGGTGAGTGCCTGGTCTGTAAATATCCCACTCCAGTGGTCTACGATGTGCTGCTCGGAGAAGCCGTCTCCAGCCTGCCCTGGGTAGGTGACGATTACAGTCTGATTAAGGAACAGGAGGCGCTCTCTTCAGAAGAAAAGGCGCTTTACTGGAACAGGGAGTTAAGCCAATGTATCCGCTGCTATGCCTGCCGTAATATCTGTCCGGTCTGTACCTGCTCGGAATGTATCTTTGATAAAAAGGCGCCGCGCTGGATTACTAAAGCGAACGATGTCTCGGAGAATCTGGTTTATCACTTAGTACGTGCCTTCCACGTTGCCGGGAAATGTATCGACTGCGGTGAGTGCGAACGAGCATGCCCGATGAATATTCCACTGCGGAGCCTG
Source organism: Dehalococcoidia bacterium (assembly GCA_030606165.1). Taxonomy (GTDB): domain Bacteria; phylum Chloroflexota; class Dehalococcoidia; order GIF9; family AB-539-J10; genus RBG-13-51-36. The sequence goes on from JAUWGZ010000020.1 coordinate 16,038, forward strand.
AATAAAAAGGTGGAAAAAGACTTACTGGAGCTATTTGACTATACCGCCGGGATTGATGTTGAGCAGCAGCCACCACTGACAACGTATAAGGCCGGTGACCTTGATGATTTTCTCTAGGGGTTGATATGGTAAAGCAGACGAAGAGTAGAATAATCGAGAAGAACAGGCTGACCGAACTGCTGGACAAACTAGCGCATGACTACCATTTGATTGCGCCGGTGCGGGACAATAACGTTTCCTTCCGGCGGGTGGAATCGGGCAGCGAGGTCACGCTGGACTACATCAACACGGTGCTGTCCCCCAAGAACGCTTTCTTCCCGCAGACGGAGACCCTCTTCCGGTTTTCCAGGGATGATAGCCGGGGGTTCGGGATAGAAGAGCAAGATGACGAAGCAGACCGTGAGCAGGTAATCTTCGGCATCCGTCCCTGTGATGCGCGCAGCCTACGCCTCATGGATATGGTTTTTAACGGGCAGTACAAGGATAGTTATTACCTGAACAGGAGGGAGAAGACGACTCTCATCGGTCTTGCCTGTTTCGACCCCGCCGAGACCTGTTTCTGCCCGACCTTTGGCATAGACCCCGCTTCGGGGGAGGATGTCGATATACTGTTCAGCGACATCGGCGACCGCTATCTGGTAGAGGCATCCACGGAGAAAGGGGCAGCTCTGCTCGACCGGTTTGCCGAATTCTTTGCCGAGCTTCGGGGGGATGAGGAACAGCTCAGAGAAGCCAGGAAAGCCGGGCTTGCCGGGATGAAGAAACTGGACGTAAAAGCTATCGCCGATAAAATGGCACCGCTCTATGAAGGCGATTACTGGGATAGCATCGGCATGAAGTGCCTGGGATGTGGCATCTGCACCTACCTGTGTCCGACATGTCACTGTTTTGACATTGCTGATGTCAGCCTGGATGAGGGCGGAGAGAGGTTCCGCTGCTGGGACAGCTGCATGTTCCCCGAATTCACCCTGATGGCCAGCGGGGAGAACCCCAGACCGAACCGGAAGGCGAGGGTGCAGCAGCGTTTCTTCCATAAATTGAAGTACTTCCATGACCGGAATGGTGAGTTGGCCTGTGTCGGTTGTGGCCGGTGCATCAAGTATTGTCCGGTCAACATAGATATTACCCAAATAATAGAGGATGTAACCAGTGGAAAAGCCGGAAATGAGTGAGAATATATATCTGCCGCGTATGGCGACCATCCAGAGCATGAGGCCGGAGACGATAGATATCACCACCTTCAGGGTGACTATTGACGGTTCGGATGGGACCGGGAAATTCGAATATAAGTCCGGCCAGTTCGCCGAGGTATCGGTGCTCGGCGTGGGAGAGGCACCGATAGCAATTACTTCTTCGCCGACCCGCCCGGGGACTATAGAGTTCAGCATCAGGAGGGTCGGGGAGTTGACCAATGCTCTCCATGAGCTTCAGCCCATGGATGAAATAGGTATTCGCGGCCCCTTCGGGAATTTCTTCCCCCTTGAAGAGATAGAGGGGCAGAACCTGCTCATCATCGGTGGTGGCATTGGGCTGTCGCCGCTACGCTCGGTCATCCTCAACGTCTTCGATAATCGGGCAAAGTACGGCAAGATTGATATCATCTACGGTGCCAGGAGCCCGCAGGACCTCGTCTTCACCAGCGAATATGAAGAATGGCAGGCGGTGGACAATACCAGACTGCATCTCACCGTTGACCGTGGAGATGAGGAGTGGAAGGGGAATGTGGGGCTGGTGCCGACATTCCTGAAGGAAATCAATCCTTCCCCGGAGAATACTACCGGCATTACCTGCGGACCGCCAAT
>JAUWGZ010000113.1 GCA_030606165.1 Dehalococcoidia bacterium
GAAAAAAGCCTCCCCTGAGGGGTGAGTAATATGATAGGCACTTCACTTACACCAAGTTGCTGTTTTATCGCCTCTGCTGCCTCAAAGATAGGCTCGGGCTTGAGCACCATACCAGGTCCACCGCCGTAGGGATAGTCATCCACGGTATGATGTTTGTCATGGGTGTAGTCGCGAATATCATGAATCACGATGTTCACCAACCCCTGCTCCCGAGCACGGTTGATAATGCTCTGGTCGAGTGGAGAGGCAAATACTTCGGGGAAGAGACATAAGATATCAATACGCATGGATTCCCCCAATAAAAACCCTCAAAGTGCATATCTTATCATGCAGGCGGCGACAAAAGAAAGTCTCGTGCTTCCCAGTGACCTTGGCTTTCAGGGAGCAGTGTATGCATTGGGCTATATTTAGCATCACTCGGTTCTCAATCCCCAAGACGAAAATTGTTCGAAAACTCAAAAAAATCGCCAAAGGGTATTGACAAAATAAAGATAAGGTTTATAATAGAATTGTGGGGAAAAGTGGGGAAATAGGGTAAACGAGGACATGATATGTGAGGTAAACGAGGCAAAATTGTGGTCTTTGGGGGAGAACCGAGGAGAGTAATATGTTTTTTGGTGAGTATCCATATAAGGTTGATGAAAAGGGAAGAGTGCCTCTGCCGCCAAAATTCAGGCGGCAGATGAAGGAGGGCGTGATATTAGCCAAGGGGATGGGAGAGAAATGCATTGCTGTTTACCCTGCAGCTGAGTGGACAAGATTGTCCGACAGCCTGGCTGCCAAGGCAGTAACTCAAGCTAACTTAAGGAAGTTGAATCGTGCTATCTTCGGCTCCGCCTTCAGTACCTCCTTCGATGGACAAGGCAGGATAACATTACCATATTCCTTACGCGACTACGCCGGGATTGGTGACACAGCGATTGTTGTCGGTGCCAATAAGTGTGTTGAACTCTGGAGCGAAGATGAATGGAAGGCTGAGAAAACATCGGCCGAAGAGCAGGCATCACAGATAATTGAGAGTTTTGGAGTATAGTGAATGATCGTCACCATGTCCTTGCCCGTCCACGTGCCTGTTTTGCTTGATGAAGTTATAACAGGGCTACAGGCTCGGCAAGGAGGTTACTTCGTTGATTGCAATGTCGGTCTGGGGGGACACGCGGCGGCGATACTGAAAAAAATTTCACCTTCAGGAAGGCTTTTAGGCATTGATGCTGATCCCGAAGCCATCAAATTAAGTCAAGATAAACTTAGCGACTATGGCGAAGCAGTTACTTTGGTTAATGACAACTTTGTTAACCTTGAAGCTATATGTAGAAGATACCGTTTTCATCCAGTTGATGGTATTCTTTTCGACCTTGGTGTTTCTTCTCTGCAACTGGATACAGCCGAACGCGGCTTCAGCTTCCACCTCGATGCTCCCCTAAATATGAGGTTCGATCCCGGGCAAGGGTTAACCGCATCGGATATCGTTAACAGCTTCTCTGAGCAAGAGTTGGCTAAGCTCATAGAAAAATACGGTGAAGAGCATCACAGCCGACGGATAGCGCGGTACATCGTTCAAAATCGCCCTATCGATACCACCGTGGAGCTTGCCCGCTTGGTAGAGCAAGCTTCAGGCGGCAAGCGTGCCAAAATTCACCCTGCCACAAGAACCTTTATGGCGCTTCGCATCGCGGTCAACAGCGAACTACAGAATCTGGAGCTGGCTCTCAAACAAACTATTAACCTCCTTCGTCCCGGGGGGAGATTAACAGTCATTAGTTATCATTCTCTGGAAGACCGTATAGTTAAGCAATTCATGCGAGACGCAGCCAGCAGCTGCCTATGTCCCCCGGGAACAGTAATATGTTGCTGTGGGCATACGCCCACCTTGCAGCTCATTTCACGGAAGGTTATTAAACCTACCTCGTTGGAGATAGAATCCAACCCACGCAGCCGTAGTGCTAAATTAAGGATAGCCGAGCGACTCAACTAGGCAGCACTCTCAGCAAAAAAGGAGGTGAAAATGGCAAAGAAAATTATTTCAGCTATCGATGTGGGCACAACTAAAGTAGCCACCATCGTGGCTAATGTCAAAGCGGAAGACGACATTGAAGTTTTAGGAGTGGGAGTCGTTCCCTGTCACGGCCTACATAAAGGCATCGTTGTCAATATGGACGAAGCCAGACAGTCCATTGCCGCATCAGTGAAGGAAGCTCAAAGAATTAGCGGCATACGTATAGATTCTGCCTATGTTGGGGTTACCGGTAGGCACGTAAGCAGCCTGAATAATCGGGGGGTGGTAGCTATCCCCCGAGACGATCGATTAGTGCGTACTCAGGACCTTAAACGGGTGCTATCTGCGGCTCGTAATATCACCGTCGCTGAGGGAAAGAAGGTGCTCCACGCCATTCCTCGCTCTTACGCCCTAGATGGACAGGAAGGAGTGAGACAGCCGGTAGGCATGCATGGGTCCAGGTTAGATGTAGAAACCCACATCGTCACTGCTTCAATAACTTCGATACAAAACCTGGCCAAATGCGTCCGCAGTGTTGGCGTTGATGTTGAGGACCTCATCCTCGAGCCTCTGGCTAGTGGAGAAGCAGCATTGACTCCAGAGGAAAGAGAATCGGGTGTTATCATGGCTGACATCGGCGGCGGTACCACGGATATAGCGGTATTTAAGAATGGCAGCATCTATCACACCGCTATCCTTCCAGTAGCCGGTTACCAGGTAACCAGCGACATCTCCATAGGCTTGGGCCTGCCTTTTAATATTGCGGAAAAGATGAAGAAGAGATATGGCAATGTCACACCTACTTTAGATATGGACCAAACGGTCCAAGTGGGTATCGAGAATGGTCATAGCGCTTCTTATAAAGACCTATGCAATATTATCCGGGCTCGCATGGAGGAGTTGCTACAACTCATATTGCTGGAGATGCCCACCAGCGATTATCACACCCTGGCGCCTTGTGGTTTAGTGGTCACCGGTGGCACATCCAATCTGTCCGGGCTTGACGAGTTAGGACAGTCACTGTTGCGAATTCCGGTGCGCAAAGG
>JAUWGZ010000040.1 GCA_030606165.1 Dehalococcoidia bacterium
ATATCGAAGTGGCGGCAGGTAAGTCTGGCATTGTGGTCGTGGGAATTGTAGTAATCAAACCATTTGAGTCTTCGTGTGGCTTCCTTTGATAACCTGGGGATGTTTGCCAGGCGCTTATATCCTGGCATTGAGTAATAAACATTCATAGCACAGCCATTATAACGTCCTTTCATGACCCATGTATGTGTCACCCATCTATCTGAACTAGATCAGTCCGGCCATGAGATTTTGCAAAACACTCTACAAAATCCTCCGTGTCATTGCGAGCGACCTGCCCGCCTGCTCGCCGTACGACTTCGGCAGGCGAGCCAAGGCTTGGCAGGCGGGACCGTGGCAATTACATGCCCCACCACGAGATTGCTTCGGCTGACCAAAGTCAGCCTCACAATGACACAGCACACGTCTTGACAAACTTGTCAGAGTAAGGATATTATGTTTGGATGAGGTTGTTTACAGAAGTACTAGAAAAGTGAGGGATTTTCCTTTTTTTAACGACTATATATGTGACAAAAGTAATAGTTAAAAAGTAATAGTTAAAAATGTAGTTGCCTAATTTATTTTACTCATGGGGGAGGAGTTTATTGGGCAACCGACCCTGACAAGGCAGGCAACTACGGAAATGCCTAAAATTGAACAGCCTCTTTTAAACGAAAGAAAGGTGGTAACAGTTTAGTCTTCCTAAAACAGGCGTATAGTTCGCCATATTCTATAGGTTCGTCCAAACACGCTTTTTGGGAAAAACTTACCTGTATAAGAAAGTTGGAGGTACGTGTGAAGCGAATACAGGTTGCTGTCATAGCCTGGCTTCTGTTACTGATGCTGATATTACCTCAATTGACTCTGGCCGCTGGGCCAGGGATATCTAATATCGTTGTGCTGGACTGCACCTCTACTACCGCCACCATCTTCTGGACTACCAATACTACTAGTGATAGTCGGGTGAACTACGGCACCACCACTCCATTGAGCAAGCATAAGGATGATAGTGAGGATGTCACCCACCATTACATAACCCTCGAAAGCCTAAAGCCGGACACAAAATACTTCTTTGCTGTTGAATCCGACGGTGAACGGAGTCCTGCTAATCCAAGCGAATACTACTCTTTCACAACACTCGCGCCAACGGATTATAGCATTACCCTTGACAATGCTTGTGGGGTCTGCGGCGAGCTGGTCATCGAGCCAGATGGGGACAGGCGCTGCGGCGAGGTGATCGGGGTAACGGCGGTCGTTGCAGCGGAGGGCAAATATCATGTCTGCTGGGATTCTCGAACAGCAACAGCGGTTGTCCCAGGAGGGACATTCACAGCAACCGGGCCTGGAAGCTACATACTCGCGTTCTATATGCCCGAGGCTAAGGGGGGCTCTCATAAGGTTTACTTGGTTAACCAAGTTTATGCCGACCCGGCCAAGGATACTTATGATACTTTTGAAGTCTTTCCTTCCGTAAAGATCGAAGAGATTGACCCCGAGGATAAAGACTCCATGAAGGGACCGGTGGGCACGGAAGTAATTATCCACGGCTATGGTTTTGATGCCTCGCAGAGCATCCGGGTTAGCTTCGAGGGTACGGTAATAAAGACGGATAAGGCTGATACTGTGGGTAGCTGGGATGTATCTTATACCATCCCGGCCACCCCTGGTGGTGCCTCTACCTTCGAGGTCGAAGCTAAGGAAGGTACAGTATGGGTATGTTGGGTGAGCAAATATTTTACGGTGACTCCTAAAATCACTGTCACGCCAAGTTCGGGAAGGGTGGGGCAGGCGATTGAGATAAGCGGCACGGGCTTTAAAAGTGAGGAAGAGGGCATTGAGGTCACCTTCGATGGGGAGATGGTGAAGCCAATCACCTATCCCGATGTTGATGAGCATGGCTCCTGGAGTGCCGTCATCCCTGTTCCTCCTCTCCAGGGCGGTGGCTATCCCATTGGCGCCTCAGGAGAGTCGACCAGGGCTCGTGATGTAGAGGGTATTGAGGGGTTCACCGTGAGCCCTGGAGTATGGATTGAGCCGCCCGGTTTGGCTTATTATGTGGGTGAGACGATTACCGTTGCCGGCGGTGGTTTCGAACCCGGGGAAACGGGCATCAAGGTTTACTTTGAGGGGCAGGTCGTTGCTTCAGATATTACCGCTGAGATAGATGGTAGTTGGGAATCTTCCTTTGTTCTGCCGGCCAGCACCTATGGAGAGAACACTGTTTGGGCTCTTGGTGACGTAACCGCGCGTGTGGAGACTATCCTCACCACTAAAGCCAAGATAGAAAGCATCAGCCCGGTGGAGGGAGCTCCCGGCGACTCTGTTACCCTCAGCGGCAGCGGTTTTAGCGCTAATGAGGAACTGACAGTGACTGTCGGCGGGGTTGCTGCGTCCGGGAGTATGCAGACCCAGTCCAATGGCAATGTTAACATTACCTTTCGAGTGCCAAAAGGAAGCGCTGAGGGCAAACAGACGGTGGTGGTGACTGATGAGGGCGGGGTTACTGCTACTGCCCCGGTCGACTTCACGGTAAAGGAGAAAACCATATCAACAACTCCACTGCCCATCTCGCCCGAGGACAACACACTAAGGTCGGGGGAGGTGACCTTTCACTGGCAAGGAGTGACGGGTGGCACCGGTTATACTTACACCCTGGAGATAAGCAAAACTGCTGGTTCTGGAAACATCTGGTCTAAGTCAGGTATCGAGGAAAGCAGCTACACGCTAGCTGAGGAAGAGGCTTTACCCAAGGGGACCTACTACTGGCGGGTTAAGATAGTAGATGATTATGACAACGAAAGCGCTTGGTCGGATTCTGTCGAGTTCACGGTATCCCCGATTCCGACCTGGGTATGGGTAGTAGTAGGACTGGTAGTGCTGGTTGTTCTCATGGTCGTGGCCTATCGAGAAACAAAATTCAAGGTAACAAAATAAGCTCAATCCGATAAACTAACCCCAAAAGTCTTGTGACTTTTTGGGAACCCCGATGGATTTAATTTAACGGGTTCCCGCGAAAATCGCAAGATTTTCGTGAGTGGATTTGAAATTTTCTCCCGGTTCTGCGATAACACTTTCAGCCGGGGGGGTTATTAAGTTGGGGTAAGAGGAGTTGTGCGTAACCGCATGATCTCGTATGAAATTCTTCAAAAAGAGCAAGGCGAATTTCTCTCGGTGCATTAAGGAGAGTGGGGCGATATGATAGGCTGTTTATTGCTCTTTCCACTTGCAGGGTTTTTAATGATCATGGGTGTGTACATGACTAGTATAATGGCTCTTTTTGGGGCTCTGGGCACAGCCATGGGTATATATATGGGTGGTATGGCAGCTTATTTTACGGCTTTCTTTATTATAATGTTCGGATGAGTCTATGTTTGAGTCTATGTTAAAGTGTATATGGGGAGCAATGAAAAAGAACAAGGCGAAATTTTCCCGGTGCGCTAAGGAGAGTGGGACGATATGAGCTGTTTAATGCTCTTCCTGCTAACCATGGTTATCATGTACTTCGGTGCAGTGATAGCCTTTTTCCTAGCTGTCGGGATGGTCCCGCTAGCTATATTATCTTTGGTGCTGATTCCATTAGCTCTTCTTTTTACGTGGCGCATTATCTATCCCTGGCTGGTGCGGATGGGAAGATGGTCAGCTCAACTCAGAAACATCATCTTTTTTGCCACTGTGCTGACGGTCGTAGGCATTGGCCTGGGTTATATTATTGATGTTCCGATTGTCACGCTACCACTATTAGGAGAGGTACCCGTCACATTCTTAGTCTTTGTACCGCTCTTCCTCTTCCTGCTCTTACTGGGCATAGTGGTATGGGTGGTGAGGTTGTGGCGCTACAGTTGGCCTCTCTTGAGAAATCTCTTCTGGGACCTTTTGTTTCGTTTTGTTGCCTTGTTCTGGAAAATACTGGTGGGGATTCCTATAGGGATAGTCTGGTTTTTCTACCATCCTCCTCTATGCTGGCTAGTAGCAGCCGTCGTCTTTTACCTGAGGGGGATTGCGGCTGCAGTAGCCTGGCTTTTGTACAACCCACCATTGCGGAGCATAGCAATGGCCGGCCTTTTCGTTACTCGGTTAATCGGTCGAGTGGTAGCCGCGATTCTCTATAACCCACCGATACGCTGGGTTATACAGTTTGGGCTCTTCACCCTCAGGCTGATAGCCCGCTTCATCAGCACCGTAATTTATGGCATTGTGTCGTGGTGGCCTGTCAAAGGCGTCAAAGAGGTACTAAGGAAAGGGCTAACCGTTGAGAGTAAGTCCTATCAAGACTACAAGTATGCCCAGGATGACGGTAGCGGCGGCGCCTAGCAAGCCTGCTTGCGCTAAAGCTTCAGCGAAGGCAAGCCAGCGACGTCCATATGAGTAAAGACTCGGCGGCCAAATATTTCCTTGCCAAAGGCCGCCGTTCGGGGCATTAACCTACTGTCCGATATAAAGTGATATCAAGATTACAAGTATACCCAGGATGACGGTAGCAGCGCCGCCTAGCAAGCCAGCGACGTCCATATGAGTAAAGACTCGGCCAAATATTTCCTTGCCAAAGGCCGCCATTCGCGGCGTTAACCCACCTGGTTCCTTAGGGGATTCTGGCGCTACCTCAGTGGAGTCCCTATCAAACATGGGCAGTATCATTTTTCTCCACTCACGCGACTCCCGATAGACTACGCCAGCTATTATTATGCCCACGATGATAAAGAAAAGCCCTAAGATTAGCACCACCGTAGCTAGATTAAGGTCAATTATATTAGCTGGTAAGGGCTCAGTTGTGCCCATTTTCACCTCCTTTCCCCATCAGGTTTGTTTAATAATCCTCTCTGTCATTTTGAGATCGCCTCGGCCACCTGAAGAATCTAGAGACCATTCCCCTTCGTTTTACTCAGGGTTAGGGCGGCAATTAAACGGTCTCCCATCAAGCGAGTCTCAATTTATTTTAGCGTAGCATAGCTACTACATGGTGTCAATAGTTCTCTTTTGTGGGGGAAGTTATGCTAAAATCCAGCAAGGCTTCTTATGGTAAGTGCTGACGAACTGAAATATTGGGTGGCTTTTTCCGGGATAGCCGGGATCGGCCGGGTACGGATTTCCCAGCTAAGGGAGTACTTCGGCAGTTTACAGGATGCCTGGAAAGCTCCCGAAGGCAAGCTAAAGCAAGCAGGATTAGATTCACGAAGCATAGATGCCCTGGTGACCCTCCGTCCGAGAATTTCCCTGGATGCTGAGATGGAAAAACTGGAACGCCACAGGGTAAAGGTGCTTGTCTATGAGGACCCTCCTTATCCTTCGAGATTAAAAGAAATTTATGATTATCCCCCGGTGCTTTACGTGAGGGGTAGTCTCCCAGCCGAGGATGAGCCTTGCCTAGCTGTGGTCGGTACCCGTCGTCCCACTATCTACGGGAGGCAGGTAACCGAGGAGATTGTGGCCGACTTAGCCCGAAGTAAAATCACTATTGTCAGCGGCTTAGCCCGAGGAGTTGACTCTGTGGCTCATCGGGCTGCTCTGGATGCCGGGGGCAAAACCGTAGCTGTGTTTGCCTCCGGTCTGGATATCGTCTACCCCGGTGAAAATGCCAAACTGGCTCAAGCTATTATGGAGCACGGTGCTCTGATCAGTGAATATCCTTTAGGCGTCAAGCCCAGGGCTGAGAACTTCCCACTCCGCAATCGAATTATGAGTGGCTTGAGCCTGGGGGTGTTGGTGGTGGAAGCTGGAGAAAGGAGTGGGGCTTTGATTACGGCCCATCAGGCAGTGGAACAGAATCGAGAGGTCTTCGCTATCCCGGGCAGCATTCTTTCCCCGGCCAGCCAGGGAACCAACCGTCTTATTCAAGAAGGAGCTAAGTTGGTTCACAATTACACTGATATCCTCCAGGAACTAAACCTGACCATCGTAGTACAGCAAGCAGAAATTAAGGAATTTTCCCCGACCGAGCACTCAACTCTTGAGTGCTCGGTTGAATCCGCTATACTAAAACAATTGACCTCCGAGCCCAACCATATAGATGAAATTTGCCGCCGCAGCGGTTTGACTATGCCGGAAGTGAGCAGCACCCTGGCGATGCTGGAGTTAAAAGGGATGGCCAGGCAAGTGGGAAGTATGAACTATGTACTGGCTCGAAGGAATTAAGGCGGGGTAAATCATGGCAAGTAAACTAGTTATCGTCGAATCTCCAGCCAAAGCAAGGACGCTAAATAAGATTCTCGGACGCAGCTATAGTGTCAAAGCGTCTCTGGGGCATGTACGCGATTTGCCCAGAACAAGTCTCGGGGTAGATATAGACAAGGGTTTCACCCCCAAGTATGTCATTCCAGCGAAGAAGAAAAAGATAGTTGGCGAGATCAAAAAGGCGGCTAGTAAGGCTAGTTCTATCTATTTGGCTACTGACCCTGACCGCGAGGGAGAGGCAATTTCCTGGCACCTGGTACAAGCAGCCAAGCTGGACAAGGATGACATACCCGTTCAGCGCGTAGTCTTTCACGAAATAACCAGGGACGCGGTTCAAGAGGCCTTCCAGAGTCCCCGCTCTATTGATATGAACTTGGTGAATGCCCAGCAAGCCCGGCGTATCTTGGATAGACTTGTGGGCTACAAGCTGAGTCCGCTCCTGTGGAGAAAGGTACAGAGGGGACTTTCCGCAGGCAGGGTTCAATCGGTGGCTGTGCGGATGATTGTTGACCGCGAGCGGGAGATTCAAAACTTTATTTCCCAGGAGTACTGGATTATGGAAGTTGAGCTGGCCCCGCCTGAGGAAAAAGAAGCGAGTTTTAAAGCCAGGCTGTTCGCCCTAGCCGATGGCACCAGGCTGGATATTGGCAACAAAGATAAGGCAGAAAAAGTTACCGATGACTTAGAAAAGGCTGAATACGCAGTTAAGGCGGTAGTAACTAAACAGGTGGCTCGTCAGCCGGCTCCGCCTTTTATCACCAGCACCTTGCAGCAAGAGGCCTGGCAGAAGCTGCACTTCACCGCTGGGCGAACTATGGTTATTGCCCAGCAACTTTACGAAGGCTTGCCACTGGGCAAGGAAGGCTCGGTGGGCCTTATTACCTATATGCGTACCGATTCTACTCATGTGGCTGCCTCTGCCATAAGTGAGGCGAGGGAGTTTATCGGCGAGAAATACGGAGCCAAATTTCTCCCACCAAAGCCACGTAGTTTTGCCAGGAAAGCAAAGTGGGCCCAGGAAGCTCACGAGGCAATTCGGCCCACCAAAATTTACCGCCAACCAGAGCAACTCAGGCCATTTCTCGATCCGGCTCAGCTAAAGCTCTACGAGCTTATCTGGAAGCGCATGGTCGCCAGTCAAATGTCAGCAACTTTATACGACACAACCAACGTGGAGATAGAGGCAGGCAATGCTGGCGGTGAAAAACAACTTCAAGGATATCTACTCAAAGCGAGTAGCTCTGTGGTTAAATCTCCTGGTTTTATGGTTGTTTACAGCGAAAGCAGGGATGCAGATGAACGAGGGGGAAGCTCCGATTTCATCGGAGTTTCCTTGCCCAAGCTGAGTATTGGAGATAAATTGATTTACATGGGAACCTTTCCCGAACAATGTTTTACCCAGCCACTACCCCGCTACACTGAGGCCACATTGATAAAAGCACTGGAGCAGAGAGGAATCGGGCGCCCCAGTACCTATGCCCCTATTCTATACACCATTCAAGAGAGAGATTACGTTAACAAAGCCGAGGGCAAATTCCACCCTACGGAACTAGGGATAACTGTCAACAAAATCTTGGCTGAGCATTTCCCTAAGATCGTTGACCCTGGTTTCACAGCTCAGATGGAAGAACAACTAGACGAAATAGCTCAGGGTAAATATGAATGGGTAGCTGCTTTGCAGGAATTTTATCCCCCCTTTCAGGATATGTTGAACAAAGCTTGGCTAAATTTAGAAAGGGTTAGCATGACCCAGATGAGCGAGGAGACATGTCCCAATTGCGGTCGCCCCATGGTCATAAAGGTCGGGCGTTTCGGTAAATTTCTCGCCTGTAGCGGCTATCCGGATTGTAAAACAACCATGTCCTACGTAGTTAAGACCGGGGTTTCTTGCCCCCAGTGTGGTGGGGAGCTCGTAGAAAGAATCAATAAGAAAAAGAAAGTGTTTTATGGGTGTAGCAACTTTCCCAAATGCCAATTCGCCGTAAATCGCAGGCCAATAGCTCAGCCTTGCCCTGACTGTGGTAATCTTTTAGTACAATACAGAGGGGATGGGGCTAAATGCGTGGCTTGTCATCGTAAAGTAAAACTATCCGAGCTGGAGAAACAAAATTGTGTGACAGCGTAAATACTTGCGTACAGGATGGTGGAAAATCCTAAATACTAATATCTAAACTCTAAACAAACCCCAATGACCAAAATCCAAAGGAACTAAACGATTTTGAATTTGAAATTTGGAAATTAGAATTTGTTTAGGATTTAGTGCTTAGATATTAGGATTTAATCCCCATTTGGGGCTTTATGCTGATGGCTCAACCTGAAGGGTTGATGCGAATTATTCAGGAGTATATATTATTGGAGAGGGGGTAGCCTTATGAAAATTCTGGTTATCCATGGACCAAATTTGAATATACTGGGCAAAAGAGAAAAGTCAATTTACGGAGAAAAGACCTTGGGCGAAATTGATGCCCTACTGAAGAAGGAAGGCCAAGCTTTAAATGTCGAAGTGGTGACATTTCAGTCTAATCATGAAGGGGCGCTCATAGATTTTATTCAAGAGCAAGCGGATTCCGCCCAGGGCATAATAATTAACCCTGGTGCCCTCACCCACTACGGATTTTCTCTGCTCGATGCCCTGATTGACAGCAAATTACCGGTAATTGAAGTCCATTTATCCGATATCTACCACCGTGAGGAATGGCGCGCTAGGTCTGTAATTGCCCCTATAGCTGAAGAGCAGATAAGCGGCTTGGGCTGGAAGGGATATATTACTGCCTTGCAGGTCTTGGCCGGCAAGCTGAAGGAGGAGTATTCACGTTAGGATTTTAAGCATGAGACTTTATCTGGAGGTGGCAAAAAGGGCCGCTTATATTGATGTTCTCAGGATTGGCGTTTCTTAAAATCTTCTAGGTCAAGCGTGTTTATGAAATCCTTATATGCTGATAACCCTTTTAGCTCTTGTTCATCAACTTTACCTTCAGGAACAGATTTGCCTGTTTCCTCTTCAAGTATAATGCCCGCTTTTTCAAGCACCGATTCTTCAGCATATATTGGGGCCCCAACTCTTACAGCCAAGGCCAATGCATCGCTGGGTCGAGAATCAATATCTAATTTAACACCATCAACGCTGAGAGCGAGTCTGGCGTAAAAAGTATCTTCCTTAAGTCCACTTACCACAATATAGTCAACTGAAGCCCCCAGGGTAGAAATTACAGATTGCAGCAAATCATGCGTCAAAGGGCGAGATAGTTCGACATTTTGTAGCTTTACGGCAATAGCATCTGCTTCAGCAGGACCAATCCAAATGGGTAGATAACGATTAGTCCCCTTCTCCTTTAAAATCACCACCCTTTGATAGTTCATCAGGCTAACTCGGATGCTGTCAATCGTCATCTCTACCATGCTATGCCTCCTTTGTAGTGTTTATTTTATACCCATAATCCTAATTAATCAATGAGCGCAAGTCAACTATCCGGGCTCGAAAAATTAAGTTTCTTTCCAGATTGCTATAAATTATCAGACATTAGATAATTATTGTGGGGAGCTATGGCAAAACTTATCCTGGTAAGACACGGTGAAACCGTGTGGAATGTAGAGAAGATATATCGGGGTAGAACGGACGTAAATCTGGACGAAGTGGGCATTAAACAGGCAAAGCTATTGGGCAAGTATTTAAGCAACTGGGAATTAGAGGCTATTTATTCCAGCCCCTTAAGGAGGGCAATAGACACGGCAAATATCATTGCTCGCTACCACAAAATTGCCGTACAGGTTACCCGTGGCCTTATAGATTTCGATTATGGGGAATGGCAATCTCTGCCAGAGCAAGAAGCGAAGAGGCTGTATCCGACCCTTCACAATGAGTGGCACAATAATCCTCACAGGGTAAAAATGCCCGGCGGAGAGAGCCTGGAAGATGTAAGAAGGAGAGCTATCGGGGTAGTTAACGATGTCCTTTCCAAATATCAGGGGAGCGTAATATTGGTATCGCATCGGGTTGTGAACAAAGTCCTGATATGCTCCTTACTGGGACTGGACAACTCATACTTCTGGAATATTAAGCAGGATGTAGGCGGGATCACGATTTTCAATTGTGTAGATGGGCGTTTCGTCTTGACCAGGCATAACGATACTTCACATCTGAAAGAGTTACAAAAATCCGTACTTGATGATTTTTAAGCGCGCCTAGAGGAATTTGGGCTCACGACTGAATGAATGCACTAATCGGCTTACTCTGAGTGCCAGTCCTCGTCACAATAGAAACTTACACCAACGAGACCCGGCCCCATATGAGTCCCCAGCACCGGTCCCATCTCAAGAAAGCGTAGCTCAACCCAATTAAAGTTTTCACGAAGCTCTTTCTCTAATGCGCGGCCTGCATCGGGGACATGGCTGTGAGCAATATAACCATGAAGGGAGATGTTCCCTTTCACCTCTTTCTCCACAAATCCTGACATATACTCTATGGCGTGAGCCCTGGTTCTTGCCTTGTTTAAGACCTTGACCTCTCCACCCTCCTGGGTCAGAACAGGCTTAATCTTCAGCAGGGTACCAACCAGAGCTCTAGCTGCCCCAATCCGCCCTCCTTTCCAGAGATACTCCAACGTATCAAAAGCACCAATAACCTTTATGCATTTGTTCAGCTTTTCTATAGAAGCCGCAATTTGAGATAGCGTCTCTCCCCTTTCCGCTGCTTCGGCAGCAGGGGAAATTAACATTCCCGTGGCTATAGTTAAAGAATCAATTATCTCAATTTGAGCCTGGGGAAGCGCCATTTTGGCAGCCAAAGCCGAGGCACAAGTTCCGCTTAATTTGCTAGAAATATGAATGGACAGGATGGGATGTCCCTGCCCTGCCAGCTCGCGATACACTCTAATAAAGTCGGCAACAGAAGGTTGTGAAGTAGTAGGCAGCTTTCCGCCTTTGGCTAGCCTTTGATAGAATTCCTCGTTAGTAATGTCCACCCCTTCAGCAAAAACCTCGCTTTCAAAGGCAACCCTGAGTGGCACAACACGGATATCATGTTTGGCGATGACCTCTGGCTCAGGGTAGGAAGAGCTATCGGTGACGATTTTAACTTTAGCACTCAAGTCCTCACTCCTCATCAACGAAAAACGTAATTAAACTCTGAAGCTAGTAATGGTTTAAGTTTTCCAAAATGTGCCGGGTAATCTACATAGCTTATAGTATATTAATCTACACGCTGTCAAGGGAACGCTGGGCACCTTGAAAACTATTGGTACTTGACGTTTCTATTGATCTAGATGATAATCACAGTGACCCATGGCTAATCCAATCAAATTCGGCACTGATGGGTGGCGGGGGATTATCGCCGAGGATTTCACTTTCGATAATGTGCGCATCTGCGCTCAGGCCGTAGCAGAATACCTCAAGCAAAATGGGCTCGATAAACAAGGCCTGGTCATTGGCTATGATACTCGCTTCGCCTCTGAGGATTTTGCTGCTGCCGCTGCTGAAGTGCTAGTCGGCAACAATATTAAAGTCCACCTCTGCCTCAAGCCAGCCCCTACGCCGGTGGTGAGCTTTACTGTCCCGGCGACCAAGTCTGCCGGGGCTATCGTGATAACTGCCAGCCACAACCCTGGTTCATGGAACGGATTCAAATATAAATCTCAGGATGGAGCTAGCGCCCCAGGCGAGATCACCTCCCAGATAGAAAGAAATATCGCCTCCCTCACCCTT
>JAUWGZ010000033.1 GCA_030606165.1 Dehalococcoidia bacterium
GATGCGATGAACTCTTTATCCTCCAGTCCCTCGGCTACGATGATGCTCATCATGGCATTTATCAGGGCAGCATCTGTGCCTGACCTTAATTGCAGGTGTATATCAGCCAGATGCCTTGCCGTGGCAGTTTTCCTGGGATCAGTGTAGATAACTTTAGCTCCCTTGGCTTTAGCTCGGACTACCCTTCGGGCTATCATGGGGAAGGTCTCCGTAATATTAACACCGGCGAGGAAGATGCAGTCAGCGAGCTCAATTTCAGGCTGGGATGTCTGCATTGCCCCTGAGCCCATGGCAGGAATTAGAGCTGCTGCTGCTGGAGAGTGACATAATCTGCCGCAATACTCTATATTATTAGTACCCATCACCAAGCGGGTAAACTTCTGCATCACATAAGCATCCTCATTGCTATTCCGACACGAGGCGATGAAGCCAAAATCCTCTGGACTGGCTTCCTTCAGCTTGGAGGATATTAAGTCAAGAGCTTTGTCCCAGGATGTCTCGCTAAGCGTGCCATTCTTTCTCACCAGCGGCATTTTCAACCTGTCTGCACTATAGAGAAACTCATAGGCATTCTTGCCTTTAGGGCAATTCGCCCCCTGGTTTACCGGGTGTTCTTTCCAAGGTTCTTGTCCGATTATCTTGCCGTCTTTGACAACCAAGTCAATGCCACACCCGCAGCTGCAATAGGGACATATTGTTGATACATATTCAATGCTCATTCTTGCCTCTTGTTAAGTGGACTCGGGCCAAGATTTCTTATAGTCTGGGTAAAACTGCTAATAGTCTCAGCCATTTTTAGCGCCTCAGAGGCTCCAATCCATTGCAGCCTTAGCCTATCGCTACTAATTCCTATAGCCTTGAGAAAAGGCTTCAAGCCGGCGACTCTTCTTCTGGCGCTCAGGTTGCCTTTCACATAGTGACACTCTTGTGGGTGACAGCCACAGACTAAGACACCGTCGGCGCCTGCACTCATTGCCTTCAAGATTAGCATCTCGCTCACTCTGCCAGAGCACATCAGCCTTATTATGTGCACATTGGGAGGATATTGTAGCCGTGAGGTACCCGCCAGGTCAGCAGCGGCATAGGAACACCAGTTGCAAAAGAAAGCAACTATCTTGGGCTCAAATTTGTCCATTGGTGACTCCTTGATTGTTGATACGACCCGCCTGATACATTAGACAGCGTGTGGTAAAATGCAAACATAAAGCAATTAGGCTTAATGCCGAATGGGCATTATACCCTGTGGGGGTATAGTATGTCAACGGAGCCTGATTCCTCCGGAGGATATAATGGTTGAAGAAACGATATCAAAAGAAGTTCTGTTGAACCGATTGAAAAGACTTGAGGGACAAGTTCGGGGCGTTGAGAGGATGATCGAGGATGGGCGTGACTGTGAGAGCATTATTACTCAATTGGGGGCAGTGCGCTCGGCAATTGAAGGCGTTGGGGCGCTTCTGCTCAGAAATTATATGAAGATTTGCTTTGACAACAAAACACCCGAATGTGCTGGCATTGAGTCTCTGGAGCGGGCTATTGCTATCTGGAGTCGGGTACATATTGGGGATAAAACTTAGGGGATGAAAAGGGTGGCTACGAATCAGGTTAGCACTGTGGGGAATAGCAGTAATCGTTTTAAGGGCTCTTTTTTTCCGGTAGGAATGGTTGAGTCTAAGGTTCGTGTTTTTGACTCTTTGGCCTCAGATTATGATGCTTGGTTTGAAGAAGAAGGAAGATTGATATTTGCCTCAGAGGTTGAAGCTTTGAGGCAAGCCTTATCTTTGCTACCTAAGCCTTGGATCGAAGTGGGAGTAGGCAGCGGTCGTTTTGCTCAGGCTTTAGGCATAGATATTGGCTTGGACCCATCGAGCAAACTTTTGGAGATGGCTAGAAATAGAGGCATAAGCGTGTTCTTAGGTAGGGGCGAGGAAATGCCATTTCTGGATGGTGTTTTTGGAACAGCTTTCTTCGTTGTTACCTTATGTTTTGTTGATTCACCTAGGGAAACTTTGGGCGAAGCGGCCCGTCTCCTCAAAAGTGGAGGGAAAGTGGTACTGGGCATGGTATTTAGGGAAAGCCCTTGGGGGCAACTTTATCAAAGGGAGAAGGAAACGGGCCATAATTTTTACAGACATGCTACGTTCTATAGCCATGCCGAGGTTGGCATGCTTCTAAAGCAAACTGGCTTCTCCATCGAGAAGGTTGTCTCGACGTTGTTTCAGCACCCTGGTGAAGTAAATCATATTGAACTACCGCGACAGGGTTTCTCTGCTGATGCTGGTTTCGCTGTGATCTTGGCGGGTAAAGCCAGTGTCTAGGCGATAGCACAAAATGGCTGGCTCTATCATTTGTGGACCAGTGCCATCCTGGCGGTTGGGAAGATCGCTGGGAATTGACCTTTTATCTCATAAGGCTAAAACTTGCAATTTTAACTGCGTTTATTGTCAGCTAAGTGAAACTGTTAACCCTGTTACCCAGCGAGGGGAATTTGCTTCCCTTGGCCAGCTAACTGAGGAATTAAAGGAAGTAAGGGGCATAGCTGCCGATTATGTCACTTTTTCCGGGACAGGAGAGCCTACTTTAGCTAGCAATCTAGGGCAGGCTATCGAAATAGCAAAATCAAGTTTAAATCTCCCTGTAGCAGTTCTGACTAACTCCTCTTTAATGCCCAGAGAGGATGTGCGCCATGACCTTGCCGAGGCGGATGTAGTGGTAGCTACAGTAGACGCTCATACCCAAGAGTTATTTAGACAAATTAATAGACCTGTAACTGCACTTTTGCTCACTGATATACTTGAAGGTATTAAGCTCTTCCGAAGAGAGTTTGAAGGCAAGCTGTGTCTGGAGGTAATGTTCATAAAACTCAATGAGAATTTCGCTGGGGAAATAGCACAGGTAGTGAGGTTGCTTTCGCCCGACCAAGTACAAATTAATACCCCTTTGCGCCCTTGCGCTGTTAAGCCTCTAACACCATCGCAAATGAGTTTTATAAAAGGTGAGTTTGTCAAACTTGGGGATGTAATCACAGTTTATGAAGCATCTAGGCCTGAAGTCACACCGCTGAACTTAAAAGAAACCTTGCGACGAGGACCAAAAGTCTAAATAAGTTATGTTAAAGGTAAACAGGGAACCCTGTTTGGGTTGTGAACTATGTGACTAATGATATAATTTGGAAAATTGATAGCTTAGTTAATAAGGCTTAAGGGATGGGGAAAAGGCATAGTCTGGAATTGGAGCCCATCGGGATAATTCATTCTCCTTACAGGGATACGGGGAAAGCCCCTTATCAGGGCTATAAAAGGGGGGAGATTTCTCAGATAGAGGTATTTAAGAAATTCGAGGAAGGCTTAAAAGACATTGAGGGATTTTCCCATATTATAGTTATTTACTGGTTTCATAAGTCTCAGGGATATCATCTGCTGGTTAAGACGCCCTGGGACGATAGTTTACACGGTCTCTTCACCACCAGGTCACCGCATAGACCTTGTCCCCTGGGATTGACTGTAGCGGAGCTGGTTGCCAGGGAAAAGAATATCTTAAAGGTGAAGGGGCTAGATGCCATAGACGGCACCCCTCTTTTAGATATCAAGCCATATTTTCCCGCGATAGATGAGAAAGCTAGCTGTTAAAGTTGGCTGGCTTGAAGATAAGCTAAGGATGGAGAAGACCTAATAGCAGCTTATTCCTCCAGGCCCTATTTTGTTCTAATATTATAAAGAAGTAATATGATTAATACCTATTTTACTCCCGTTCTCTTTTTTGTAATTGCATTTGTATTCTCAATGTTAGGAAGGGGCGGAGCAACCCTGTATGTGCCTATTTTATTTTGGCTAGGAATGGACCTCAAACCAGAAGCAATTCCACTTGGAATGCTGCTAAATGTGGCAAATACATCTGTGCCTGCTTTGACTTTTGGGCTGAAAAAGATGATAAATTGGAAACTAGCTATTCCTTCTGGCTTGGCAATGATAGCATTTGCTCCTTTAGGAGCTTGGTTAAATATTAGCCTGCCAACAAAAGCTATAATCCTTATATTAGCCTCATTTACAGCTATTTCTGTTATTCCTTTAATAGGTAACTGGCATCTTAAATATGAACCATCTCTCCAAGGGGGCATTAAAGTGGGTGTGTTCGGTGGTTCCATCCTTGGTTTTTTTGCTGGTTTAATAGGAAGAGGCGGGGGAAGTTTTGTCGTGCCTTTACTTTATGTCGTAGGTTTAGATATGAAGATTGCTGTAGCAACATCGGCTTTTGTAGTAACCTTCTCTGGCATATCCAGCTTCTTATCACATATGACTTTGCAAGCACAACCTCAATGGCTTATTTGGATTCCCTGTGTGATAGCAGTGTTAGCTGGAAGCCAACTCGGCTCTAGATTAATGATAACGAAACTAAAACCAAATCATCTAAAATGGATTTTTGTTACCATTAGCCTTGGAGTAGCAATAGCCCTTATTGTCAAGGATGTAATACTAGGATGAGAACATACCTAGATTGTATACCTTGTTTCTTTAAGCAAGCACTTAAAGCAGCGAGACTCGCCGGCGCAAATGAGGATACCCAGAAAAGGATACTGGATAATTTAGCTGCAGAAATACCTAATTTCCCTTTATCAAGTTCACCACCTGAAATGGGAGGAATTGTTTATAGACTTGTTAGAGAAATTACTGGTGAGGAAGACCCATTCAAAGAGGTAAAGGATGAATACAATAAAATAGCCCTAAATAGTTATCCTGATTTGAAGAACAAAGTAATTCACTCTGGAGATAGATTATTAGCAGCCATAAGACTAGCAATTGCTGGCAATGTGATTGACCTGGGGGTAGATAATCCGTTTGACCTTGAGAAAGAAATAGAGGATGTATTTAAAAAAGACTTTGCTATCTTTGATTATCAAGAATTTAAAGAGGCTCTAAAAAGTACAAAACAGATTCTCTATTTAGCCGATAATGCTGGGGAGGTAGTATTCGACCGTATATTAATTGAAGAATTAAATAAAGAGGTTACCTATGTGGTGAGAGATAAGCCTGTTATTAATGATGCCTTAATAGAAGATGCTAAATTTTGTGGCATAGATAAAATGGCTAAGATTATCTCTAATGGGTCTGATGTGCCCGGGACAGTTTTAAGTTTATGCTCAAGAGATTTTTTAGATCTTTATGAAAAGGCAAAACTAATTATCAGCAAAGGACAAGGAAATTTTGAAGGGTTAGCAGGAAGTGACAATGCACCTATCTTCTTCTTATTTAAAGTAAAATGCCCTGTCATTGGTAATGATGTTGGATGCAATGATGGTGATATTGTCTTAAAGTACAATTGTAAGTAAGCGAGATATTTTTATTTTTTATCATGCTGATAAGAAATTAGGGGCTTCATGAAGGAATGTTGCAAAGCTATTTACTCATATTACTAGCTACCGGAGCCGGTGCTGGTTTTGCCAGCGGACTGCTGGGAGTTGGTGGCGGTTTCATCATGGTTCCGGTCAGCTACTGGATTATCCTGGCTATGGGCATCTCTCCAGACATTGCCATAAGAATAGCCATCGGGACAAGTCTGCTGGTGATTTTGCCTACAGCGATAAGTGGCACCTGGAGACATAATAAGAAGAAGGCAGTTCAGTGGAAAACCGCCTTAATTCTAGGCTCATGTGCCCTGGTCGGGGCCGTGGTTGGAGCTACCCTGGCAGCTCACCTTCCTGGCGAAGTACTGAGAAAAGGCTTTGGAGGACTGGTTCTGGCTGTTGCCTTATGGATGGGTTTGGGAATAATGCCAAAGTTGAGAAGAGAGGCTGAAGAGCCACGGGAAAATTTCTGGCTTGTGGCGGCTTGCGGCTTCCCTATAGGCATGGTGAGCGGGTTGACCGGGCTTGGTGGTGGGGCATTGATAGTCCCTATGCTGGTGTTAGCATTAAATTTTCCCATGCATATTGCTATAGGAACATCGGTGGCTTCAATAATATTCGCCAGCCTGGGTGGTACTGCTGGTTATATCGTAAATGGACTGGGAGTATCTGGCCTGCTCCCTCATTCCATAGGCTATGTAGATTTGTCCATATGGCTATGCCTGGCAGCTACCAGCATACCCCTAGCTCCGCTTGGAGCCCGGGCGGCACATGCCCTGCCGGCGAAACAACTACGGTATATCTTTATTGCTTTTATGGTCTACGCAGGCTTAAGGATGATTGGCGTATTTAAACCGGGCACAGGGCTTTGAGCCCTAAAAGGCACCCAGAATCGGCGGCATGGACGCACCTTACTGGTCTACCAGAGTACGCTACATATGGGTTTTAGAAGCTCGAACCGGGCGGAGTAAAGGCAGCCGAGGAGCAGTACCCCCAGAATTATCAGTATTGTTGCACCTATCGGTCTGGAATACTTGGCATATCGGTCTCCCAGGCTTGAAGTCAGAGCAAAAGCGGCTGTGCTGAAGATAATAAGGTCGTCGAGCATAAAAAAGACAACATACAGCAGGATGTAGCCATAGTATTGAAAGGTGGTGAGACTGGCCAGGGATAGAACGTGAGTGAAAATCGCCGGAATTGCCGCTGAACAGACGAATTCTATAGAATTTACCAAAAAGGCCAGAGCTATAATTCCCATTACCGCTCCCAGGGTTATGGGGGAAGACACAATCCTCTGTATTCTGGTCATCGTCTTTTTTCGGGACTCCTCGTCTGTAACTTCACAGACAATGGCGCCTTTTGTCTCTATGAATCCCCTTATTTGCAATATCCCTCCACCCAGAGCTACCAATCCAATCACAGTCGTCACTGGCCTGACGTAGCCGATAAACAGGAAAGCATTGAGCCACGCTGTCATGAACAGAAAATACAGGACTCCTGAAGCCAAAACAAAAGAGCCGACAATCAGCCATATCCTTTTTCTATCTCTCAGGGTCGCTATCAGGGATATAAGGTAAACAAGTACCCACATAGCACAGGGATTGAAGCCGTCAACAAACCCTAAAATTACGGCCAAAGCTGGAAGCGAATAATCACCAGGTACAAATTCCCCTATGATGGGCAATACGATTCCATCTCCGGGTTCTTCACCTGTCGGCGGCGGGCAGTCCCCCGCCAGACATTGTTGCAA
Organism: Dehalococcoidia bacterium; assembly: GCA_030606165.1. Lineage (GTDB taxonomy): Bacteria > Chloroflexota > Dehalococcoidia > GIF9 > AB-539-J10 > RBG-13-51-36. Next base: position 7,089 of record JAUWGZ010000033.1, read on the forward strand.
GGCCTCCTCAATTGCTCTGCCCGTTGTTTCCTCGGATTCCCAACCACCAAATACTTGATTTCCGAAGATTGTTATCGGAAAGACTGGCTCATCTTCTATCCCTAGCTCTGCAAGCTTCTCAGACAATAGGGCACTTCCTGCAGGTGTAGTGGCGTCGTGTTCAATAATTTGAATTGCAGGGTATGTATTGGCTAACTTTTCATTAAATGGCTCTTGTTTCTCACAGTGTGAACAGCTGGGGATATGGAAGAAATGGACCTCAAAACCTTCATCGGTACTTGACGTTCCCTGACTTGTGAATCCGATGACTATTCCTAGGATTATCAGGGATATAATCAAGTATCTCTTGAAGCGGTCCTGGAAAGTGTTTCTCAAAAAATTGGTCACCCTGTTGTACATTGACAAATGCCAACTCAAAATAGCCTCCGCTGTTTAGGATTTTCCACATGAAAGGCGCATGGTGCGCAGGTCGCCACCTGGAAGACTATGCCCTTAGCTAAAATCGCTATTTATCTCCTAATTTATCCAAACTCACATGATGAACAAGACACCACTGTGAAAACTATGTTCTCACTGTCCATGTTACCTGCGACATCAAACACTATTGCAGTGACTGTAACGTCACCGGACGTATTCGGGGCAGTCCAGGTAATGATAGAGCCCTCGCCGGAAATCTCGCCGCCATCGCATAACCATTCATAAACCAGTTCGCCGCTCGTGTTTGAAGAAGCAATGCACTCAATATCGTATTCTTTTCCTTTCCCAACCTTGTACCCAGTAGTGGTTTTTTTCAAATATTTATGCTCGGCAGTAACAATCAGGTCTTCAATAATTGGTATAGTACCATTTGCCACAATGAGAGTTACCGATCCTGTGACGTTACCACCGTGACCATCATTGACTACAACTGTGATGTCGTATATGCCAATTTCCTCAGGAGCGGTCCAGGTAACCGTCGCTCCTTCCCCGTTTATTTCGCCTCCGCCAGCCGACCAGTTATAGCTTAGCTCGTCGCCATCGCGGTCTGAAGCAGTACACGTCACCTGGAGACTACTCGAAGGAAGGGTCCAGTCTGCCTCAGCTTCCAGGCTGGTGATAACTGGCGGATAGTTATCTATCGGCGTGCAAGATGAGGCTAAGAGCAGCACTGCTGCCGCCATAATTGCTAGACAGTTTTTTTTGTTCATTAGTTTCTCTCCCTGGAGCTTCCTTCGTTCCAGCCTGTATCCAGGGCATCACATAATATATTACCACTCTTATGGGGGTGATGGAAACTGCCGGTTGAATGACTTTTCAGGCATCTTCTGTATGAGAGGCACATGGTGTACGGGTCGCCACTTGGAAGACTATGCCTTACCTAGAGCTGCCATTTATCCCGTGCAGTACCCAAATGTACATGTTGAGCAGCCCACCACGTTGAGAATTATGTTCTTACTGGCCATATTGTCAGCGATATCAGACACTATTACCGTGACTGTAACGTCAACGCTACCGGATGGGTTCGGGGCAGTCCAGGTAATCATAGAACCGTCCTCGGAGATCTCGGAAATCTCGCCGCTATCGCATGACCATTCATAAAACAGTTCGATGCCCACGTCTGCAACGATGCACTCAATATCATACTTTTGTCCTTTCCCGACTTTATATCCCCAGGAGTATGTCTTCAGGTAGCAATGTCCGTGACGATCCTTCGTGACAAGCAAGGCTTTGATATTCGGTGGTTGTTCTGACGCTACGCTAATAGACAGCGAATCCGTAGCTGAGCTACCATGACCATCTGTAACCACAACTGTGACGTGGTATATGTCAACTTCTTCAGGAGCAGTCCAGATAACCTCAGGCCCCGTGCCAGAAATATCACCTCCGCTGGCTGTCCACTCATAGCTCAGTTCGTCGCCATCAGGGTCTGAAGCATCACACGTCACATTGAGACTACCCGAAGGAAGGGTCCAGACTGCATCGGCTATCAAGCTGGTAATGGCTGGCGGCGTATTGGCTCTCACTTCGATGGTTACTTGTTTCATGACTTTGTCACCGCGGCCATCGCTCACCGTAACTGTAACATTATAGGAGCCTTCAGAGTGAGGAGCGGTCCAGGTAACCGTCGCTCCTTCCCCGTTTATTTCGCCTCCGCCAGCCGACCAGTTATAGCTTAGCTCGTCGCCATCGCGGTCTGATGCATTACACACAATCTGGCAGCTTCCCGAAGAAATAACTCTCCCCGGCTCAGCTTCCAGACTGGTGATAGCTGGCCGATGGTTGGCTAGCATTGTGTCAAGTAGGATCGCAAGTACTATTGCTGCCGCCACAATACCCACGATTACCAGAAATCTTTTTTTGTTCATTAATTTCTCTCCCTGGAGCCTTTTTCTTTCAAGCCTGTATCCAGGGCATCACATAATATATTACCACTTTTATATTGGATTTGCTTAGAGCTTGGATTTTAGGATTTAGAATTTAGCTGCAGAGATTGCCACGCACCTTTCAGGTGCTCGCAATGACACTCTCATTCTGTCGTTGCGAGGCTGACAAAGTCAGCCGAAGCAATCTCGGAGGGGTAGGGAGATTGCCACGCTTCGCTCGCAATGACAAAAAGAAAAGTGCTCGTAATGACAACAGGAATGTGCTCAGGATGGCAAGTGAGGCAGCCTCTGGAGATTGATGCGTGTGCCGGCATTATTTAATTGGCAAGAAGATTCACCTTGGCGGCGGTATTTTCGCTCGGCGTGGTGATTTGGATTGACATACTTGATATCTCCTCACTATAAGGCTGAAATCACCTTTATTTCGTCTCCCACTACCATGCCCAGGAAGTCGCAAGCACTTCCGTCTCTTAGCGATACTTCAAGATAACCGCTGCTGCCCACGATAGCCATTACCCCTTCATTTTGCGTGTAGTAACTGTTGATACCTTGAATACAGTGTCCAGCCACCTCAACCATGACATCCTTTCCAGGTAAGTCATTGTTTTTAATATTTGTAATCAAGTTGCCAAAGCGGTCAATATGTAAGACCCGGCCAACTAAATTACCCTCTGGATCAAGGGACGGTTTTGGTATAGGGAGGACATGCAGGGAGTTAATTTTCTCCCCGAATTCATAAAGGGAAATGCCTAGAGAGAGGCCGGCAGCCACAGGGGCAAAAATATCTCTTCCATGGAAGATAGGGCTGACTGGATGTCGCCAGAAGCGAGGGTCGGTAATGGCTACAGCTTCAAGGCCGGTCTTAAATACTATCTCTTTGAGGTCATGAGTATGTTCGGTCAACGAGCGACTTTCAACGTGAAATAAATCATCAATTATATAGCTGAGGATGCCGTTATCGGGGGCAACGAAGAGGGCCGAAGGTGTTTTCAGTATTATTCCCTGGCGCTCACTACCTACGCCGGGGTCAACAATAGCCATATGAATTGTTTGCTTAGGGAAGTAGCGGTAAGCAACACTAAGTATGAAAGCAGCCTGAAGGATATTCTGCGGCTCGATAGAATGGCTGATGTCTATGATAGCAGCTTCAGGGTTAGTGCTTAGGATAGCGCCTTTCACAGCAGCAACGTAAGCATCATCATAGCCAAAGTCGGTAGTCAGGGTTATTGTGAAACTCATCTATAGATACTAAGCCTGGATAGCGGTTAAAATAGCAAAAACGACAAGCAGGACGACTAAGATTATGGTCAGCTTGAAAAGGGTGCTTTCTATCCCTCGCCGAGTTCGATACACTGAGTCAGCTTGCCCAAAGATACCCCCTATACCTCCACCGCGTAACTGGAATAGTACAGTGGCAATTAAGGCTATTGCTATTAGTATCTGGGCGATAGAAAAATAAGTAGGCAATTTATTTACCTCCTAGCTCCTCTATAATAATCTCTCTCACCATGCCTGGATTAGCCCTTCCTCTGGTCGCTTTCATTACCTGCCCTACAATAAACGTCAAAGATTGCTGTTTGCCAGAGTTATAATCTGCTACTGCCCCGGTATTATTGGCCATCACTTGTTTTACCATTTCCCTTATTTCACCGGCATCGCTAATCTGGCTGAGTTTCTTTTCTGTTATAATCTCGCTGGCTCCCTTGCCACTGCGAAACATCTCCTCAAACACTGCCTTGGCAACCGGCCCGCTTATAGTGCCATTATCTACCAAGCCAAGCATTTCTGCTAGATGTTTTGGACTTATTTTAACATTTTCAATCCCAGTGTTGGTAGCGTGAAGAAGTCGGCTGAAATCTCCTAAAAGCCAGTTACTAACCGTCTTGGCCTTGCCAGGGTCCATTAGCTTAACGCAGTTTTCAAAATAATCGGCCATGGCCCTGGAGCTAGTTAGTATATTAGCATCGTACAAGGACAAGCCATATTGGGTCATAAATCGGTCTCTGCGTGCCTCAGGTAATTCAGGGAGTCTTGCTCTGATTTCCTCTATCCAGGCTCGGTCCCAGACCAGGGGAGGCAAGTCAGGTTCGGGAAAATATCGGTAATCATCAGCATACTCTTTAGTTCTCTGGGTCACTGTTATGCCTTCTTCATCTATCCAACCTCGGGTCTCCTGTACCAGTTCTCCGCCTTCCTCAAGCACCTTTCTTTGCCGCATGGATTCGTATTCCAGGGCTTGGTAAACTGCTTTGAAGCTATTCACATTTTTAACTTCCACCTTGGGCAAAAGCTCTTTACTAGCCACTGGGCGTATGCTTATGTTGGCATCACACCTAAAGCTTCCTTCCTCCATGTTGCCGGTGGACACTCCCAGATAACGCAAGATATTGCGTAACCTGATAAGGTAATCCCGAGCCTCCTCGGGGGAGCTTATTTCGGGCTCGCTAACAACCTCCATCAACGGCACCCCGGAGCGATTGACGTCTATCAGACTATAATCTCCCCTGTGCCACAATTTAGCGACATCCTCTTCGAGATGTACCCTGGTGATATTGATTCTTTCCCTGGTACCGTTGCTATCAATGGTTAGCCAACCTCCTTTTCCAATGGGAGCATCATACTGGGAAATCTGGTAACCCTTCATCAGGTCAGGGTAAAAGTAGTTCTTACGGTCGAATTTGGTATATTCGGGGATGGTGCAATTTAAAGCCAGGGCAGTCATCACTGTATATTCCACTGCTTTTTCATTAATGACAGGGAGAACGCCGGGCATGCCCAGGCAGATGGGGCAGGCGTGGGTATTGGGAAGAGCACTGGCATAATCGGTGCTGCAGCTACAGAACATCTTACTCTTGGTTAATAGCTGAGTATGAACCTCCAGGCCGATGACAGTTTCATAGGTCATAGCTTTCGCTCAGTATAGCAGTGTTATCAGGCAAGGGCAAGGAGAAGTTGACTTGACCCACACTCGGGGCATTGCTAGAATTGAATTTGGGGATATAGCTCAGTTGGGAGAGCGCTGCGTTCGCATCGCAGAGGTCGGGGGTTCGAATCCCCCTATCTCCACCGTGCCCCTGTAGCTCAGTTGGATAGAGCAGCGGTTTCCTAAACCGCGTGTCGGGCGTTCGAGTCGCCCCAGGGGCATTTTTGATTATAATTATGCCGGCTTCAGGGGTGTAGCTCAGTAATTATTTTCCACATTCCAAAGCTGGGTAGTTGCATATATCTTGAGTTCTGACATTTTGTAGAAATCATAATACAAAAGTCATTGCGAGGCTGACGAAGTGTAGCGGCGGAGGTAAAGAGGGAAAAGCTCGATTCAGCGTCTTTTTTTCCGGGCAACTTTCCTTCGGCCTTGTCTTTCTGTCTGGGCAGCCCTCCTTCTGCGAATGAAGAAAATCGCCAGTCCCACTGCTACCACCGCTGCCGCTATAATCCCGCCGATTAGCGGCCGGTTGACTGGTGCAAAGTTGGCGGTGATTTCGTAGTCGCCTTGCATGGTGATGATTGTTGTCGCAGCGCTGGCATCGAAGATGGTGTCCACATCGCCACTCCACTTGACAAAGCGGTAGCCCGCCTCGGGCTCGGCAATCAGGCGGACCACCACCCCGGCATTGTATGTGAAAGTCCCTTCGCCAGGGGTGGTTACGGAACCGTCAGGGGTGCTGGAGATAGTAAGGGTATACTCCACAACCCCCAGATTCCACTTGGCAAGCTCGATATCAGGGCCGGCGGCAACCACCGTGCCGTCAGTTTTAAGCCCAATTGTGTGCCACCAGCCTGCGGCGATTTGAGTGATATTCGTCCAGTCGCTGACATTGCACTGTCTGTAGGAGTTATCTCCCGTGCTAACCACAGTTTTATCGTCTCTAAGCCCAACTGTGTGGCGGCTGCCTGTGGCAACTTGGATAATGTTTGTCCAGTTGCCGACATCTAATTGTCCATAGAGGTTTCGTCCTCCTCTGGCAATTACAGTGCCGTTGTTCGTGAGTCCAGCCGTTTGTATGCTACTTGTGGCGACTTGGCAGATGTTGGTCAAGCCGTCCACGGCAAGCTGTCCGAATTTGTTGTCTCCCACGGCTACTACAGTGCCGTCTTTCTTGAGTCCCACCGTATGTTGCATACCTGCGGCAATCTGTTTTATCTCTGTCCAGTTGCCGACGTTGCACTGCCCTTCGTAGTTGTCTCCGATGGCGACGACGGTGCCATCGGACTTAAGCCCTACCGTATGCTGCCATCCGGCGGCGACCTGGATAATGTCAGTCCAGTTACCG
>JAUWGZ010000120.1 GCA_030606165.1 Dehalococcoidia bacterium
GTAGAAAAAATAATTAAGCAGGCTGAGAAAGATGGGACTATTCTGAAATATAAAACCATAATAAACTGGTCTAAATTAGGCAAGGGAGATATATGGGCTTTAATCGAAGTCAGAATAACACCACAACGTGGTGTTGGCTTCGATGCCATTGCTGAGCGCATTTATCAATTTCCCGAAGTGCATTCTGCATATCTAGTCTCAGGCACCTATGACCTGGCTATATTAGTGAGAGGCAAAACTATGCAGGAAATTTCCAGTTTTGTTGCGGAGAAACTAGCTCCTCTAGAGCAGGTGCAAAGTACCGTCACCCACTTTCTTCTCAAACGATATAAGGAGAACGGGGAGACTTTTCACCTTCCTAAGGAAATAAATAAACGTTTACCAATAACGCCGTAACATGCTAAACCCAAAGTCCACTCCAACCGGAGCCCGAGATAACCTAATTTCACAAAAGGTGGATACCCTCCCCCCATCAGGCATCAGGAAATTTTTCGACCTGCTTTCCTCCGTGGAAGACGTTATCTCACTTGGTATAGGCGAGCCTGATTTCGTTACCCCCTGGCATATCAGGGAGGCAGGCACATATTCTCTAGAAAAAGGCTATACCATGTACACCTCGAACTCCGGCATGCCGGAACTACGCCAGGAATTAGCCAGCTACCTGCAGCTTCGTTATAGAGTGAGCTATCATCCTGAGCACGAAATTCTTATTACTACAGGAAGTAGTGAAGGATTAGACATTGCTCTGAGAGCAATTATCAATCCCGGTGACGAGGTCATAATTCCCAACCCTTGCTATGTAGCTTATCCTGCTGACATCATTCTGGCTGGCGGCGTGCCTATTCTTGTTCCCACAAACGAAGAAAACAACTTTGTCGTCAGGGCAACCGATATTGAAGCCAGGATCACGAAGCAGACGAAGGCTATTTTGATAGGTTACCCAGCAAATCCCACTGGCGCAGTCATGTCCCAAAAAGAGGCTGACGCTATTGCCAGGCTGGCTAAAAAGTATGACCTACTGGTAATATCTGATGAGCTATATGCTCGTTTAGTCTATGGAGCGGAGCATATTTGTTTTCCCAGCCTTCCCGGGATGAAGGAGCGTACCATCCTGATTAGCGGATTTTCCAAATCTCATGCCATGACTGGTTGGCGTATCGGCTATGTGGCAGCCGAACGCCGTTTCATCCAAGCCCTGGCAAAAATCCATCAATACACCATGCTCAGTGCCCCAACGATGGCACAGATGGCAGCCATCGAGGCCCTAAGAAACGGTGAGAGCGAGGTCGAAAAGATGGTTCAAGAATACAACAGACGCCGTCGCCTCATGGTCAAGAGATTGAATGAGATCGGTTTACCCTGTTTCGAGCCCAAGGGCGCTTTCTATGCCTTTCCCTCTATAAAAGCTACCGGAATGAATTCAGAAGAGTTTGCCGAAAAACTGCTATTGGAAGAAAAAGTTGCTGTAGTCCCGGGCACTGCTTTTGGACCATACGGTGAAGGTTTTATCCGTTGCTGTTACGCTACTTCGTTATCTAGCATCGAGGAAGCACTGAGAAGAATGGACAGGTTTATAAGAAAAAGTAGGCTAAACACAGCATAACTGTTCACTGAAAAAGCAACCATGCGGGACATCGGAAATTGACACCACAAAAATGGACGAACAGAAAGGACATCGTCTGGGTAACGATAGCTACTATCCTGTACGTTGTCTGTTTTCCTGCCAATCCCCTCGTCCTGACAGGAGTCATAGAAGTCAAATCATACATGCCATTATTCATCATCGGTTGGATTGTATGGGCGTTTGGCATGGTACTGGTTATGGCTCCGATAGTCATGTTCCCACGGCTGGGCGGGGTTCCCAGAGGGAAATCGTTTGTAAGCACCACTCGTCTGGTTAGTACAGGGATTTACGCTGTCGTCAGGCATCCTCAATACACCGGTGGAATTTATGCAATATTTGTCACGACATTGTTATGGTATCCGCACTGGCTGTTCGCAGTACTGGGCGTTATAGGCACAACACTTACTTACCTGAGTGCCAGAGAGGAAGACAACCGCCTGATCGAGAAATTTGGTGACGACTACATAGCCTATATGAGGATGGTGCCGAGAATGAATGTCTTCCTCGGAATAATACGGCTCATCCAACGTAGAAAGCGGAGATACAATGCCCTTGAGAAGGATTGAACATCAGGAGGCAGCAAAGTTTCATTGACCGGCAACAGAAAAGTAAAGTAAAATTCATGGCAATGTACAACAAGGCTGTGCTCGATAATGGCTTGAGGGTCATCACCAGTACTATGCCCCACAGCCACTCAGTATGCCTTGTTATCCTCGTCTGTTTCCTGGCTCTGGTCATCGAGGCGACATTGCAACGCCTGCTGCTCGCTGTGAAAAGCTCGGTCAGTTACCAGGAAGCGATGGAGGAGATAATGGGACGTCCCTTTCTTTAGCTATGCGCCGAATAGGGCAGATGTTAAACCCAAGTCAGACCGGTTCTGAATGGTATTTAGTCGCTGGATATTTGCCTGGCTTTATCACTCAAGCCTTTGACTTCACTCATTGAACTTGCCGGACCACGACCACTATAAACCGACGATGCCGAGATTTTGGCGTGGCATCGTCATATCCTCAGTAATATTAAACTGGGAGACGTGAAGGACGGCTCAGGTTTTTTGGAAAAACTCACCTTCTACCTTCAAATTAGTGGGAAGTGTTAA
>JAUWGZ010000069.1 GCA_030606165.1 Dehalococcoidia bacterium
GGCGCTCACTTTCGCACAGATTTCCCGCAGACTTCGCCGGAATGGCAACGGCATATCGTTTTTAGAAAAAATGTCATCAAGTAAGCTCCAGATTGAAGAAATTATCGACCGCGCCTTAGCTGAGGACCTTGGTAAGGGTGATGTTACTACTGAGGCCTTAATACATGGCGACCAGCAAGGGACTGGCTTTATTGCGGCCAAGGAGGAAGGCATCCTGGCTGGCACAGGAGCAGCCAATCGGGTTTTCCAGCAGGTTGACCCAGAGTTAAAGGTGGAGATTCTTCTAGAAGATGGGGCTGGAGTTAAGCCGGGCAGTAAAGTGGCCAAAGTATCAGGCAGCATTGCCGGCATTCTCAAAGCGGAGAGGGTAGCCCTAAATTTTCTCCAGCGCTTGAGCGGCATTGCTTCGGAGACCAACCGTTACGTGGCAAGAGTCGAAGGACTGCCGGTGCGCATTATGGATACCAGAAAAACCACCCCGGGCTTGAGGTCGCTGGAAAAGTATGCCGTCAGGGTAGGTGGTGGTGAGAATCACCGTATGAATTTAGGCGATGGCGTACTCATTAAGGATAATCATCTGGCGGCGCTCCGCAGCCAGGGATTGAATATCAAGGAGATTATAGCCAAAGCAAGGCAAAATGCTCCGTTGTCATTGCGAGGAGCGAAGCGACGAAGCAATCTCCAAGCAAGGCAGATTCAAGTCGAGGTGGAGGTCGGGACTGTGTCAGAAGCTTTAGAAGCCATTGAAGCTGGGACAGATATCGTCATGCTTGACAATATGAATCTCGAGGATATGCGTAAGGCGGTAAAATCTATTCATGGCCGTGCTTTGATTGAAGCCTCGGGTGGAATTACGCTGGATAATGTTCGGGCTGTAGCTGAAACCGGCGTTGATTTTATTTCCATTGGCGCCCTTACCCACTCCGCCAGGGCTCTAGATATCAGTTTAGAGTTAGTGATAAGCGACAAATAAGGTTAAGTCTCTCAATCCTCAAGAGACAAATCCAAAGCCGCTTGCGATAACTTTCGGGTGTAGGCATGCCCCGGCGAAGTGATAATTTTTGTGGCAGGTCCTTGTTCTACGATCTTCCCATCCTTCATTACTGCTATCCTATCACTAATTTTTCTTGCCACCGCAATGTCATGAGTGATGAAAAGCAAGCTTAACCCTCGTTGCTCTTGTAGTTTAAGCAATAACTTCAAAATCTTGGCTTGCAGGCTGGAATCCAAAAAAGCCACAGGCTCATCAGCAATAAGCAACCTTGGTTCTAAAACTAAAGCCCGAGCAATGGTCACTCTTTGCATTTCCCCAGCACTGAGGTGGTGGGGGTATTCATTTAAGAAAGCCTCAGAATCAGGCAATTCAACTTCTCTCAAGACTTGTCTGACCAGGCGGTCCCGCTCGTCCCTTGCCCCAATCTCCTGGATGTCCAACGACTCCCTCACTAATTCCAGCACAGAGAGGCGATGGCTCAACGATTCTCCGGGGTTTTGGAAAATCATCTGCACCTGTCGGTAAAAATCCTTTCCTCTATTACTTACCAGGCTATCCTCGAGATAGATTTCGCCTTCGGTAGGCTCGATAAGTCCCATAATTAGCTTTGCCAGAGTAGTTTTGCCCGAGCCACTCTCACCCACTAAAGCTAGTGTTTCACCCCCCTCAATAGTTATTTTGACTGCATCCACGGCTAAAAGGGAGTCGAAACGTTTGCTCAAATTTTTGGTTGACAATAAAGGAATGATGCCTCCTCGATGACAAGCAATATGTCTTCCTTGAATTAACCTTAGGGGAGGTATTTCCTTTCGACAGATTTCTATGGCTTGAGTGCAACGAGGATGAAATGAACATCCATTTACTGAGCGGTCCATAACGCCTTTTATTCCCTGTAAATCTTTTCCCGTGGTCATATCGGGATAACATCGAATTAGCCCCCTGGTGTAGGGATGCCGTGGCCGAGAAAGAACCTCACCTGACAAACCAAGTTCTACGATTCTTCCTGCGTATAAAATGGCAACTTTGTCAGCAAGCTTGGCTGCAGTAGAAATGTCGTGAGTCGTTACAATGAAGCTACAGTCTTGATTGGTATGCTTAAGCAATTCAATTACCTCAGCCCGGGCTGGAGCATCTAAGGAAGATATCGGCTCATCAAGAATTAGAAGCTCAGGCTGATTGGCTGAAGCTATGGCAAGTAACACCCTTTGCTGTTCTCCTCCGCTCAATTGGTGAGGGTAGGCAGAAAACCGATTTACTGGAATCCCAAAGCTGCTTAGCAATATTGATGCCTGTTTTCCGGCTTCTCGCCGATTTTTCAATTTGTGCTCTGTTATAGACTCAGCTACCTGATTCAAAATGGTATGAACTGGGTTTAGCGTGTTATTGGAATTTTGAGGTGCCCAAGCTATCCGATTGCCTCTTAGCTCGTTGATTGCCTCCTCAGGAAGGGAAAGTAAGTCCAGCCCATTAAACAAAATTTTCCCTTTGACGCTGCCATCCACTAACCGCATCAGGCTCAAGGCAAGGGTGGTCTTCCCAGCACCAGACTCACCAATTACAGCCAAAGATTCTCCATCTTTGAGCTCGAGGTCAATTCCATTGAGGATTTTCTTTTCGCCGTAACTCACTTCTAAGGCTTCTAACTTAAGCATTTGCTTCCCTCCTCAATCTTGGGTCCAGAGCTCCCTCCAGAGTATGACCGATGCCAGTAACCGAAAGGATGGTTAGAGACAAAGCTACCCCAGGAGGAATCAACCACCATCGCCATACATTAAGGTAACAAAAGTCAAGGGCCTCATGCATCATCATCCCCCAACTGACCGTCGTTGGGTCAGCTATGCCAAGAAAAGCCAGCCCAGCTTCCATGAAAACGGCTCTTCTTACGCCGTAAATGAACCCCATCAGTAAAATAGGAACAAGGTCAGGCAAAATATGGCGGAATATTATATATAGATTGCTTGCCCCAAAAGACCGAGCCGCTGAAATGTGCCCCATCTCTTTTAGGGAGAGAGCTTGAGCTCGTATTGTTCTAGCTCCTCCCTGCCAGCCTAATAAGGCAAGGAGTAAGATCAGTACCAAGAGATTAGGCTTGAGATATGCTGCTACCAAAATGATGACGATAATGGCGGGGATGACGATGAAAGCATCTACAATCCTCATAACTATCTTGTCGTATAAGCCACCCGCCAGAGCCGTTGAAGTGCCGATAATAGCACTCAAGATGGTAGCCAGAAGGGCTGTTAAAAAACCAACCAGCAAGGAAGTCCGGGCACCATAGATAAGCTGGCTTAAGATATCCTGCCCCACGTGGTTTGTGCCCAGCCAATGGTTGAAAGAAGGAGACTCAAAAGCGAAGGGAGTTTGGCTATTCGGCTGGTATGGTGTCAGCAAAGGACCAAATATGGCTATGATTAGCAGAAACAAAAGCATGCCTATTCCAAACATAGCAAACTTACTGTGCCTTATTTCTTGTTTAGGATTAATGTGCATAACGAATCCTCGGGTCGAGTTTAGAATAACTTAAATCCACCAGGAAATTAGCTATAAGGACGGAAACAGCCACAATCAGAAGCACACCTTGAAGAACGGGGTAATCTCGGGCCAGCAGCGCTTCGTAGGTCAGGTATCCTAGTCCAGGATAAGCGAAGACGATCTCGACAAAAAGCGCACCTGTAACCATCCGGCCCAGTTGTATCCCTGTTTGAGTAATTACTGGAAGCAAGGCGTTTCTCCCGGCGTGTTGGTATCTTACTACCCGATCAGGTAATCCTTTGGCTTTCGCCATGAGTATGTAGGGATTTTTCAGCACAGTGACCATGGTATTTCTGGTCAGAAGATAACTTGCTCCAATATAGCTTAAAGTCAAGGCAGTTGCTGGTAAAAAGAGGTGATGAAGAACGTCCAGCACCAGGGCAGCTCCGGATAGCCCTGAATAGGGGGTAATTGCCCCTGATAATGGAAAAATCTTCCAAGTCACGCTAAACCCGATGAGAAGCAAAATCCCTAGGAAAAAATCGGGAAAGCCGCTGACTGCCATAAGACTGGTGAGCAGAGATTTATCTCGGCGGCTGCCTCGCCTCCAGCCTGATTCGATGCCGAGAACAATGCCTGAAAGAGTAGAAATTATGAGTGCCGTGCCTACCAGAAGCAATGTCCAGGGTAGCCTTCCGAGGACTATTGATGACACCGGCGAATTGTAATAGTAAGAATGGCCCAGGTCTCCTTGAACCAGTGCCAGTAGGTAAGCACCAAACTGTTGCCACAGGGGTTGGTCCAAAGCAAAGCGCTCCACGAGGTGAGCTTTGAGCTCCGGCGTCATGGCAATTAATGCCTCGTTACCGTAGATTGCCATCAGTGGGTCTCCAGGCAGCATTCTCGGCAGTAAAAAGTTCAGCGTTAGAATGAACAGGAAGGCTATGACATAGGTTATAACATTCCGCATATCAGATGTGCCCTGGTCTTATCTAGTATCATCTCTACTGTGTTATTTCACAAAAGCTAACCTGTTTAGAGGAATGGGTATGCCGCTGGCCATGCCATCCATGGTGTAATACAGGGATACGCTGCCATCGTGCGCCCAGTACCAATGAGGATAGTAGAGGGTAAGTGCCGGTAAGTCCTCAGCATAAATCTCCTGAATTTGCCATACCAGTTCCTTTCTCTCTTCGGCATCCATCTCGCTTAACTGGGCCTCGAGTAGCTGGCTTAGCGTTTGGTTTGAATCGTAGCGAGCGCTGTTAAAGCTTTTCTCCACAATCACCTTGTGCAAGACGGAAGGTTCATAAAGCCCTCCATGCCCATAGATAGAAAGGTCAAAGTCCCAGGCTTCTACCTTGGCGTCAACCGTCTTCGCTTCCAGGGTGCTGAAGTCTATCTTTATGCCCGCTGCCTCCAATTGGTCTTTGACAAACTGTCCAACCTCTTCGAACTCAGCTGCAGCTATAAGCTCTAGCTCTAGCTCTTCGCCGTCCTTAGTGAAATAGTCGTTCTCTAAGGTATAATTCAGTCCCTCCAAAAGTTGTTTTGCCCTGGCCGGGTCATACTCATACTGTGGAGTGTCAGGATAATACCAATCACTAGTCGGGGGCATCATACCCGGGCTACCAGCCAGGGCATGACCCCTCTGGGTAATTTGCACCAGCTCTTCCCGGTCTATTGCGTAAGCCAAAGCCTGTCGGAACTGCTTCGAAGATAACGGTTCCTTTTGGTGATTTATCATTAGTTTGGCGTTCCAGGCATGGGGGGCTGTAATTATGGTAAGCCCCGCTTCTTCCAGCTCAGAGACGATTTCAGGCGGTACATCACCGGCATTTACCAGGCCTTGCTCTAATGCTGATGGAATCATTGCCTCACTTATCTTCACAAACTTGAGTTCATCCACAGCGGGCTTACCAAGATAATAATCAGAATAGGCATTATAGAGATAGGTGCCATGCTCCTGGCTATAGTCGGCTAGCGTATAGGGTCCCGTCCCAATTACTGCCTGTGCGTCAGTGAACTTCTCAGGTTCAGTGACGTACTGCCAGATATGTTTGGGAATTATTGGCTGGGTTCCAACGACATCCTGGAAGAAAGGTGCATAAGGCTGACTGAGGTACAGCTTTACCGTGTATTCATCGGTTGCCTCAGCCGATTCGACAAGGCTAGAGTCAACCCACTGATATGGGTGCTGTTTAGTGTACTCAAAGGTAAAAGCCACATCCTCGGCTGTGAAATTGGTACCATCATGCCATGTAACGTCATCGTGTAGCTCAAAAATATAAGCATTTTCCGCTTCAATATATTCCCAATCCTTAGCCAATGCTGGCACAAAATCAGAATCGTCCTTCCAGACAAGGGTTTCAAAGATAAGGCTCATCCTTACATATCCCGGACCTCTGGAATAGTGGGTATATGGCGAAGGATAGCCCCAATCTCCCATGGAATCCGCTATAGTATAAGAAGTAGACTCCGATGGCTGCCCCCTTCCGCCGTAAAATATAACCAATAAACAGCATACCAAGGCTAAGGGTAATATAATAAAGAGTGTCTTCCGAAAGGGCATTCGCGTTTTCAACTGTGGCATCTTAATTCTCCTTTATAGCTAAAGATATGCCATCTCCAGCGAGTTGATTGTATTCCTGCCCGGAACAAGGTATGCACACAGGTTGGCCATCCTGCATCATGGTCCTAGTTTCCATAACATTTTCTCCGCAGACAGCACACTTCACACTGGCAAAGATGCGAGAATAAGCTGGAACCTGAATAGCCACCCGCTTGACATCGAAGAGTTCATCATCGGGTATGTCTAACATCGTGAAACCAATCCGCCGCCAGTTCTCTCTCAGTCTTCGTTGGTCTTC
>JAUWGZ010000091.1 GCA_030606165.1 Dehalococcoidia bacterium
AATGCAGACATCCCAGCCTGAAATTGAGCTCGCTGACTGCATCTTCCTCGCCGGTGTTAATATTACGGAGACCTTCCCCCTGATAGCTCGAAGGGTAGTCCGAGCTAAAGCCAAGGGGGCGAAAGTTATCTACACTGACCCCAGGAAAACTGCCACGGCAAGACATCTGGCTGATATGCACCTGCAATTAAGGTCAGGCACAGATGCTGCCCTGATAAATGCCATGATGAGCATTATCTTGGCCGAGAGACTGGAGGATAAAGAGTTCATTGCGTCAAGGACAGCCGGGATTGATGAATTGCGCAGTTTTCCCTCCAAGATAGACCTAAAACAGGCAGAGGAAATCACCGGGGTGCCGTTGGAAAAGATTAAAGAGGCGGCAATTACCTACGCTAAGGCAAAGAGGGGATGCATTCTCTATGACCAGGGTATGTCCCAGCATTATGTTGGCACCGACAATGTTAGGAATCATGCTAACCTGGCTCTTCTCTGCGGGCATGCTGGTAGAGCGGGGAGTGGGATAAACTCAATGAGAGGGCAGATAAATGGTGAGGGGAGTGGTGATATGGGCTGTCTATGTGTCTTCTACCCCGGATTTAAACGTGTTGGTGATGAGACGGCGAAATTATTTGAAAAGGCGTGGGGGGTGAATAACCTGCCTACCAAGCCAGGAGTGACCTATATAGAGATGCTGTATAAGTGCCCTTACCTCTATGTCGTCGGCGGAGATCCGATGATGGCAGTCCCCGATGTTAATAACGTGAAGAAAGCTTTAGAAAAGGCTAACTTCCTCGTGGTCCAGGATATATTCCCCACTGAGATAGCTAAGCTTGCCCAAGTGGTACTGCCAGCGGCTACCTGGGTGGAGAGAGAAGCTACCCACACCTGGATAGATAGGAGGGTGCAGAAGATAAACAAAGTCGTTGAACCCCCCGGTGAAGCCAAGCCTGATTGGTGGATTATATGCAAGCTGGCGGAAAAAATGGGCTATAAGGACAAATTTAATTTTTCTTCAAGCGAAGAGATATTTGAAGAAACAAGAAGCTGTGTTCCCCAATATAAGGGGATAACCTACGATCGATTAAGCCACACGATAGGAGGAATTCACTGGCCCTGTCCTTCGGAAGACCACCCGGGCACGCCCACTATGTTTTTGGAGAAGTTTAACACCCCCGATGGTCTGGGACACTTTCAGGTCGTGGAGTTTAAGCCTCCGGCGGAATTAGCTGACGACGAGTATCCCTACGTTATGACCACGGGGAGAAGCATGTTTCATTATCATACAGGAGCAATGAGCCGGAGAACTCCAAAGCTGGTGGACGAGGTTCAGCGCGGTTTTGTTGAGGTCAACCCCGAGGATGCCAGCAAGGCAGGGATTCAAAACAAGGACATGGTTACTCTGGAAACAAGGCGAGGGAGTATAGAAGCTGAAGCCAAGGTGACCGATGAAGTGCCTTCAGGGCTATTGTTTGTCCCCTTCCACTTTTCCGAATCCCTCGCCAATGTGCTGACAATTTCAGTCTTAGACCCCAGCGCCAAGTGCGCCGAAACTAAAGTCTGTGCTGCCAGACTAAAGGTGAAGCGATAAACCGAGATAGGACTGAAAACGAGTCACATCTAGAGTTCTGAAAAGTGTCAAGGCCAAGAGAGTTAAAGAGCAATCACCAAGGGAGGTAATTTATTTAATGAAAGGAGATACGTATCTCGCACGGTCTTCTGATGATGAAATCTCTAAAAGGGCTGAATGCGGCGGTGTCGTCACTTCTCTTCTCAAATTTGTCCTAGAGAACAAAATGGTGGATGCCGTGCTGGCGGTAAAGGCCAGGGACGGCAATAGATATGATGGCATCCCTGTGTTGATAACTGACCCAGAGGCAGTGATAGAGACAGCGGGGTCACTGCATTGTGCTTCGCCTAATATCGCCCGATTTCTCAAGGAATACCTGAATGGCGCTTTCGATACAAAAATAGCCGTAGTCTGCAAGCCCTGTGATGCCAGGGCCATTATCGAGTTGGCCAAAAGGACTCAGATCAAGATGGATAATCTGATTCTCATCGGTCTTAACTGCACCGGCACACTGCCATCAGCGACTGCAAAGCAGATGTTTCGTGAGGAATTTGGGGTGAATCCCGCTGATATCATCCGCGAGGATTTAGAAGAGGGCAAACTAACTATCACGTTAGAGGACGGGACTGAGAAGCAGAAGGACTTGGACGAGCTTGAGCAGAAAGGGTATGGAAGAAGGGAGAACTGCCGCAGGTGTGACATCAACATACCTATCATGGCAGATATAGCCTGTGGCAAATGGGGAACAGCTGGCAAGAAAGCGACCTTCATCGAGGTCTGTTCTGAAAAGGGATCTGATTTAATCGGGAAAGCCATTGAAGCTGGATATATCAAGGTAGAAAAGCCCGATAGCGGGGCGATAGAAAGTCGAAAGAAAAGGAATGAAGAAGAGATCCTACTGGCTAGGAAATGGCAAGAGAAGGATTTTGCCAGCTTAAGGGAAATGAGCACTGAGGAGAAATCCAGCTACTGGCTTGGGGAGTTTAGCCGCTGCATCAAGTGCTATGGCTGTCGGGATGCTTGCCCCATATGCTACTGTAAAGACTGTATTCTTGAGGCAGATAGGGGAGTCGTAGCTCCCGGAGAAATCCCACCTGATATTATGTTCCCTATGATAAGGAGTGTCCATGTCATGGATTCCTGCGTAAATTGTGGCCAGTGTCAAGACGCTTGTTCCATGGACTTGCCCCTTGCCCTGCTCATCTTTATGCTGAACAGGGAGCTTGCCGACATCTTTAAAAACGAACCAGGCATGGATGTAAATGCTCCTATCCCCCTGAAGTCGGTTACAGATGAGGAATTAGCCATGGCTGGTGCTGATATTCAGTTCTAAATTCCATTTAGCATCACGGCTAAGCAGCCACCGCAAAATGTGTTTATGCGGCTTAGGAGGAGCCAACCTATAGCTGCCACGGACATATCGAGCGGCTAGTTACTATTGGCAAACTTAGAAAGGTGATAGGGAGGGGAAGATGAAAATTACGATTGTTTATGACAATGAAGTGAAAAGGGCAGGGTTAAGGGCAGGATGGGGCTTTTCTGCCTTTATTGAGAGTCAGGAGGTGCCACCAGTTTTATTTGATACTGGTGCTGACAGCCCCACACTGCTACATAATATGAAAGAACTCAATATAGACCCAACGAGCATAGAGACTATTGTGATTTCACACGCTCACGGAGATCATACTGGGGGACTTTCCGAGATTCTGAAAATAAATGGAAGCGCCCAGCTTTTTCTCCCTAGTTCATTCAGAGGAGTGCTACCAGGGAAAAAGGTAACTATTGTTGAAAATGCGATGGAGATTTGTGCCGATATTTTTTCCACTGGCGAGCTAGAAGCGATAGAACAGTCTTTAGCACTCAAGACGGATAAAGGGATATTTGTAGTAACAGGGTGTGCTCATCCAGCCATGAAGAATATTCTAAGCGCCGCCTCGAAGTTTGGAAAGGTCTATGGCATCGCTGGAGGCTTCCACGGATTTCACGACTTTAAGCTTTTTGAGAGCCTATCCCTAATCTACCCCTGCCACTGCACCCAATATAAGAGGCAGATATTGGATTCATTCCCAAGCAAAGCTTCAGAATGCGGAGCAGGAATAGTGATTCAATTATGATGAGTCACTACGGGAAGTCGCATAATTGCTAAAAAAATTATTTCCACAGGGAGAGGGGAGCAGGGAAATCATCTTTTGCTGCCCTAGTAAGCAGATACCTGAAACCTCCAACATTGCTTATTGACTGGCTCTTTGTCGCCTTGACAAAGCGGAAAGGAATTGTCATACTATTGGATGAGAATGAGAATCAATCGCAAACAGGGCGAAATGAAAGCCAGACCAGTTACATCACAGAGAAGGCTTCTCTTGAGTGTCATTCAAGAGGCTGAAAGGCATCTAGATGCAAAGGAACTATATCGTCGAGCTAGTGAGAGGAATCCTAACATCAGCCTTGCCACAGTTTACCGCAATCTTCACGTATTTGAGAAACAAGGTCTGATAAACGAAAGGCATCTGGGGCAGGCACGCTGCTACTATGAGATGAAGCGCTTAGGAGAACATCAGCATTTAGTATGCGAAGCCTGTGGGCAAGTGATCGAGTTTGAGAGTCCTCTAATTCGTAAATTGGTAGCAGAGGTGCAACGCAAAAATAACTTCTCTGTGACTAAGGTTGAGTTATATTTGGAAGGCCATTGCCATAAATGTAAGGAGCTATAAAGGGAGAAGAGCGTTATGGTGCTAGAGATCACAGACCAGAATTTCGAGGATGAGGTCATGAAATCCGACTTACCTGTGGTGATAGATTTCTGGGCCCCGTGGTGTGGGCCGTGCAATCTGATTTCCCCGATAACTGAGAAGCTATCGAATGAATTCGATGGTAAATTCAAGTTCTGCAAGCTCAATGTGGATGAGAATCGTCAGACAGCTATGGAATATCAGGTTATGAGCATCCCTCTATTGCTGTTTTTCAGATATGGTCAGCTCATAGATTCCAGTCTTGGCACTCTTCCCGAAAGCATGATCCGACCCAAGGTGGAGGCACTACTCTAGTTAGGAAGGAAAGATGCTGGACATAAAACTGAAGGTAGCAGTGGACTATGAAAAATGCCACCCTGAGAGATGCGACAA
>JAUWGZ010000062.1 GCA_030606165.1 Dehalococcoidia bacterium
GGATAAAAGAAGGGATATTTTTCGACGTTGAGTAACTGGAGCTGGAGCCTATTCACCACAGCTCAGATGGAAACCATTAGAACGAAGACCGGCCCTGTTACTGCGCTAAATCGGAGAAGCTAAAAGGGTGGATATATGAGAGTAGCGGTAGAAGAAACGGAGACAGAAGACTTATTCGAGACTCTGGCCAATGAATCGCCAGTTGGACTTTGCATCATACAGGATGGAAAGTTTTGCTATGCCAACCCCACCTTCCAGCATAACACCGGCTACAGGGAAGATGAACTGCTGGGCAGGGATTCTCTAGAGATTGTCGTTCCCGAAGACAGGAAGATGGTCAGAGAAAACGCCATAAAGATGCTGAAGGGAGAACTCACCTCGCCAGACCAATTCAGGGTGATTCACAAGGACGGCAGCATTCACTGGGTAGTGAAGGCAGTTTCCTCCGTCCAGTACCATGGGAGACGGGCAACTATGGGGAACTTTGTGGACATCACCGCGCACAAGGAGGCAGAGGAGGCGCTTCAAACCGAGAAGAATAAGCTACAGTCACTAGTAGATGCCTTAGAATATGGTCTCACCATACAGGATAAAGACTATAACATTATTTATCAAAATACGTTGGTGAGGGGAATTTTCGGTGACCACCTGGGGGAGAAGTGCTACCGAGTCTACGAAGGTAGAGACAAACTGTGTGATAGGTGCCCGGTAAAAAAGGCGTTTGAGGACGGCAAGTCACACACCTCGGAAAGGAGGGTGGTAGTACCTTCGGGGGAGGTTACCTTCTGGGAGAATACGGCTAATCCCGTCAGAGACGCCGGAGGAAGCATTGTTTCCTGTCTTGAGCTTACCAGAAACATCACCGAGCGCAAGCAGGCGGAGGAAGAATTAAAGCGGAGGGCACAAATTCTAGATAGCGCTACCGATGCCATTTTTGTGCACGATAACGATGACAATTTTATTTACGTAAATGAGGCGGCTTGCCGAATCCACGGCTACACCCGGGAAGAATTTTCGAAGATGAAGCTCCCTCAACTAGTTGACCCGGAGCGCTCCCGTCCCCTTGCTTTAGATAGGCAGATACTCCTGGAGAAAGGCCACCTCGTAGTCGAGTCAGCCCACCTGCGCAAAGATGGCTCTTTAATGCCATTAGAGGTACATGCCCGCACCCTTGGATCGGGCAAGAGAAAGCTATTCCTCATCGTGGCTCGTGATATCACCGAGCGCAAGCGGATGGAGGAAGCGCTGCGGGATTCGGAAGAAAAGTTACGGAAAATGTTTGAGTCAGTCACCGAGGGGATATCGGTTATTGATTTGAAGGGTAGCATCACTGAGGTAAACCAAAGGGCAGTGGAGATGCATGGCTTCAGTTCCAAGGATGAGCTTCGAAGGAAAAGCGCCTTTGAACTGGTTGCTCCCTGCGATCACGAGAGAATAGCAGCCGACATGAAGAAAGCTATAAAACAGGGAGCAATTAGAGGCGTCGAATACACTCTGCTCAGGGCAGATGGTTCTGAGTTTCCCGGTGAGTTAAGTACCAGTGTGCTGAAGGATGCTTTGGATAATGTGGTTGGTCACATCACCATTACCAGAGACATTACCGAGCGCAAGCGAGCAGAGGAAGAACGAGAAATCTTGCTCCAAGACATAACGAAGAGCAACCGAAGGCTGGAGGGGGCTAACAAAGAACTCCAGGATTTTGTCTATGTTGCATCCCATGACCTGCGGGAACCGCTGCGAAAGATTTCTTCCTTCGGCACACTCATTCAGGATTCGCTGAAGGGAAAACTGGATGAGGACCAGCAAGAAAACCTTGGGTTTATGATAGACGGTGCTCGGCGGATGCAGGATATGATAGACGCTCTGCTTAGCTATTCTCGGCTCACCACTAAAGCCAAGCCTCCCCAACAGGTGTTTTTAAATGAGGTAATAGAGAACTTGAAGAAGTTGGAACTGGCAACTTTGCTGGATGAAACTCGGGGAACTATTCATATTCCAGAGCCCCTGCCGCCAGTTCAGGCCGACCCGTTTCAGATGACCCAACTCTTCCAGAACCTGATTGGGAACGGGCTAAAGTTCCATCAGGAAGGAATACCCCCGGAGATAATCATCCGTGCCCATGGGGTAGAGCACAAGATGATTCGAATAGAGGTGGAAGATAATGGAATAGGAATTGATGAGAGATACCATGAACAATTATTCGTCATGTTCAAACGCCTTCATTCCCGAGCACAATATGAGGGAACTGGGATTGGGCTGGCCATTTGCAAGAAAATTGTAGAGCGTCACGGGGGCAACATTGGAATAAAGTCAACTCCTGGCAAAGGATCAACATTCTGGTTCACGCTGCCAAGAGGAAGCTACCTAAAAGAAAACTAAAGAAAGGAGGTGAATGATGAAAGGATTAGCACCGCTTGTCATATTACTGGTGGAGGATGACCTAGCAGACCAGAAGTTAATTAAGACCTCTCTGCGAAGCGAAAAACTTGCTAATGACCTTTACAGCGTACAGACTGGTGAAGAGGGGATGGATTTTTTGTACCGCCGCGGGAATTACAGCAATGGAACTCCTCAGCCTGATTTGATTCTGCTGGATTTGAACATGCCCGGGATGGGAGGGAAGGAATTTTTGAGGCAGGTCAAGCAAGACGAAAAGGTGAAGCAGATTCCCGTAGTTATCCTGACAACTTCGGATGCAGAGAGGGACATTATAGACAGTTATAAACTGCAAGCTAGCGGATATGTGCATAAACCGGTGACCCTGGAGGAATTTAAGGAAGGTATGAAGAAACTTGAGGAATACTGGTTTGTGCTCTGCAAACGGATACCCAAGGAGGACTGATGATGCTGGAAACAGGGCAATCACTGCTTAAAATACTCATCTGCGATGATGACCCGGCAGACCGCAAGCTAGTTCGAACTTACTTACAGCAAGTAACTGGCAGGGAAGTGGTGCTGCTAGAGGCCAGCCGGACAGAGGAAATCCAGAACGCTCTGGACAGAGGTAGAATTGACCTGGTCTTGATGGATTATCAAATGCCAGAGAAATCGGGGATGGATTGGCTTCCAGAAATCGCAAAAAGACAGCTTGCTCCCGTAGTCATGTTGACCGGGTCTGGAACTGAGGAAGTCGCGGTGCAGGCCCTTCAAGAGGGAGCGGTTGGTTACTTGTCAAAGAACAACCTATCCCAAGAGAAGCTGGTGAACACCATTGATGCTGCGCTGGATAAATGGACCCAGCTACAGCAAGCCAGGGCCGACAAGGAAGAACTGGAAAGACTGGCGAATTTTGATTTGCTAACCGGATTGTACAATCGACAAGCAATTCTAAGCAAGCTGCGTGAGGTAATCAATCGTGCCAAGCGATACAAAGAGGATTTCAGCCTGAGCATGCTGGACGTCGACCTTTTTAGGAGGGTCAATGACCGCTACGGGCACCTCACTGGAGATGAGGTTTTAGAGAAGATTGCGACTTTAATTCGTCGGAATATCCGCGATACTGACGTAGCGGGACGATATGGAGGGGAGGAGTTTATCATTATTTTGCCCCAAGCCGATTTGTCTTCCGCTCTGGTTGTGGATGAGCGAATTCGAAGTATAATCGAGAACGCTGAGATGAAAGACTCTGCCGGGAATGTATTTACTATAACCGTGAGCCTGGGGCTATCCAGTTGGGAACCAGGTGAAGATGCCCACTCTCTTATTTCTCGCACTGACGAGGCTCTATACAAGGCTAAAGAAAATGGGCGAAACCGAGTGGAAATTTCACTCGGCTCAAGGTTAAAAGAAAGAATTTAAAAGCCCGGAAGGATTTCCGGAAACCAATAAAGGAGAAGTTACAGCTTATAGGGGGTTCTGCATACTATCGTGTAAAGATTCCTTTCCCGGCTTGTAAAATGTGTCATGGGACAATCAAAATCCGCCACTTAGGGGCGAGGCAAGCTGCCATTGAAGGGTAGTTAATGAAAAAGAGGTCACCTCTATTTTTCTCTGCACCTCGTCACTGCGAGCTTAAAGAAGTCAGCCGAAGCAATCCTGGTGGGTAGTGGGTAGGAAGAAAAATAGAGGTGACCCCTTTATTGACTTTGGAGACTACTTGAGGGAGGAAATTTCAGGGTCATTGCTCGGGGCAAGAAGTACCAAGTTGGCGATTACGAAAAACACCTGATGAAGCTAACGTGAGATTATTGCCAGTTCAAAACTGGCGTTTACCACTCTAACATCTAATCCCTCACCTCGAAGGGCTTTGGCAATTTCTTCTGAGGTACCTTCAGTAGCCTCATAACGAGTTTCATAAGCTATAAGAACTTTTCTAGGCATTTTTGTCTCCTGCTTATTACGACGTCTCAGCAATCTAAAGTCTCAAGAATTGCACCACCAGACCGAAGTCTTTGTCTTGGTAATCGGAAAGGAATTGTCGTTTTTCTTCCTCATTTTGGACTACAGGTCTATTTCAGCCCCCGGGAGCAGCAAGATGTGGCGAGTACGGGAATACCTGAAATGGATATTCGAATTTAGGCTTTTCTTTGATGTCCGGTGTGAAGGGCTGTCAGACCATGTACTGAGTAAGCGACCCCGAGGGGATTTGAACCCCTGATCTCCACCGTGACAGGGTGGCATGTTAAACCGCTACACCACGGGGCCTCACAAGGAATCTATTACAAAATATAATGGAAAATTTCCTTAATGTCAAACTTGCCCTAGCACCGTGGATTAAGGTATTATTTTACTTAGGGCCAAGGGAAAAATTGACAGAGGAAGAAGGATTCCTGTACAATATTGGTGTAGTGGTACTTTAACAATTGAATAGTGGAAGGAAGGATTTGAGTAGAGAGCTTGATCCTGGCTCAGAATAAACGTTGGCGGTGCGCCTTATGCATGCAAGTCGAACGGGGTTACAGTCTTCGGATTGTAGCCTAGTGGCGAATGGCTGAGTAACGCGTAAGTAACCTGCCTTGGAGTAGGAAATAACTTGCCGAAAGGCGAGCTAATGTCCTATGTGGTAATGAAGCAAATGCTTGGTTATTAAAGCCTTAGGGTGCTCCAAGAGGGGCTTGCGTCTGATTAGCTAGTTGGTAGGGTAATGGCCTACCAAGGCGATGATCAGTAGCTGGTCTGAGAGGATGGTCAGCCAGATGGGGACTGGGACACGGCCCCAACTCCTACGGGAGGCAGCAGCAAGGAATTTTGGGCAATGAGCGAAAGCTTGACCCAGCGACACCGCGTGAGGGAAGAAGGCCTTCGGGTCGTAAACCTCTTTTCTTGGGGAAGAATTTTGACGGTACCCAAGGAATAAGCCTCGGCTAACTACGTGCCAGCAGCCGCGGTAATACGTAGGAGGCGAACGTTATTCGGATTTACTGGGCGTAAAGGGAGCGTAGGCGGTTCCTTAAGTCGGATGTGAAATCTTCTGACTCAATCAGAAGGCGTCATTTGATACTGAGGGACTTGAGAGCAGCAGAGGGAAATGGAATCTCCGGTGTAGCGGTGAAATGCGTAGATATCGGGGAGAACACCAGTGGCGAAGGCGATTTCCCAGGTTGTTTCTGACGCTGAGGCTCGAAAGCGTGGGGAGCGAAGCGGATTAGATACCCGCGTAGTCCACGCCCTAAACGGTGGACACTAGATATAGGAGGTATCGACCCCTTCTGTGTCGAAGCTAACGCCTTAAGTGTCCCGCCTGGGGAGTACGGCCGCAAGGCTGAAACTCAAAGGAATTGACGGGGGCCCGCACAAGCAGCGGAGCGTGTGGTTTAATTCGATGCTACACGAAGAACCTTACCAGGGCTTGACATGACAGAAGTAGGAATCCGAAAGGACGACGACCTGTATCCAGTCAGGAGCTGTCACAGGTGCTGCATGGCTGTCGTCAGCTCGTGCCGTGAGGTGTTGGGTTAAGTCCCGCAACGAGCGCAACCCTTGTCCTATGTTAAATTCTCATAGGAGACTGCCTTGTACAGCAAGGAGGAAGGAAAGGATGACGTCAAGTCAGCATGGCCTTTATGCCCTGGGCTACACACACGCTACAATGGGTGATACAAAGGGTTGCCAAGGAGCGATCCGGAGCTAATCCCTTAAAATCATCCTCAGTTCAGATTGCAGGCTGAAATCGCCTGCATGAAGTCGGAGTTGCTAGTAACTGCAGGTCAGCTATACTGCGGTGAATACGTTCTCGGGCCTTGTACACACCGCCCGTCACGCCATGGGAGTTGGCAACACCTGAAGTCGATGGGCTAACTTGTGAATAACAAGAGGCAGTCGCCTAAGGTGGGGTTGGTGACTGTGACGAAGTCGTAACAAGGCAGCCGTACGGGAACGTGTGGCTGAATCACCTCCTTTCTAAGGAGTCATAAGTCAGAAACTTAGGGATTCCTAGGTCGGTCGATAGACTTGGAAGTCTGTCGTTGATTGTTTGAAGTTTGCCTTCCTTCCACTATTCAGTTGTTAAAAGTCTGGCTCCCTTCTTTACCTTCTCCAGTTTATCCTTAATGTGGTAGCTCGGCCCGCTGGTAGGTATGATATGGCAGTTTTTTGACCTCCTTCCTTCTCCGTATTATTGCAAGATGTCTTCCTGTGTAAACGTCAGACATTTTTATCTGTGCCTCCCGAATTTTTGGGCTTGTGCATGACACTAGCAAAATATTGTTGTATTATGTTATAGTATTACAAGTTAGACTATGTTGAAAGGAGCGTAAGGTGAAAGTACTCTTAGTTTATCCCCAGTATCCGGATACATTCTGGAGTTTTAAGTATGCTTTAAAATTCATTTTTAAAAAGGCAACTTTCCCCCCTCTGGGCTTATTAACTGTAGCTGCAATGCTTCCCGAGGAATGGGAAAAAAAGCTTGTGGATATGAATACCACAACCTTGACAGATAAAGACCTTAAGTGGGCTGATTATGTGTTTATCAGCGCTATGGTGGCGCAGCAGAATTCGGCAAAGGAGGTCGTCGAAAGGTGCAAAAGGTTAGGGACCAAGATTGTTGCCGGTGGTCCCTTTTTTAGCCCCGGGTATGAAGAAGTTTGGTTTGATGATATAGACCATCTTGTATTTAACGAGGCTGAAAATATAATGCCGCTCTTTTTAGAAGATTTAGAGAAAGGCTGTGCCAAACATATCTACACATCCGAAGAACGGCCAGATATAAGGGAAAGTCCTGTGCCTTTGTGGTCGCTTATCAACAGGAAAAAATACCAATCAATGACTATCCAATATTCTCGAGGCTGCCCTTTCAATTGTGAATTCTGCGATATCATTATACTGAACGGGCATGTACCACGAACCAAGGACAAAAGTCAGGTAGTAGCTGAATTAGATGCATTATACGATATGGGATGGCGAGCCAGTGTATTCTTTGTTGATGATAATTTCATTGGCAACAAACGGAAACTAAAGTCAGAAATTCTGCCGGCAATAATTAAATGGATGGAAGAAAAGAAACGTCCCTTTCCACTTTTTACGGAAGCATCTATAAATCTTGCCGATGATGAAGAGCTAATGCGTCTAATGAGTGAGGCGGGATTTGACATGGTATTTGTGGGCATCGAAAGCCCCAATGAAGCAAGTTTAGTCGAATGTAATAAGTTGCCAAATAAGGGTCGTGATTTGTTGGCCGCGGTTAAGAAGATACAGAACCACGGCTTACAGGTGCAGGGAGGATTTATTGTTGGGTTTGATAGTGACCCACTTTCCATCTTCAAAAG
>JAUWGZ010000087.1 GCA_030606165.1 Dehalococcoidia bacterium
TGGGATTTAGAAATTAGGATTCAGAATTTTCCTGGGTAGATGGCTCCAGTTGCTCGACCTCAAAGACCCTTATTCCCTGACGCTTGGCAAACTGCCTGGCTTCCTTGGTGAGTCCGGGAACAGCAATAAAGACCTTGTCCAGAATACCGGCATCATAAGCCTTGTCGTCGAAGTCGAATACCCTATCCAGTCCCATCGGTTTCTCATCCACTTCGATGCCAATAGCAATACGATGAGTAATGATGCCCTCGTCCCTGATAGCCAGTATGTCTATGTTATGGGCAGCGCCAGACCGGCCTTTGACCTCAGCATCTTCCTTTATTATGTAGCCCTGTTTCTTCAGGTATTGTATGAGCTGTGATTTGGACTTAAATTCAAAGGGCTCCTTCACTATTTCCCGACCCGGCTGGGGGCTAGCAGTCAGCACTATCTCAAAGTCCTTGGGTTCAACCACATTTATCCCCTGGTAGCTGGCAAATTTCTCCGCCTCTTCGCCTAACCCGGGTATGATAATCATTATCTTATCGTGAATGCCGCTATCGTAGGCTTTGACATCAAAATCCAATACCCTGTCCAGTCCTATCTTATCCCTGGCAATCTCAACCCCGATAGCGATATTATGGGTAACGACGCCGTCGTCCCTGGTAGCTAATATATCTATGCAATGTTCTGCCCCCGACCTTCCCTTCACTCTGGCATTTTCCGTCACTTCGTAGCCACGCTGCCTCAAGAATTCAACTAACCGTGCTTTAGGCCGAAGTTCAAATTCCAGCCAGTTTCTCTTCGATTCATCAAAGCTATACGAGTAGACAATTACCTCGTTAATCTCATCCTCAGTGGCAAGCAAGGAACATTTCAGACAGCGCCACTTTATCAACGGCACATTAAATATCTCGCTGCAATCACGGCACTTGTATAGCACTCCCTGGCTCTGGTAGTCGTCGCCCAGAGTTCGCAGCTCCATTTTACACCTGGGG
Organism: Dehalococcoidia bacterium; assembly: GCA_030606165.1. Taxonomy (GTDB): domain Bacteria; phylum Chloroflexota; class Dehalococcoidia; order GIF9; family AB-539-J10; genus RBG-13-51-36. The sequence goes on from JAUWGZ010000087.1 coordinate 978, forward strand.
CATACATATCTACCCTTGACTGCAAATTCATCTTCAACGCCGACATACTTGCAGGCAAAGTGCTCGAGGATTCGGCCCCGGATAATATCTCCTGAGCCGCATTTAGGGCAGTGGGTGCTTGGTCTTAAATTTATTGACTGACATCGGCGACAACGGAGGAGCCTATCGAAGAAACTCTTGTTCAATATACCCTTAGCAGCCAGAGATTCCATAATTGCTACTGCTTCCCTGCCTTTGACCTTTAGTGTTCCCTCAGCGACTGGATAGACGAAGCCCAGCTCAGTTGCGAAATCAAACTGGGGTTTAATATCAACAATCCTCCCCGCCAGCATTTCAGCCACCAATTTCATTGCCATCTCATTATCCCCCGTGCCGCTTACGGCCTGGGGGGCTTCTGTTGCTTCTACCGCTTTATCAACTTCTGCCATGCCTTACCTCCGTTCACATAGTTAGAAAAGTATAATTCGCAATATTGCAGAAGTCAATGAGAGAAAAGTACTACTTTTGTGAGCCCTTCGCTCTTCCTGTCATTCCGAGCCCTTTCCCTTTTGTCATTGCGAGCGCCTGAAAGGTGCGTGGCAATCTCACTGGCTAAATTCCAAATCCCAAAGGCGCTTCGCTACGAGTCCTAAACAAAGTCAAATATAAAAATGCAAAAAGCAAAGTGACAGAGCAAAATTTAAAAATAGCTAGCTGAGAATACCTGAAGCCTTATCTTTGAACTTTGATCTGTAATTTTTACTTTTTATCTTTGATTTTTGGATTTCTACGGGGTTAGTTTACTGCCGAGGGAGGGACTCGAACCCACACTCCCTTGCAGGAAGCGGATTTTAAGTCCGCCGCGTCTACCATTCCGCCACCTCGGCCTGATAATTGATAACTCAAGAAGGCGGCGGGCGGATTCGAACCGCCGCATCGGGGTTTTGCAGACCCCTGCCTTAACCTCTTGGCTACACCGCCACAACTACCAAATTTACTGGAGCGGAAGACGGGATTCGAACCCGCGACCTCTTCCTTGGCAAGGAAGCATTCTACCGCTGAACTACTTCCGCTCTGAATAAATTCTACCGACTTTTTTTAGTCCCCGCAAGCTAATCCTGGTGCCGAGGGGGAGATTTGAACTCCCACGGGCTTTCGCCCACCACCCCCTCAAGATGGCGTGTCTACCTATTCCACCACCTCGGCCTGGCAGGGGTGGCAGGACTCGAACCCGCGACCTGCGGTTTTGGAGACCGCTGCTCTAGCCAACTGAGCTACACCCCTAAAGCTAAATTCTAGTTTTTGCTCAATGTTATGTCTACTGTTGGCACTATTTTTTCCAGCACCACTCACCGTGGAAGGTAACACCTCGTCCCGTAACGCCGTAGCACCTGATTGCCTACCTTATTATTATATGGGAGTAAACATCCCTTGTAAAGGCTGCGCACGGTGAAATTGCTTGGTAATTTCTATTTGTCATTCCGAGCCCTTTCCCTTTTGTCATTGCGAGCACCTGAAAGGTGCGTGGCAATCTCATTGCCCCCACCGAGATTGCGGAGCTTGTTCCGAGTGAAACGAGGAATCTCGTGCCTTGCAATGACAGGGGGAGGGTGTGCCTCGCAATGACAGGAGGGTCAGTACTCGCCCCTTCTTTGTGTGTCATTGCCACGCCCCGACCTGTCGGGGCGTGGCAATCCCTTGCCCCACCAGAGATTGCTTCGGCACTATCGTGCCTTGCAATGACAGGGGGAGGGTGTGCCTCGCAATGACAGGAGGAGGGTATGCATCGCAATGACAAAGGAAGGGGACTCTTTGCGATGACAAAAAAAGATGTGTCACTAAGATACTGAACGGGCAAAAATCCTTGACAGGGCCGGGGGGCGATATGGTACACTGAGATTTCGGAAAAGCCGAATTGTTACCTCCCACCTTTTAGCGAATGAGGATGAAATTTCGGGGAAGAATCTCGAAAACCTTGACAGGTGTGTGGGTGGGTGATATACTGACAACTGCGAGCTTAAAACTAAGCTCTTACAAAATGACCAGCAGTGCCCAAAATCGAACGGAAAATCAGCATGTAACATATACTTACATATACTTGCTTAACAGGATCTTAACATAAATGGCATATTATAAAGATAAATAAAAAGAAGAAAGGAGGTGATGAGGCGCATTTTACGACGGGAAGTTTATCTAAAGTAGCAGAACCAAATTGTAAATGAAAGGAGGGATGTGTATGATTTGATGACAGGAACAAGAAAATGTGATACAGTTTTGAAAAATTTTAGAAAGGAGGAGAAACAATGAAAAGTAAAATACTTTTTATCTCGTTAGCAGTGGTGCTGGCTCTTAGCGTGGGCCTCATCGGCTGTGGACCCGTCGAGCCCACCGGCCCCGCCCCCTCAGCCAAAATCGTTCTGGTCGCGTCAGCATCCACGGACGGCCCGTTAGCAGACGTTCACAATAACGCAAAGGCGCCGATTGTTGGCGCATATCTTGCCGACAGCTCTAACATCACAGTCGGAGGCACACTTTTTCCAGTCGAGATGAAATATTATCCCGACGGCAGTTCCATGGCAACAATGCAAGAAAACACAGACGCTATGATAGATGAGATAAAGGCTGGAACGGCTCATTTCTTGCTGGGTCCCAGCTGCACCGCCTTCCTGGAGGCTCAAGCCACCAAGTGTGCCACCGCCCACGTTGTGCAAATGGGCATGGAGGGTGGCGCTACTTCCTTATTCCCCGTCCTGTCGGCTTACGGATATTCGTTCTTCAACCTGAGCTTTTCCAACTGGTTCGAGATTCCAGTTCTGGCTAAGATTCTGGCAGAAGCCCATGAGGCTTATGATCCGGGGGACACTCCCGTAGCCGCCATAGGCTACCAGAATGATGACCACGGTTTTGAGTACCTAGCCGAAGCCGAAAAGTACTTCGCTAAAGAGGGCATTAGTATCGGTGACACCCATGCGATGGTACCCGGTCATGGTGCCGCTTGCGACGAGCTGGTAGCCAAAGCGAAAGCCTGCGACGCCGATATCCTCTGCCTTTTTGGCTACCCCGAGTTTGTGTTTGGGATCCACGCTTCGGCAATTGCTGAGACGGCATGGCAGCCCAAGGCTGCGGTACTTGGTCCGGGCGCTTGCTTTGGCGTCTACCGAGACAATGCGTATGGAGCTGGGACAGCTGCCGAGGGGGTGATGACGTTTGTAACAGGCAACAATGCGACATCCCCCGCAATGGAGGAGCTATTCAACGAAAAACTGGCTTGCCCGCCCGGCCCGCCCGGGATGGGTCTCCCCTATAATGTTTACTGCCAGGACTTCTGGGGTCATCCCTGCTACTGGACGGCTCTGGACTTCATATATGCCGCTGCCGCGGCAGAGGGAAGCGACAATGACGGTGACGGCTTCACGATTGACCAGGACGCCTACCGAGACTACCTGCGAACTGAGAAGGTCGACAGCGTTTTCGGCGAGAGCTATTATGTTACCCCCACCTACGCTCTGAATGCGACCCAATACTCCTGGGACGACTCAGACCTAGTGAACCCAGTTCCTGAGGGCTCTGCCGGTCTTTTAAGTTACAAGCTGCACCACGGTGAGATCGGTCAGTGGCAGAACGGGTACATGGAAGTCATCGGATATGACGACGTCGCCACGGGTACAGACGAGTACGACCTGTATAACTATGTGGTGACCTCTCCCTACTGGTATGCGCCGATGTGGTAGTCTTAGGAATGATGAGGTAAAGAAGAGTTACACTCAATAGTTAGAGGAGTGTGAGAAAATAGTAAGCAGGCTGTCTAGGAAGATTGATAGGTGCGAGTTACACCACAAGTGAGTCTTCTAGGCAGCCTGCTTCTGTATGACTGCGAAGTATAGAAAGTCAAAACAATGACCAACGAAGTGATTGTCTCGGTACTTGTCTCCGGTGTGCTGAACGGGGGCATTTATGCTCTGGCTGCCATGGGTTTGAGTATTCAATATGGTGTTGCCCGGGTGCTCAACCTCTCTCACGGAGAATTCATAATGGTGGCCACCTGGCTTGGCTTTACACTTTTTACACGCTTCGAGATTAACCCGCTGATGTCAATA
>JAUWGZ010000090.1 GCA_030606165.1 Dehalococcoidia bacterium
GAACGATCTTGTAAAGGTAATAACGCAAAAAAATCAACAAGTTCGCACAGGATACCTTCAATGTTATTGAAGGTGCCTAATCAATAAATTTTACTTTACTAACATTTTTGCTAACGAACCTTTCACCACCATAAAAAACCAAAAGCCACTTAGCGGTATAAATCACAGCTAACCAGCCTCTTTTTGTGAAGGAAGGCAAAGAGCACTAGATATTTTGGTAGAAAGAGCATAATGTTAAAATTAGTTATATGCCAGCAAATCTACCCCCACAGTATTTTGAGGCTGAGAAGAGATATAGGTCAGCCAAAGAGCCAGAGGAAAAAATTGCCGCCCTGCAAGCTATGCTTGCCATTATGCCCAGGCATAAAGGCACCGATAAGCTTCATGCCGCGCTAAGGCGCAAGATTGCCAGGTTTTCCCAGGAGGCAGAAAGAAAGTACGCCACAGCCAGGAGAGCAGGCTTCTATATTAGCAGGGAGGGCGCCGGACAGGTAATGTTGGTAGGGCCAGCCAATGCCGGGAAATCACAGTTATTAGCGGCGGTAACCGAGGCTATCCCTGAGATAGCTGAATATCCCTTCACTACCAAAACCCCTATTCCGGGTATGATGAAGTTTGAAGATACCCAGATACAACTGGTGGATACGCCGCCCATCGGGCACAAAGAAGTGAGGTTACTACTGGCAAATACCCTTAGAAACGCTGACCTCATTGCCATTGTAATAGATTTATCCCTGGAGCCAATAAGCCAAGTGGAGTCAGCTCTCCAAGGGTTAAGAGAAGCAAGAATAGAGCCCTTAACAGATGGTGGTACACAAATAACTCCGGGAAGTTATCCCAGGAGGATGTTGGTCGTGGGGAACAAGAATGAGCTGGCAGGTTCAAACGAGAATTGGGAGCGCCTGCGTTCACAATATGCCAAGCTGTTTCCCCTGGTTCCCATTTCAGCCAGGGAAGGTGGCGGCCTGGAGGACTTCAAAAGAGCAGTTTACCAAGCCCTGAATATAATCCGTGTTTATACCAAGACCCCCGGCAGCAAGGCCGACCCGACTGACCCTATGATACTGGAGAAGGGCAGCACACTGGAAGAAGCTGCTGAGAGCCTCCATAAGGACTTTCGTCAGAATTTGAAGTATGCTGTCGTTTGGGGCTCAGGAAAGTATGACGGGCAGAGGGTCAGCAAGGGACATATACTTCAAGATGGCGACATAGTCGAGTTTCATATCTAGACTTACGCAGTTATTTTCTGGCTCTAAACAGAGGGCAATTTGAGTAATGGCTAGCTTCAAAGCCCAGGTGCTTCAAGATAAAAATGTTCAGGTAGCGACTTTCAATAGTTGCAATTTTTAAAACGGTTTATTATACTTAAATCAGTGGTTATAAGCGTAGGTTACCACGTCTCTATGAAAGCTCTTCAGAGTTCATTTGCGAACGTTGGATGACCGAAACTCGAGCCAAGTATTAGAAGAAAGGAGGTCGTCCAATGGGATTTACAGACAAAACGCTAGAATGTTCTGACTGTGGTGCTACATTCACCTTTACCGCTGAGGAACAAGAGTTCCATGCTAGTAGGGGATATACTAATGAGCCCAAGCGTTGCCCAGCTTGCCGTGAAGCAAAGAGAGCCCAGTACAATAGCTCCGGCGGTTACAGGTCTAGCCGCCAAATGCATCCCGCAGTATGTGTTGAGTGTGGCAAGGACTGCGAAGTGCCCTTCGAGCCTCGAGAGGGCAGGCCAGTATATTGTAGTGAGTGCTACAACAAGATGAAATCGGGCAGTCAGCAATAATTTAATGCAGCTGGATTCAAAGGGGGCTGGAACCAAACCCAGCCCCCGAAGGTTCAGAAGCAGAGGCATTCAGCGTGTTTTAAAAAGTTTGGTTGCACAAAGGGTAAGGCTATAAAAATTGAAAGGGGGTTAATATTGTGAACATATATGTAGGCAACTTATCTCGCGAGCTTACCGAGGATGAATTGCGCCAGGCATTTGAGCCTTTTGGGCAAGTCACATCGGTAAACATCATTAAGGATAGGTACAGCGGCGAATCCAGAGGTTTTGGGTTTGTTGAGATGGCAACGAAATCTGAGGCCCAGGCTGCAATCAACGGGCTTAATGGAACATCATTGGGGGAGCGGACGCTCAGTGTTAGTGAGGCACGCCCTCGCACCGAAGGTGGAAGAGGTGGTGGGTCTTATGGTAGAGGTGGTGGGTCCTATGGTGGCGGTGGCGGCGGCGGGTTTGGTGGAGGAGGTGGAGGTAGACGGCGCAGATTCTAAGCTACCAGCATCCTACGGATTGATGCCCCTATAATAGTGACCTGAAGTTCCAGGCTGAGAAAGGGAAGTTTGTTTTCCCTTGCATCTCCCTTCTCATCCACAACTCGAGGATCACGCGGCGCTGTCCGGTGTCGGCCCAGTCTCTTCCCCCTCCAGAAGGTTTTTTTGAGCATGGCGGACTTGACAGTCTGGAGCGGGATTGCTATTATGTATGGCTCAAATTCAAGTAAAAAGGTAGAAAATTATCTTGAAACAAGAGACAACAGCCGAAATCACAGCCAGAGGTCGATCGACAGGACAGGTCAGGTGTATGAACTGCATGAACAGGATTACACCACCAAAGGGTTCAAAACAATATAAGTGTCCTCATTGCGGCTTCGAGTGGCGCATAACCTGGCTATGGCCAGACTTTCCTAGGATAAGGGGACCGGTTTGGGATGTAAACAGGCGACTGACCATAGAAGCCACAGCTAAAGCTAAAACTAAACCGAGAAAGAAGAACAAGTAGACATGGCTCTAAATAGAAAGATAGCTTATATCAATCTAACTACAGGTGAAATTGAGACAAAGCCTATTCCCATCGCGGTGCGAAAGAAGTTTCTCGGTGGTAGAGGGCTGGATATGTATTTAATGTACAACCATATAAAACCCGGGGTTGACCCCCTGGGACCGGATAATGTGGCCTTTGTTAGCGCCGGGATTCTGGTCAATACTCTAGCCTCTGCCTCTGCCAGAACCCACATCGGTGGCAAGTCGCCGCTTACCGGCTTCGTTGGCAGCTCTAATATGGGCGGTTTCTTTGCTCCAGAAATGAGACTTGCTGGCTTCGACCATCTGGTCATCAAGGGAAAGGCAAAGAAGCCCGTATATCTGTGGATTCATAATGGTGAAATTGAAATAAGGGATGCCTCAAACGTCTGGGGAAAGGATATCAGTGAGACCCAACAAACTATTCGGGAGGAACTGGGCGATAGAGATATAAAGGTATTAACCATTGGCATAGCCGGTGAAAATCTGGTGAGGTTTGCCAATGTTATGACTGGAATTAAAAATGCCGGCGGCAGGACAGGGATGGGTGCACTCCTCGGCTCCAAGAACCTCAAGGCAATAGCAGTGAGAGGTACTATGGATATAAAAATAGCGCACCCTGTTGAAGCCCTGGAATATAATAGGCACATAATCGACATGGTAGTCTCTGCCAAGGTATCTAAGACACAGGGCAGATTAGGCACGCCATTTATCTGGGGAGCAACTAATTCCTGGGGCGGAATCAGGACTAGAAACTTCCAGACTAATCAATTTGAGTACTGTGATGCTATAGAACCGGAAGCGATTGATGAACATGTGACCGGCTATGCCAGTTGTTTTGGCTGTCAGGTTCACTGTCGAGCCAAATATGTTATTCCATCAGGTGAATATGCCGGTGTTTATGATGAGGGGCCTGAGTATACAGTGCAGGGTGCCTTAACCGCAGAGACAGGGTGTTCCGATCTGGTTGCCCTGTTATCAGGTAGTCACCTGTTAAATTCGTATGGTATAGACTGCCTGGAGGCAGGAAGCATGATTGCCTGGGCAATGGAACTGTATGAAGCGGGAATCCTTACTGATAAGGATACCGGTGGCCTGGAACTAAGGTTCGGTAATGCTGAAGCACTTAATGAGATGATACACCGTGTTGCCCGAAGAGAGGGGCTGGGTGATATCCTGGCTGAAGGACCGCTACGAGCCGCCAAGAAAATAGGCAAAAATTCTATTAAATATTTAATTCATGTAAAAGGTATGAGCAACCTTCACTCAGATGAGAGAGCAACACCGGCTCTGGCACTGGGTATAGCCACCGGTTCAAGAGGTTCTGACCACTTGAGAAGCAGACCAGCAATTGACCTTTACGGGTTGCCAGAACCAGTGCTGAGAAGGATATATAGTCAGCCAGTTCCCTATGATGGTCCGCTGACCTCACATTGGAAAGACTATGACGGGAAACCCTGGATGGTAAGATGGCAAGAGATGTGCTACGAGGCAGTGGATTGCATTGGTATATGTAAGTATCACACCATATTCCTTGGACCAAACTTCCCCAACTTTGAAGAATGGTCTCGGCTATTGTACCTCAATACTGGATTAGAGTTATCGCCACTGGATATCTGGAACGTTGCCGACAGGTGTTATACCATAGAAAGGCTGTTCAACATCAGGGAAGGGCTAACCCGAAAGGATGACTGGTTGGCTGACCGATACTATGACGAGCCAACTACACGAGGTGTACCTGCCGCTTGTGGCAAGACGATAGATAGAAAAAAGTTCACCAAGATGATAGACGAATATTACGAGCATCATGGCTGGGATGAGAATGGAGTTCCCCGCCCGGAGACCTTGAAGAAACTGGGTATAGATAAAGAGCCATCTCATATGCTCTAGTATCTGCAACATGCTCTAAGGAGGTCTACTTAATGGCAAAGGTTCTAGTGATAGATTATGAGAAATGCACTGGTTGCCGAATATGTGAGCAGGTTTGTACTGTAAAACACGAAGGTGTAGTCAACCCTGCCCGAAGTCG
>JAUWGZ010000009.1 GCA_030606165.1 Dehalococcoidia bacterium
CGTGGTTAAACACAACATCGGTATTACTGCTGGAGCATCCTCTCCAGATGAAGCTGTAGAGGAATTATTTGCCAAGCTTAGGTCTTTATAATCCTCAGCCAAGCCTGTCATCCAGCCTCCTGCCGCCAATAAGGTGAAGGTGAAGGTGAGGCACCACTTGTCCCCCATCAGGGCCACAATTTATCACTAAACGATAACCCCTCTTGGCTACCCCCTCTTTCTCAGCCAGATTCTTAGCTACTATGATAAGGCGCCCGACAAGCTTTTGCTGTCCCTCAGTAAGTTCGGCCGAAGATGTAATATGAGTTTTAGGTATAATGAGCACGTGTGTAGGTGCTTGAGGCGAGATATCTCTAAAGGCCAGAAAATCCTCATCTTGGTAACTCCTCACGGTAAGTTATTACCACTAAACATACCATGAGTGTTACCTATGTATCTCAGCCTCCGCAAAGTTTGCTTAAATAGCTCATAATGGACAATTAATTGATTGGAGAAGAGGTGTGCTAACTTTGGAAGGGCGGAAGGGATTGAGTGTTTACGACAGGAAGGTGTAATATGTTAAAGGAGTTAGATCATGGCCGAGAATTGTATTTTTTGTCGAATTGTTGCTGGTGAGGTGCCTAGTGACATAGTCTATCAAGATGAAGATTTTCTGGCCTTTAGAGATATCTCGCCTCAAGCACCTACGCACGTGCTTATTATACCTAAAACTCATATTACATCTTCGGCTGAGCTTACTGAGGGACAGCAAGAGCTTGCCGGGCGCCTTATAATCTTAGCTAAGAATCTGGCTGAGAAAGAGGGGATAGCCAAGAGGGGTTATCGTTTAGTGATAAATTGTGGCCCTGAGGGGGGACAAGTGGTGCCTCACATTCACCTTCACCTTATTGGCGGCAAGAGGCTGGACGATAAGCTTGGCTAAAGATTATAAAGACCTCAGCTTGGCTATTAATTCTTCTACAGCTTCATCTGGGGTGGATGCTCCGGCAGTAATACCGATATGGTGCTTACCCACGAGCCAGGAATTGTCGACCTCCTCTGCTGTTTCTACCAAATGAGTTTCCACCAAAGGAGAACATATTTCAACAAGGTGTCTGGCATTGGCACTATTACTTCCGCCTATCACTATCATGAGTTGGCTCCTGCGAGCTAATCTTATGGCAGCCTCTTGTTGACCCTGTGTTACTTTACATAAAGTATTAACGAGGTGCATTTCCTCAATCTTAGGCCCAACCATATCCATAAGCTGTCTGGTGAATTCGGTAAAGGCAGATTGGGTTTGGGTTGTCTGAGAGATAATCCCCAGGCGTGATGGTGATTTTCCCGACCTCTCTATTTGCTTCATGTTGAGGGCAGCTATACCTTTGTCTCCTGTCCAACCCAGTAGTCCTTTGACCTCAGAGTGCTCTGCTTCCCCAAATATGATGACGTCAAAACCAGCCTCGGCTAATTCCTTGGCTGTGTTTTGGGCTTTGCGGACTATGGGACAAGTAGTGTCAATTATATTAATGTGACGGGCTCTGATCTCAGATAATATCACTGGGCTTGTACCATGAGTGGTGATAGCCAGGGTTCTGCCTTGAGCTTGGTCGAGATGATTTAACGGCTTTATTCCTAGATTGGCCAATGCTTCCACTAACAGGCGATTGTGTGCTAGAGGTCCCAGTGTTTCTATTTCTCCATATTTGTTAGCTGCCTCCTTCAACAGCTTGATGGCCTGTCTGACGCCAAAGCATAGGCCCAGCTTCTCAGCCTTCTCAATCTTCATGTTTTTCATAGGCACCTTGATATTCGGGTGGCAAAAGAGCAGCGATTTCCCTCATTAGTTGTGTGGTCAATAATTGCATTTGAGACTTGCTCATCTTGCTGTGGTTTGGAGGTAGCTTAAATGGCTTGCCAATGTTGACAACTATGCTGGGGCGCTTCCATAGCCAGCTTATGCCATTAATCTTGTCTGTGCCGGCGATGCCGACAGGAAGAAGAGGGACGTTTGTTTTTGAGGCTATAACTGCGGAGCCATGTTTGCCGTTTTTGAGTTTACCGTCGCGACTTCTGCCGCCCTCTGGGAACATTCCCAGGATTAATCCATTTTTCAATAAGTCTCTGGAGCTCCTAAGCATCTTTTGTTTATCACTAACTTTCCCTCGACGGCTTATCGGCACAGATCCAGCCCAGCGGAGCCAAGGTCTCAAAAAGGGGGAACGAAAGAGTTCTTCTTTGGCCATGAAATTAATACATCGCGGAGAGCTGAAGATAAGAAAAAACGGATCGGAGAGATTAACATGGTTGGCTATCAAAATAAGCGGGCCAGTAGATGGTATATTATCTCTTCCTTCAACTTTCCAGGAGAAAAGAATATTGAACACGGGTTTGCATATTCTGGATAGAATTAAGAGAATCTTTTGAGAACGGGTCATAGGTTTACCGCCAGAGTATATATTTTGTCTACAACTTGCTCCAGGCTAAACTTTTCTGTATCGATAATTATGGCATCCTCAGCGGGTTTAAGCGGCGAGATGGTTCTATGGATATCCATCTCATCTCGCTTCTTTAAATCGGCGAGGACGATTCCTAGGCTTGAATTCTCTCCTCGTTCTAATAGTTCCTTGTAACGGCGCCTAGCTCTCTCTTCGGTGGAGGCGGTGAAAAAAATTTTTAATTCCGCCCAAGGTAAGACTACCGTGCCAATGTCTCTGCCTGCCATCACTACCTTTCCTCGCTGGGCTAATCTACGCTGTTCCAATATCAGTGTTTGGCGTACCCCCGCTATCTTCGATGTCAGGGAAACATGTTCCTCTACCTCAGGGCGAAACAGCTTGGAGGAGATATCTTCATCATCAATGAGGGGCGAGAGATAGCATCCCTGTAAGGGAACAAAATCAAATTTAGTGGTATTGGCTAACTGACAAAGCCTCTGTTCGTCCTCTATGGAGATACCTGATTCGAGAACCTTCCAGGTAAACGCTCGATACATCATCCCTGTATCGAAGAAAACATAGCCCAATCTTCTTGCTAGCAGTGAGCCTACACTACTCTTGCCGACTGCCACAGGGCCGTCTATAGCAATTAGCTGTGGTTTCAAATTTCCCTCCATAATACCATTCTAAGCCAGGCTGTCAAGTTTTTAAATCTGAACGAAATATCGCTTTCCAATCAAGCTAAGGGTAATTAGGACTTGACGGTTGCCCACGCCTTACCCCCGAGAAAGCTTGGAAAGAGCCAGTGGCGCCTCAAATATGTTTGATGAGATTATACTAGAAAACTCTTTAAATAGGGATGTAACAAGCCTGGCACTGGGTATTGACATTTCTTTAAAAAGATGTTATTCTTCTGATGACTTATATCTTATGACTTATATCTGATGACTTATATCTTATGACTTATATCTCAGGAGTAAAAACAGCGGAAAGGGGGTGATGGTCTGGAAGGGATAACACTAATCGAAAACAAAAAACAAAAATAAATGTGAAGAGGTGAAAGGTGATAAAGAAAATATCAGTATTGTTTATGTGTGTAGTACTTGTGGCGACTCTGGTATCGACTTATGTTAGTGCTGCTAGCCCCTTGGAAATATCGAAATATGACATTACGAAAACGAGCGTAGGAGACCAGATCGCAAGGGAAGCGGCGCAGCGCTGGACGGGCTATGGTTGGACCTGTGATCGCTGTGATGGCAAAGAGCTTAAAGTCTACGAATTAGCCCCCGGAGATTACTTGGTTGCGCCGGCATCGGCGAAGATTGAGCTTGAATCTGTTAAGCAACCAGACGGGTCGGTTAAATTGGAACCAAGGATAATAACTGTCTCTCCCAATGGTTCTTTATTGGGATTGGAAACTAATGGCGTTTCGCCAATGGCATCACAATACTGGAACTTGGTGGCTGCAGAGTGTTTTGCACGCCTCGAAGGCTTCACGGGGTGGATAGATCATTGCTATCAGTTGCATAAACTTATGGGAGAATCTGATTCTCAAAAGGATTACTTTGAGTTAACGCATTATGCAACTGCCAAAAGCAAGACAATCTTTACACTTAAATGGGCTAAGCTAGAATGTGTGAAACATTCAAGCAGTTCTACTATGGAGTGGGTGGATTGGAACCCGCGTTCCGACCAGACGAGAGGGAGTTGTGGCTCTATCACGCTCTCGGTAGGTGCCCTTGGTATTGGCATAAGCGGGACTTTTACTATTTGTAAATCCGGGTGGGACATCACTAAGTATGCAGAAGCTGGTGAGTTCGCAAACAAATGGTATGGGTGGGTATGGCCGCCGTCAGAGCGTGAAGTTGCATACATGGTTTGTGTCAAGGTACCTCAGGGTGGTTGGCCTGTATGGGGCCTGACTGCAACCTTTTCGGCTGTTTTTTAACTGATTTGACTACTTAGCGTCACTTTGATGTTGGGCACGGTTCTCAGTTAGGTGAATTTGGCGAGGAGATTTATATGAAGGTTCTGTGGATGATAATAGCTGTGGTTATTATAATATGTGCGTCTGTGTCAATCGCTGTTTTTGCAGGCAATGGGAACGATGAGGAGGTCAGTGTCGAGGAGGCCACAAGCCTTTTGAATCAGGCAGTAGCTTACGCCCAAGAGCAGGACCTTGACAAGTTATGTGATCTTAGTGGCTCCAAGCTGATGTGTCAGCATCAATGGGAATGGGCAGGTGGGGGGCAGGCAGTTCCTGCAGAGCCTCCGGAAATTGTTGATACTTATCTCTTGACTACAGTGCATTTGAAATGGGGAGGTAGGATAGTCGGTGGTCGGGTCCTCGTTGTTGAGGGAATTGACGCCCTGGGTAAACCCTACCAAACAGAGTTTTTCGTCTTTCGGTCAAGAGACTCGGGCTTGAATGGGTTGGCAGCGACCAATGTGGTTTATTGGTCTGGCTATGGCATCTCTCAATGTAATGAAGATGGGTCGGTGACAACGGCGCTATCTGTAAGCCCGGAAGTAGAATAAATGGAGTAGGGGCACAGCATGCTGTGCCCCTACTCTCTCCGTGTTATCCATTTGTCATTCTTCGTCGTCCTGATCTATCTGGATTCCTCAGAATGGCATTACTAAACGCTCTCCGCTCAATGATTTGCCTTGGTTGTGAATTCCGTTTAAAATAACTTCTTTTACAGAGGAATTGATTCGTGAGGAGGAATTCATATGGGCACGGGTGCTGACCGGTTGAAGGAACTGAAGGACAGAGAAAGAAAGATAAAAGCCTTGGGAGGTTCGGAGCGGGTAGAAAAGCAGCACAAATCGGGGAAATTAACTGCTCGGGAAAGACTTGACCTGCTTTTTGACCCTGGCAGCTTTCACGAGCTTGATTTGTTTGTTCAGCATCGAGCCGCGCTCTTTGGCATGGATAAGGTTGTTGTCCCCGCAGAAGGGGTCGTTGCAGGATACGGGACGGTAAATGGTCGCCGTGTATGTGCTTTTTCCCAGGACTTTACTTCCATGGGAGGGACACTGGGTGAGATGCATGCTAAAAAGATATGCAAGGTAATGGATTTAGCCATGAAGTGTGGTGTTCCTATAGTAGGCTTGAATGACTCTGGAGGGGCTCGGATTCAGGAAGGTGTTGATGCCCTTTCAGGCTATGGGCAGATATTTTTTCGAAATTCCGCAGCCTCAGGGGTCATTCCCCAGCTCTCGGCAATTATGGGGCCTACTGCTGGGGGGGCAGTCTATTCACCCGCCATGACAGACTGGGTATTCATGACGAAGGGAACAAGCTACATGCACATTACTGGCCCGGCAGTTATCAAAAAGGTTACTGGGGAAGAGGTCACCTCTGAGGAGCTAGGCGGTGCCATGAGTCATGCTGCTAAAAGTGGTGTATGCCATTTCGCCTGTGATGGCGATGCCCAAGCTATCGAACTCATTAAAAAACTCCTGAGTTACCTTCCCTCAAATAATACGGAGGCTCCCCCTGTAATTAAGCCTACCGATGACCCAAACCGTGTTGATCCTGCGCTTGGCAGCATCATACCAGACGAGCCTAGCAAGGTCTATAATATGAGGGATGTTATCCAATCCATTGTAGATAACGGTGAGATACTTGAGCCCCACTATAATTATGCGCGAAATGCCATTATTTGCTTTGCCAGGCTTAATGGCAGAACAGTGGGCGTTATCGCTAATCAACCAATGCATCTTGCCGGGTGCCTTGATGTCAATGCCTCGGATAAAATCACCCGATTTATCAGGTTCTGTGATGCTTTTAATATTCCCTTGCTTACCATTGCCGATGTCCCTGGTTACTTACCAGGGAAAGACCAGGAATGGCTGGGAATAATAAGACACGGAGCTAAGCTTTTGTGGGCTTACTCCGAGGCTACTGTTCCTAAGATCACATTAATCATTCGCAAGGACTATGGAGGCTCATACCTTGCCATGTGTAGTAAAGATTTAGGCGCTGATTTTGTTTTCGCCTGGCCCACAGCGGAGATTGCAGTGATGGGTGCTGAAGGAGCAACACCAGTTATATTCCGCAAGGAGATAGAGGCTGCGCCAGATCCTGAAGCCAAGGAACAGGAAAGGATTCAGGAATATCGTAACCTGCTATATAATCCTTACATTGCCGCCTCGCGGGGATACATTGACGAAGTTATTTCCCCGCAGGAGAGTCGCCCCAAGATAATCAGGGCCTTGGAATTTCTCTCTACTAAACGAGAGACGAGACCCCCAAAGAAACATGGAAATATCCCTGTGTGAGGAAATTTAAGCGGAGGCGCAATTGAAAAACAAAAAGGGAACGATAGCTGCCATTACTGCTGCTGTGGCTGCTTATATGGAAGAGGAAGAAAAGGCTCTGAGGCCGGCAATGCTTCAGCAAAGGCCATTAATGGTCTCAGGCTCGTGGGGTAGTTCCGGGCATGAGGAGTTGATGAGAATACTCTGGCAGAGAGGAATTGCTGCCAGAGTGATGACATTTGGCTGTTATCCTGAGCCGAAGCTCTAAGCGAGGCGAAGGACTCGTAATGACAGAAAGGAGGAATTTATGAACGAACTAGGAAAAGGTCCAATTTTGGCCAAAGATTTAACCACTGATAAGGTTAAGGCGAGGCCGAAGGCTAAGAACCCGGTCAAAATTTGTGACACTACCTTTCGTGACGGACATCAATGCACATTGGCTACCAGGATGCGAACTGAAGATATGGAATGGATGGCCCCTGAAATGAATCAATGTGGCTTCTACTCTATGGAAGTCTGGGGAGGGGCAACATTTGACGTGCCCCACCGTTTTTTGGGTGAAGACCCCTGGGACAGACCTCGTAAATTAAAGAAACTCATGCCTGATACTCCGCTGCAGATGCTTTTACGGGGACAGAATTTGGTGGCTTATCGAAACCATCCCGATGATCTGGTTGATGTCTTCGTGGAGCAAGCTGCTGAAGTGGGCATTGATATTTTCCGTGTTTTCGATGCTGTAAATGACGAGCGCAATCATGAACGTGCTGCCAAAGCAATTAAGAAGGCGGGCAAACACTACCAAGGAGCTATATGTTATTCACTGACTCAGCCAAGGATGGGTGGGCCGGTCTATAATCTGGAATACTATGTCAAGAAAGCTCGCGTCCTCCAAGACATGGGTGCTGACTCCATTTGTATTAAGGATCAGGCTGGGCTTATTTCTCCCTATGATGCCTATGAGTTGGTCAAAGCTCTTAAACAGAACCTGAAGGTTCCTGTTGAGTTGCACACTCACTACACCAGTGGACAAGGTTCTATGTCTTTGTTAAAAGCCATTGAAGCTGGGGTGGATATCATTGACACCGCTTTATCTCCCTTCGCCTTGCGCTCCTCACAACCGGCTATTGAGCCTCTGGTAGTTGCACTATACGGCACAGACAGGGATACAGGGCTTGACATTGAACAACTATTCAAGTGTGCCCAGATGCTGGAGCAAATTGCCCCTAAATACAGAGATTTCCTGGACACATCGGCAATGTCGGTCATTGATACGGGAGTACTGCTCCACCAAATTCCTGGTGGCATGACCACGAACCTCGTGGCACAACTGAAGCAGGCTAATGCTCTGGACAGGCTGGATGAAGTGCGAGCGGAAACTGCTAAGACCAGAGCCGAACTTGGTTACCCCCCCTTGGTTACACCTACAAGCCAGATCGTTGGTGTTCAGGCGGTGCAGAATGTCCTGGTTGAGCGCTATAAGATGATCCCAAAGGAAACCAAGGATTATTGCTGGGGACTTTACGGTAAGTCGCCAGCGCCGATCGATGAGAAAATCCAGAAAATGGTGCTCAAGGGCTACGAAAGGGGTGAAGAGCCAATCGAGTGCCGGGCTGCTGATATGTTAGAGCCAGAACTGGAAAAAGCCAGGAAGGAGTCTAAAGAATTTGCCAAAAATATCCAGGATGTGCTTACCTGTGCTCTTTATCCCACTACCGGCTCGCGCTTCTTGAAATATAAATATGGCATAGATAAAACTATTCCCGACGATTGGAAACCTCCCCGTGCTCCTAAGACCCTTGAGGAGGTGAAAAAAGAGGATGAACTTATCGCCAAAGCTAAAGCTGGCGAGCTGTCGGAAAAACCGGAGAAAGCTGTCCCTGAAAAGGGGCCCGGTGTAAGGACATTCAATGTTTTTGTTGAGGATGAATACTATGAAGTGGATGTGGAGGCTGTGGGGGGTTCTCCAACTTTCACTGTTTCTCCACGAGCAAGTGCCGTTGCTCCCTCACCTACACCATCTACGACTATAAAGGCACCCCCCAAGGTAGAGGAAAAAAAAGCGCCACCTGCTGCAGTTGCTGAGGGGACAAAGGTACTTGCCCCCATGCCTGGTATGATTATCCGCTGTTTGGTTAATGTAGCTGATAAAGTAAAGGCTGGTGATACGCTGCTTATCCTGGAGGCAATGAAGATGCAAAATACTATTTCAGCCCCCGTTGATGGAGTGGTTAAGGCGGTCGGCTTCGGACCTGGAGATTCAGTAAACATGGGTGATATCTTAGCTGTTATTGCTTGAATTTCTCATTATATTGGAATGGGCAATATGGAAGGAATCAACAGGGAGGTAAATACGAAGCACAGCAAGGTTTCTATAATTGGCGCGGGCAATGTCGGTGCCACTTGTGCTTTCAGGATTGCTGAAAAAGGGTATGCGGACATTGTGTTGCTAGACATAATTGAAGGGCTTCCTCAGGGCAAGGGACTGGATATGGTGGATGCCACCCCCATAATCGATTCGGACGCTAAGATTATTGGAACTAATGACTACGAAGAAACTGCCAATTCAGATATTGTGGTCATCACCTCGGGTGTATCGCGTAAACCTGGGATGAGCCGGGATGACCTGGTGCTCACCAACATGAAGATAGTCCGGGAGGTCACCGAGAAAGTTGTCCGGTATTCATCTAACTGCATAATTATCATGGTGACCAATCCTTTGGATGCCATGACTCAGTTAGCTCTTCATATAAGTAAGTTCCCTCGGAATAGAGTATTTGGGCAGTCTGGCATCCTCGACAGTGCCAGGTTTCGGACTTTCATCGCTCAAGAACTCAATGTCTCAGTAAAGGATGTATCCACCTGTGTTTTAGGCGGGCATGGTGATACGATGGTGTCAATCACCAGACTTTGTAAAGTCGGCGGTGTTCCTATTACCGAACTTCTGCCTAAAGAGAAGATTGATAGCTTGGTGGAGCGCACAGTTAAGGGCGGAGGTGAAATAGTAAGCTTGCTTAAAACGGGCAGTGCCTTTTATGCCCCAGCGGCAGCCATAGCTCAAATGGTGGATGCCATAATATTGGATAAAAAAGAGATATTGCCTTGCGCTGCCTACCTGGAGGGGGAATACGGCATCAATGGGGTGGTTGTAGGGGTTCCTGTCAAATTGGGCAAAAGCGGCATTGAGCAGATAATAGAGCACGACTTGACCCCTGAGGAAGATGCGGCATTGAAGAAATCAGCCGATGCCGTGCGAGAGCTAGTCGAGGTCATGAACTTATGATGAATGTTAGGTGCAATGAGAGAAATTCAGGCTGGTGACGTAACGAACACCGTAGCCCGTTTATTTGAGCATTCCTGCCATTATTTGCCCCCGGACGTGATAATTGCTCTGAAGCAAGCAAGGGAAAAAGAAAAATCTCCTGTTTGCCGTGATGTACTGGGTAGAATCCTGGAAAATGTGGAGATTGCCGGAAAAGAACAAATTCCTCTTTGCCAGGACACCGGTGCCGCTGTAGTCATGCTGGAACTAGGCCAGGAAGTACACATAACCAATGGAGACCTTTATACAGCAGTCAATGAAGGAGTACGCCTGGGGTATGATAATGGTTATTTGCGTAAATCCATAGTGAATCAGCCTTGTTTTGCCAGGGTAAACACCACAGATAACACACCAGCTATGATTCATACCGATATAGTTCCCGGAGGCAGGCTGAAAATTAGCATCTTGCCCAAAGGCGGTGGCTCGGAAAATTGTTCTCGCCTGACTGTTCTAACTCCAGCTAAGGGACGCCAGGGGGTGATAGATTTTGTCGTCGACCTTGTTGACGAGGTTGGTAGCAATCCTTGCCCACCGGTTATTATTGGTGTCGGCATAGGTGGGACGACGGACAAGGCCATGTTTATAGCCAAGAAGGTGCTGCTACGCAAAGTTGGTGAGCCGAGCCCTGACCCTGAGGTTGCCGATTTAGAGAGGGAAATTCTGGAGAGAGTTAACAATCTGGGCATCGGTGCCATGGGCTATGGTGGCACAGTTACTGCCTTAGCGGTTCACGTGGAAACCTTCCCTTGCCATATTGCCAGCATGCCTGTAGCAGTTAACATGCAGTGCTGGTGCGCTCGCCGTGAAGAAGCAATCCTGTAAAGTGATTGAAAGTGTAAGAGGGCTTTGAGGTAAAAATCGGGCTGGAAGCAAAGAGTAATGGTAATGTAGGTTGAGAGCTATGTATAAGAAGTTTACGCTCCCTTTAACTGACGAAGTCTTGAAAGACCTCAAAGCCGGGGACAATCTTTTGCTTACCGGGGTCATCTATACCGCCCGCGATGCCGCTCATAAAAGGATGGTCGAAGCTCTGGACCATGGGAAGTCTCTGCCTTTCGATATCAAAGGAGCAACCATATATTACATGAGTCCCACTCCGGCCAGGCCGGGAAGGATAATCGGCTCAGCTGGCCCCACCACCAGTGGGAGGATGGATGCTTATGCCCCTCGCTTGATTGCTGAAGGGCTGAAGGGGATGATTGGCAAGGGCTCGCGGTCCAAAGCGGTGAAAGATGCTATGGTGAAGCACAAAGCAGTCTACCTGGGTGCAATCGGCGGTGCTGGGGCCATAATGTCTAAGAGCATCAAGGGGGTAGAGATTATAGCCTACGAAGAACTTGGCGCTGGGGCCATTAGCCGTCTGGAGGTGGAAAACTTTCCTGTTACGGTAGTAAACGACATCTACGGTGGCGACCTCTACGAAGAAGGCAAAGCCAAATACCAGGTCAAAGCCTCCTGATTATAGTTAATCGCAAAAATCCCTTTTGTAGCTATTTAGAAGAGCGAAGCGAAATTTTCGTGGGGTACTAGCTAGGGGAGAGCTCGGTAGGTTTGCTGGAGGAGCAGCGCATCCTTTTCCAAATAAGGCACACTCTCGCAAATGACTACTCCTTTTGCCTTCCGTTCCTTTAGGGCTTTAAGTAGCCCCGTATATTGGAAGTCTGAGTCCGGGAGCATTAAATGCTTGATTTCGCCCTTCTTACCGTAAGCAATCCCGGAGAGATGGATGTGCATATTATCTAAGGCTCGCCTGCCTAATTTCCCTTCAATCTGGTTTAAGATATCGAGAAACTCTTGATAGGAATTAGCCTTTCCTGTCCGGGCATGCCAATGAGAAAAATCAAGGCAAGGGGCAACTCCTTCTATCTCGCTGCTAAGCTGAAGTATTTCCTCCAAGGCGCCAAATTGAGAAGGTTTTCCGGTAACTTCAGGGGAAATACTTACCTTATTGCCTTCGTTCCTCAGGATGTTCATTATCTCCTCTAGGTGCCTTTTGACCACGGTGTAGGTCTCTGCGGGGGTGCTTTTGAGATAAAAGGCGGCGTGGAAGGTAATACTTCTGGCGCCGAAAAGAGCGGCAATGCGAGCAGTTTGCAGTATCCTTTCTTTGCTCATGTGTATCTTCTCTGGCTCAACGGCATTCAGGTTTATAAAGTAAGGTCCGTGAGCAGTGAGCACTACCTTCTTTCTTGCTGCTAATTCTCCCACCGAGACAGCAACCTTAGGGCTCATCCTTACACCCTGGACAAATTCTACCTCCATGCAGCCGAGGCCGAGCTCAGCAATGCGCTCAATGCCAGCCTCGGTGGAACGGAGTTTAGCACTCACAGGGACACCGCCTGTTCCGAAAAGGAGTTCGTCTGTTTCGTTTGGATTCATGGCTTCCCTTGTCTATTGTAATGCTTCGTTCACAAGTTTTCTATAGGCAGCCAGCAATTCTTTGGTCGGCTGACCGGGTTTACCTGTGCCGATAGGCTTACCCTCAAACCTGGTCAAGGGCATAAGCTCCAGTATGGAATTGGTGATAAAGGCTTCTTCGGCCTCAATTAGTTCCTTTAACTCCACCTGTCTTTCCAGGGTTTTGATATTTGCAGCCCGAGCTATTTCCAAGACTGCCTCTCTGGTGATTCCAGGCAGTACGCCACTTTCCAAAGAGGGAGTGATAAGCTCTCCATTACTCGCCAGGAAGATGTTAGTCGTGCTGCCTTCGACCAGGTAGCCCTGTTCATTGAGCAAGATGGCTTCATCGCATCCAGCAGCCCTGGCTGCCATCCGGGCGAGAATATTTTCAATATAGCAGGTAGACTTTAGTCGGGATAAGGGCGACTGGCTATTGCGGCACAGGGAGGATAGCGCTGCTTTAAACCCCGATTCATATTTTTCCGGTGGTAAGGGAACAAGGTTTCCGGCAGTGATTAAGACGGTAGGGCTGGAGCATGTGCTTGGGTCAGGCGTCATGTCGCCTTCTCCGGCCGAAACGGTGAGCCTCAGGCGGGCGTCCTTGAGCTTATTAGCATCTAAAGTTTTAGTGCAAGCGGCTTCTAAGTCAGAAGCGGTCAGCCTGTTTACCAAACCAATGCTCTCGGCAGAGTGGCGAAGGCGGGCGAGGTGATGGTCGAGGCGAAAGATATGCCCTTGGTAAGCCCGCATGGTCTCGAATAACCCGTATCCGTAAAGGAAGCCATGGTCGAAGGGAGATAGCTTAGCCTTGGAGCGGGGGATAAGTCGGCCGTTAAGATAAATAATTTCTGCCATGATTTCAACTCTGCTCGTCATTGCGAGGCACCTAAGTGCCGAAGCAATCCCCAAGAATGCCCTGCCACCGAGATTGCTTCACTTCGTTCGCAATGACAGGTGGCGTCGGTAATAGTAAATGAGGCTTATAATGGTGTCGCTTCACGTTAGTTAAATACTACCTTCGTCCCGGACTGGCCGGGCAAAACCAAGAAAGTTAGTTAAAAGGTTATGTCCTGCTTCAGTGAGGATGGATTCGGGGTGAAACTGAACCCCCTCCACTACATAATCTCGGTGTCTCACTCCCATTATTATCCCTTCACGAGTTTTGGCAGTGACTTCGAGGCAGGATGGAAATCCCTCAGCTTCGATAATTAAGGAATGGTAGCGTGTTGCTGGAAAGGGATTGGGTAAGCCCTGATAGATAGTTTTGCCATCGTGGTGGATAATGGAGGTCTTGCCGTGGACTGGCAATGTCCGGCCAATTTTACCCCCATAGACGTAGCCAATGCATTGATGCCCCAAACACACCCCCAGTATAGGGATTTTCCCACCAAAGTGCCGCATTACCTCATTGGAGATGCCTGCTTCCAGGGGAGTACCAGGTCCTGGGGAGACGACGATATGACTGGGGGCTAGCTCTTCGATTTGAGCCAAAGTTATCTTGTCATTGCGATAGACCACTGGTTGCCAGCCCAGTTCCCCCAGGTATTGGGCAAGGTTGTAAACAAAGGAATCGTAGTTGTCTATTATCAGCACCATTTTTCAGCTTGTTGCCAGGATAGAATAGCCCTGCTTCTCCCAGTGTGGTTAATTTCTTAGTACTAAATTATATCTCCACCTGGCCGTCATTGACAAATTTGTCTTTGGCGTTTATCCTATTCATCGTTGTTTCCTTACAAGCACCTGTCTGCTGTGCGGGCACAGGCAGGCTTTTTTGGTGCAGATGTTATTTACTGTATCATAGCTGAAATGGGATACTTTGGCTAGGGCTTCGAAGACTATTTAATTCCTGATGCGTTATCTGGATTTAAGAAAAGAGAAGCAGAATCATAAATCAGGATAAAATTTGCCGAAGAAGCAACGGAGATTGCCCATTCTATTGAGGGAGAGAATCATGGAAAAGGTCATCATTTTCGACACTACCTTACGAGATGGTGAGCAAGCTGCGGGAGCGAGCTTGAATCTTCAGGAGAAGCTGGAAATAGCCAGGCAGTTGGATAAACTTGGCGTTGATGTTATTGAGGTTGGTTTTCCTGCTAGCTCGGTTGGCGAATTTGAGGCTGTCCGCCTTATTGCCCGGGAGTTTAGGCGTCCCACAATTTGCGCTCTGACCCTTGCCAATATTGAAGCCATAGACAGGGCCTGGGAGGCGGTTAAAGAAGCCGAGCATCCCCGAATTCATGTTTTTCTTTCAGCCTCAGACATCCACCTTGCTCACCAGCTCAGGAGGAGTCGGGATGAGGTTCTAAAGATGTCTCAGGAAATGGTGGCTCGAGCTAAGAGTTACTTAGACGACGTTGAGTTCTCACCGATGGATGCCAGTCGTGCTGACCCTGCTTACATCTACCAGATTCTGGAGGCAGTGATCAACGCTGGGGCAACCACGGTTAACATCCCCGATACTGTGGGCTATGCTACCCCCCAGGAATTTGGCGGTTTAATCAGGGGCATACTGGACAACGTGCCTAACATCGACGAGGCTGTGATCAGCGTGCATTGTCATGATGACCTGGGGTTGGCTGTGGCTAATAGTCTCGAGGCAATCAAGGTAGGCGCGCGGCAGGTTGAATGTACCATTAACGGCATCGGTGAGAGAGCGGGCAACGCTTCTCTAGAAGAGATTGTCATGGCTCTAAAAACTCGCCAGGATTTCTTCAACCTCACCACCAATATTGATACGACTCAAATTTACCGGACAAGTCGTCTGGTTAGCGAGATGACTGGTTTTCCCGTCCAGCCTAACAAAGCTATCATTGGTGCAAATGCCTTCCGCCATCAGTCAGGTATCCATCAAGATGGCGTGCTCAAAAAGTCTATCACTTACGAAATTATGGACCCCAGATCGGTGGGCATCCCTTCAAGTGCCCTGGTGCTGAGTAAGATGAGTGGTAGACATGCCTTCAAGGAGAGACTATCCGAGCTTGGCTACACTTTAAGCGAAGAAGCCTTAAACCGCGCCTTTCAGGGCTTCAAGAAGTTAGCGGATAAGAAAAAGGAAATCACAGACCGGGATATTGAATCTCTGATAGCCGAGGAATTACGCACTGTTACCGAGGTATACCATCTTGACCATGTTGAAGTTTCCTGTGGTGACCATAGCCTCCCTACGGCAGCGGTTAGACTTATCGGTCCAGATGGGCAGAGTTTGGCCGACGCTGCTTTGGGCATGGGTCCTGTGGATGCCGTATATAAAGCTATCAACCGCATCGTGATGATACCTAATAGACTTACGGAGTTCACCGTTAAATCGGTTAGTGAGGGGATTGATGCCATCGGGGAGGTTTTGATACGAATAGAGAGCGAGGGTGTAACCTATACCGGGCGTGGTGCTTCTACTGACATCATTGTTGCCAGTGCCAAGGCGTACATGAATGCCCTAAATCGTTTGTTGGCGGCAAAAAAGGGGGGTAAGTAATATCGAAGGCAAATGCTTTTGAATTTAGAAATTAAGCTCTCTGAAATCTTCTGAACACGGAGGTGATGAATTTGAGTCCTTTGCTAGAAATGACATTGAGGTTGTTATTGGCTGCTGCCTTGGGGGCTGGCATTGGTTATCAGCGGGAGCGGGCAGGCAAGGCAGCGGGATTGCGTACGCATATATTAGTTAGCACCGGGGCAGGCCTTTTCACGTTGGTATCTATATACGGGTTCGGTGGTGCGGTGGTTGACATCTCTCGAGTTGCCGCTGGAGTAGTAGTTGGAATTGGTTTCATCGGTGCTGGCGTTATTCTCCGTGGCCAGCGTGGAGAAGGGGTGGCTGGGCTAACCACCGCAACCACCATCTGGGTGACTGCCGCTATAGGTCTAGCTGCGGGGGCAGGAATGTATTTGGTCTCCGTTATAGCAACTGCGGTCGCTGTAGGTATTCTGCTGCTCCCCAAGGTTCGTGGCTAAGAAAGTCATTGCGAGCAGAGCGAAGCAATCTCAATGAGAACGCCGGTTTAAGAGGTTTAACGGCGCTCCTGGCGAAGGGGTATTTGTCATGCTCAAAATTTTGCACACTGCTGATATTCACCTCGGGGCGAAGTTCTCGCGTCTAGGAAATAAGGGCGCCTCTCAACGAGAGCAGTTGAGAACTACATTCAAGAACATCATAGCCACTGCAATAGATGAAATGGTGAACATCGTTTTAGTTGCTGGAGACTTATTCGATGCTAACCAGCAGCCACAAAGAAATATAGATTTGGTAATAGAGCAATTTAATTTGCTCAATCAGAATAATATTCCAGTCTGCCTTATCCCTGGCACGCATGATTCTCTTGATTCCTCGTCAATTTACGGAAAAGTTGACTTTGAAGGGAAATGTTCCAATCTAAAAATTTTTGCTGATGAAAATATATCCTACAAGGAGTATCCCGAGTTCAGTTTAACAGTGTATGGGAAACCCAATCTAAGTAACAGGTCCTACACAAGCCCACTGGAAGGGCTCAAGCCTTTGACCTCAAGTAAGTTTCATATCGCTATGGCTCACGGGTCGCTCCATATCCCAGAAAAAATAGCGGAGGATGACCATGTGTTCAAGCTTGAGGAAGTTAAAGCCAGCGGCATGGACTATCTGGCGCTGGGGCACTGGCACCGGGTCTATAGATGTTTGGAGAAGCCTCCAGCCTGGTATTCTGGCCCGCCGGAATGGATACCTGACCAAAGAGAAAGAGGTGCTGTGCTTTTAGTTAGCCTTTCGGACGCCGGTGAGGTTAAAGTTGAACCCAAGATGCTTGGGCTCCGTGACTATGATGAAGTAGAGATAGACATGAGTGGAATACAAGACCTGTCGAAGCTGAAAGCGAGAATCTCCGAGGGGGCAAATCAGAATTTGATAAGAAAAGCCACTCTTAAGGGGCTTCGCGATGCCGAACTCATAGTAAATCCTGAGGAATTGGAAACCGAATTGGGTGAGAAATTCTTTCATCTTAGTGTTATGGATGAGTCTCATCCGAAGTTAGAAGAAGTCACAGAGGATGAAGAGCGGTTGATTAGGAGTAGATTTATTAAGCTAACGAAGGTGCAAATCGAGAGCCTGGAGGGGGAGGAGAAAGAAATTGCTGAAAATGCCCTTCAGTATGGCATAGCTCTTCTGGATGGGAAGGAAGTCTTATAATGTGGTTGAAAAGGATTGAGCTCAAAAACTTCAAGAGACTCGTTGATTTTCAAGCTCAGTTCAGCCCCGGGATAAATGTGGTCAAAGGCCCGCTAAATGAAATGGGGAAGTCCACCTTACTCGAGGGTATCGTTGTTGCCCTTTTCCGTAATCCTAAAAGCACTGCGAAGGCGCTTAACGATTATGTTTCCTGGGGCTCAACTACGCAGTGTCAAACTAGTCTTGAGTTTGAGAATGAAGAGAATAGATATTTGCTGGAGAAAGATTTTGGTAAAGGGACCGTAAGGCTTATTGAGGTGAATACCCGGGAAGAGCTTGATACTTTCAAAGAAATCTCAGGGAAAATGGCTGAGTTACTGGGAACCAAATCTGACACACTTTTCTTATGTTCTTCTTGTATTCGTCAATCTGAGGTAAGTAAAATCTCATCGGGCGAGAAGCAGATTAGTGAGAGCTTAGAGGAAGTTGCGATGGGGGGCAAGGAGAGTACGTTTGCCTGGCAAGTGGTACAGAAATTGGATAACAAAGTTGCCGACATGAAGAGAGGACTAGACAAACTCGCGAGTAATCCCGGCATCCTGGCAAGCCTCAAAAGCAAAATACAGGGCACTTCACAAAGATATAGCGACGTTAAAGAGGAAGTCTCCAAAGTTGGGGCAAAAAAAATCGAGCTGGTGGAAGTGAGTAAGCAACTGGCTGAGGTCAAAGAGCGATATGAGAATGTCAAGGGTTTGTTGGATAAGAATGAAAAGCGTAAAAAGATCGAGGCGTCTATAAAAGGCTTAGAGCAGAAATATGATGAAGTGAGAGAGCTACTTGATAGGATAAACGAACTAATTACCAAACTTGAAGGGGCAGACGAGACACTCAGGTCTTTCGATGAATTTGAAACTGAGCAACAGGTCTTGGAATTTAGAAAGAAGCTGGATGCAATCGAGAATACACGTGTGAATATCGAGAAGGACCTGGCTGTGCGAGAGAGGGAGCTAGCTGAAGCGAAGGAAAAATTGGACAAAAGAAAATCTGTGAGATTTTTCGGTTCGGGGGGTGGCATAGCTACTGCGTTAACAATACTGATAGGTGGGATAATTGGGGCTTTGGTTGTTTCTTTATACTTCTTGATTTTAGCAATCCTTGGCGTAGCTCTTTTCGCTATGACTAGACGGGCGAGCACTGCCCTCGTTCGCGATGAGACCAGTGTTTCGGATATTGAGGAGCGCCTCCGTAAAATGAAGGAAGCTCTCAATGAACTTAGCAGGGAGGAAAGTGAATTGCTGGCTGTGGTCAAGTGCAACACGGTTGGCGAGTTCGATAGGAAAGAAAGTGATTTTAAAACTTCGCTCAAAAAGAAAAGGGATTTAGAAGCTCAGCTAAAAGGGATGTTGAGAGGCAAGACGACCGAAGATTTCCAAAAGCAAGAACGAGGAATAGCGAGGGATTTGGTGGTTGAGAGGGAAAAGCTCACTGATGACTTGAAAGCTATGGAACTGAACCCGGAAAGACATTTCGAGCTGGAAAGGGAGGTTCAGAGTTTAGAAGAAAAGAAAGCTAGGCTTGAGAAGCAAGAAATAGAATGCGAAACAACTATCAAGCAGGCAAGATTCAATATAGAGGACCAAATTAGGCTGGAAGAGGAACTGGAAGGGCTTCAGGAAACTTTGAAACAAGAAGATAAAAAAATGAGAATTTATGGATTAGCCAGGGAATTTATCTCTAAAGCGAGAACCGAGATTCTTTCGTCAACTGAGGAAGCTTTGGAGAAAGAAATTCAGAGATATTTGGCTGTCTTTACCAAGGACAAGTATAAGCAGGTAAGAGTTGACAAAGAAACCTTGGAGTTCTGGGTATATTCGGATGAGAAGGGGGACTGGGCTAAGCCCGAGGAATTAAGTGGGGGGGTAATTGATGAATTCTATCTGGCATTTCGGCTCGCCCTGGCAGAGTTGATATTTGGCGATAAAAAGCCGCCTTTGATATTGGATGACCCTTTTGTTAATTTTGACTCTGTCCGTCTGGCTAACACGCTAAACTTTTTCAAAACGCTGGCCTCGGATTATCAAATCATCATATTCACGTTGAGCGATTTATATGATAAGGTAGCTGATAACATTATTTTGTTAGATGAAAAGAAGAGGCCTGTGTGATTAACCTAGCACTCATCATAACAAGCATGGTTTCCACGATAGGCAGCGAAGAATGGGAGGTAAATAAGTATGGAATTCGATGTAGCGGTTTTACCCGGTGATGGTGTTGGCCCTGAGGTTATAGCTGAGGCGATGAAGGTTTTGCAGACCGTAGGTGGGAAATTCGGGCATAGCTTTCGCCTCTATGATGGTCTTATAGGTGGCGTTGCTATAGACACCCTGGGCACAGCTTTCAGTGATGAGACCTTGAAGATGTGTAAACAATGTGATGCAGTGCTGCTCGGCGCAGTTGGCGGTTCTAAGTGGGATGACCCTCAAGCCAAAATCCACCCTGAAGACGGGCTTCTAGCTTTGCGCAAAGGGCTGGAGCTGTTTGCTAATTTGCGCCCCGTGAAAGTTTTCCCTATGCTGGTGAATTCTACTAACCTCAAGCCGGAGGTGGTTAAGGGGGTTGATTTGGTGGTGGTTAGAGAACTCACCGGCGGACTTTACTTTGGTCAGCCCAAGAAACAGTGGCGAACTCCGGAGGGAAGGCAGGCTGTTGATACCATGGCTTATTCCGAGATGGAAATTGAGCGTATATTGAGGGTGGGCTTTGAGTTAGCTCTCAGCCGTCGTAAGAAGCTAACTTCGGTGGATAAAGCCAATGTTCTCCAGTCATCCCGATTATGGCGGCAGATTGCCATAGAAATTTCCGCCGATTATCCTGATGTTGGGCTTCAGCACATGCTGGTTGATGCCTGTGCTATGAGGTTTATTCAGCGTCCTGCTGAACTGGATGTTTTGGTCACTGAAAACATGTTTGGTGACATTCTCACCGACGAGGCTTCGATGCTGGCTGGCTCTATGGGCATGCTCCCTTCGGCTAGTTTAGCAGGAATTC
Source organism: Dehalococcoidia bacterium (assembly GCA_030606165.1). GTDB lineage: Bacteria > Chloroflexota > Dehalococcoidia > GIF9 > AB-539-J10 > RBG-13-51-36. The sequence continues at coordinate 20,585 of JAUWGZ010000009.1, forward strand.
CCAGGGGAAAAACCTTCGGCATGTATGAGCCAATTCATGGCAGCGCTCCCAGTCGAGCGGGGCAAAACCTGGCTAACCCTATCGCCACTATCTTGAGCGTAGCTATGATGCTTCGCTATTCCTTTGCCCTGGAGACTGAAGCACAGACTATAGAAAATGCCGTCCTTGCTGCTTTAGAGAAAGATTATAGAACTTACGATATAATGTCGGAAGGCAAGATTCGGGTGGGAACAAAGGAGATGGGAGATTTGATTGCTCAGAAAGTGAAAGGTTAAGGGAATTTTCCATGATAACAGTGCAGCTTTATGATACCACTCTGAGGGATGGTGCCCAGCAGGAAGGGATTTCTTTGTCTGTCGAGGATAAGCTGAAGATTGTCCAGAAGCTGGATGAGCTGGGCATTGACTTAATAGAGGGTGGCTGGCCTGGTTCTAACCCCAAAGATACCGAGTTCTTTGCCAGGGCACAGAATTTGCGATTGACCCGTTCAACCTTGGTTGCCTTTGGCAGCACCAGGCACGCGAATTCTCGGGCGGAAGAAGACCTTAATCTCCAGGCCTTGCTTCGAGCCAAAACCAGGGTGGCCACTATCGTGGGAAAAGCCTGGGATAAGCAGGTAACCCGGGTTTTGGAAACAACGCTGGAAGAAAACCTCAGCATGATTACAGATTCCATAAGTTACCTAAGGGCAAAAGGGCTCAGGGTTTTCTTCGATGCCGAGCACTTCTTCGATGGATATAAAGATAACCCTGAATATGCCTTGCAGGTGATGGTGACTGCGGCTAAAGCCGGTGCAGAATGCGTGGTTCTCTGCGATACCAATGGCGGTAGCCTGTCACGACAGATAACGGAAGCTATTAAAGCTGTTCAAAAGGCAAGCCCTGTCGCTCTGGGCATTCACACCCATAATGATGCCGAGCTTGCTGTGGCTAACTCCCTGGCTGCCGTGGAAGCGGGAGTTATCCAGGTTCAAGGAACCATTAATGGCTATGGTGAGCGCTGTGGCAACGCCAATCTCTGTTCCATCATACCGACTTTGAAACTTAAGATGGGCATTGATTGTATTACTGACAAACAGCTAAGCAAGCTCAGTGATGTCTCTCGCTATGTATCAGAACTGGCTAACATGCCTCATTGTAACCGGCTTTCCTATGTAGGAGATGATGCCTTCACTCATAAAGGTGGGATTCACGTATCGGGCTTAATAAAATGGGAAGATAGCTACCAGCACATAAATCCAAATCTGGTAGGTAACCGCCCGCATGTTGTTGTTTCCGAGCTGGCTGGGAAGGGAAGTATTATCTTTAAAGCTAAAGAGCATGGAATACCTGTTCCTAAAGGCAAAGAGATTGAAAAGGTGCTGGAGCAAATTAAGTTATTAGAGAATCAGGGTTTTCAGTATGATGTTGCCGAGGCGTCCCTCGACCTTTTGCTCCGCCGGGCTCAGCCCGACTATCAGCCGCCTTTTGAGCTAGTTGACTTCATAATCGTGGTAGAGAAACGGCGCCGCCCGCCCACCAGAGGAAACCAAGAAGAGCCATTGTCGGAAGCCACTATCAAGGTCAGGGTGGATAACAAGGTAGTGCATACGGCTGCTGAGGGCGATGGCCCGGTCAACGCCCTTGACCAAGCTCTGCGCAAAGCTTTGCTACAGTTCTATCCTGACTTGGCTGCTGTAAAACTTATTGATTATAAGGTGCGCATCCTCGAAGAAACCGCAGGCACTGCATCGCAAGTCCGGGTGCTCATTGAATCCAGCGACGGCCGGGAAAACTGGCGGACGGTGGGCAGTTCCACTAACATCATCGAAGCCAGCTGGCTGGCTTTGGCTGACAGCATCGAGTACTGGCTGACAAAACAGGCTGGGAAAGCATAAAAACTGACTTCGGTTACAACACGGGTAGAATCCAGAGTCTCCTAGATTTGGTTACCTAAGAGCTTATGTAAGTGAACTAGGGAAAACTGGAGATTTCAGCAGCCTGCTGAACAAAGGTATATAGAACGAAGTTCGGATATGAACAAGTTAGCCGAAATTGCGAATGCTGCAAAGAATAATGAGAAGGCAATAGTATGGTAAGGCCAAGAATCGTTGAAACGGATGAAGGGATACAGGATGAATTTGATGTACGAATATATGATAGTATGATGCGGAGGTTAAGAGACAAGGAATGGATGGAAACAGACCACATTATCACATCGGGGATAACAGATGGGTTCGCACTAGAGATTGGTCCTGGCCCCGGTTATCTGGGTCTTGAATGGCTGAAGAAGACGGCAAGTACCGTCCTCATGGCTGTAGAAATCAGTCCTGAAATGACAAAAATTGCTGAGAGAAATGCCAGAGAATATGGACTTGAAGGTAGAGTCAAGTATGTGAAGGGCGATGCTTACCAGATACCGTTTGATGATAACACTTTTGATGGTGTGTTCTCTAATGGTTCTCTTCATGAATGGTCACAACCTATAAGGGTTTTCGACGAAGCTTACCGTGTGTTGAAGCCGGGGGCGAAGTGCTTCATAAGTGACATGCGCCGGGACATGAATCCGTTCGCGAGGTGGTTTATGAGATTGATGGCTAAACCTAAAGAGATTAGACCAGGCCTTGTATCATCTATAAATGCATCCTATACTACTGGCGAGATTCGCTCTATACTCGATCAGTCAAACTTGAGAGAGTCTGTAGTTGCAAAAACGTTTATGGGATTTGAAATTACCGGGGTGAAAAGTAAATGATCTTGCTATACGCAACGTCGCCTAACACGGCCTATATGGCTTCGTGCCTTCAGCTCGGAACTTCAGATATG
>JAUWGZ010000117.1 GCA_030606165.1 Dehalococcoidia bacterium
TTCATCTAGAACTGCCTTCAACCTTTCCTCAAACTCCCCGCGGAATTTGCTTCCCGCCACCAGTGCTCCCATGTCTAAAGCCACCACCTTTTTCCCTTTGAGAGAATCGGGAACATCTTCAGCGGTAATCTTCTGAGCTAATCCCTCGGCAATAGCCGTCTTGCCCACGCCGGCGTCACCAATAATCACGGGGTTGTTCTTGGTGCGCCGGGAAAGTATTTGCGTCACACGTTTGATTTCGTTTTCCCTCCCGATTACAGGGTCGAGTTTGCCCTGACGGGCTAACTCCGTGAGGTCATGTCCGTATTTTTCCAAGGAACGGTATTTGCTTTCCGCTTGACGGTCGGTAACTCGATGACCGCCACGAATTTTCTGCAAAGCTTGATAAATCTTTTCCTGGTTAACGCCAGATTCAGTTAGAATTGTTGCAGCTTCGCCTCTGGTTTCCCCGGCAATAGCAATGAGCAAATGCTCAGTGCTGACAAACTCGTCCTTGAGCCTGTCGGCCTCCCTGTTGGCATTTTCGAGAAGAGCGGAAATCCGCGGAGTAGCATAAATTTGCCCCGCCTCGTAAGTTACCTTGGGGAAACTCTCAAGCGTTGATTCTACCCGCTGTTTTACCGCTTCGATATCCACACCTAGCATCTTTAATATGTCCCCAGTTATTCCTTTTTCCTGCTCCAGCAAAGCCAATAGAATATGCTCCACATCCCACTGGTTATGGCGATATCGACGAAGTAGCTCTTGTGAAGCTGCTAAAACCTCTTGTGCCTGCTCAGTAAATCTCTCCGGTTTCAACTTTCTACACCTCCTTCCTGCCTATTTTGTCACCCTTCCCCTTCGTTTCACTCAGGGTCAGGGTCTAGATTCTTCGCTACGCTCAGAATGACAGGCGTGTTGTTAAATGGCTCCTACACCTCCTTCCATTCTGCGTCTTCTATTATGTCCTCTATTATGTCTTCTATTTCGGCTTCGGCAACTTTCTTAATTTTTCTCTCCATTTCCTCAAGTTGCTGCTGCATCTCGTTCATCCTCCGCATCAACCTCAACGCCACCTCTACTCCAGCCAAATTAACGCCACAATCGCTCATCAGAGCCTTAATATAGCGCAAGCGGTCAACGTCTTCCTCCGAATAGAGACGTATATTGCCACTCGAACGCTCTGGCTGTACCAGCCCCAGCCTTTCATAATACCGCAATGTGTGAGCTTCTATGCCCACCATACTGGCGGCTATGCTTATTACATATCTCGGTTTGGATTCCCAGTCCATCATCGTGGCACCTCGCTTTATGTGGGTCGCAGAGACCGCAATCTTTCAAATAGTTTCTTTTCCTCCTCGGTCAAATCGGTGGGCAGAACCACTTTTACCTTGGCGAACATATTGCCGTACTTGCTATTGCCTAGCTGAGGCATGCCCTTCCCTGCCATGCGGAAAACCTTGCCGTTCTGAGTCTCCGGTGGAATTTTAAGAGATAGACTACCATTCAAAGTGGGCAATCTGACCTCGCCACCCAATATGGCGGTGGCTAAAGGCACCGAGACTTCAGTGTATAGGTCATCTCCTTTGCGCTCAAAGAGCTTATGGGGCAGAACCTTCGCTACGAGATAGAGGTCACCTTTGTTGCCACCGGCACGGCTAGGAACGCCTTCCCCTGCTATACGAATCCTCGAGCCATCTCTAACTCCCGCTGGAATCTTAACCTCCAGGCGCTTGGGAATTATTTTCCCACCAGCACCATTACAAATAGTACAGACTCGATTGCCCACTCTGCCTGTGCCGCCACAAGCTGTACAGGGCTCCTCGGTCTGAAGCTGTATAACACGTGTAGAGCCATGGTAAGCCTCTTCAAGGGTTAGCTCAATGGTGGATTCCATATCCTGACCACGTCGTGGCCCCCTCATCCTGGAGCCTGTACCAGAACCGCCGAACAAGCTTGAAAAAATGCCGCCAAAGCCGCTCAGGTCGCCATATTCGAAGGTTGTGCCACCTCTGCCGAAATCCCACCTGACTCTCTCTTGCCCCCCGGATTTAGCAAATTGATCAGCATATTCCCATTGTTCACCAAATTTGTCATACTTCTTTCTCTTTTCAGGACTAGAGAGAACTTCATAAGCCGCATTTATCTCCTTAAATTTTGCCTCAGCCGATTTGTCGCCGGGGTTGAGGTCAGGATGGTGTTTGCGAGCCAAGCGGCGGTAGGCCTGCTTGATTTCCTTTTCCGAAGCATTCCTACTCACACCTAGAATTTGATAATAGTCTTTGCCTGCCATCTCTCTTCCCTAATGATTTTGTGTTAATTATAAAGTTGTTTAACTTTTTTGTCAAATATTCTTAACAGATTTCGAGAAAATTTGGCAAAGTTGTTTAACTTTCTTATAATATTGACTGGACTGAGAGTGGGGCTCAGTAAAAAACAAAGAAAGGAGGTACAGTGAAGCAGGTCCCAAGGGTCGGGCTGTCCGCTCGTTAAAACGGTACGTGAGCTGGGTTCAGACCGTCGTGAGACAGGTCGGTCTCTATCCGTCGTGGGCGTCCGGAGATTTGAGGGGGGCTCTCTCTAGTACGAGCGGACCGAGAGGGACAGACCTCTGGTGTATCAGTTGCTCCGCCTGGGGCATTGCTGAGTAGCTATGTCTGGTCAGGATAAGCGCTGAAAGCATCTAAGTGCGAAGCCTACCCCAAGATGATATCTCCCACCTTTGTGATTTATCACAGGGGTAAGACCACAAGTAGACTACTTGTTTGATAGGCGGCGTGTGTAAGAGCAGTAATGTCTTTAGCCTAACCGTACTA
>JAUWGZ010000092.1 GCA_030606165.1 Dehalococcoidia bacterium
TTTCTTCGCTTCGAGAGTGATATAAATTATAAGACTTGATTTCCATATCCATAGCTATCTTGATAGCTTCGAGTTCAGATTCGGCCACTTTAATCTTGCTACCCAGCGCTTTAGTGGCTTCGGCGAACAGAGATTTGAGCCTTTTCCCTTTCTCGGATGGTGCTCCTACATCAGGCCAATTCTGCCCTCTCTTGAGGGCTTCATATATTTCCTCAAACTTCTTACGGTGAACGTCTTCTTCATTAGCCAACTGCTGAAATAGCTCCTTAGCTAGCTTGTTGCTGCTTTTCTGGCTTGCCTTCTGGTAGAACTCCTTGCCCTCTACCTCCATCTGAACAGCAAGCTGAAGCACCTCTATCATCCTGGCCTGTTCATTTTCCATTTACTCACTCCTCTTAAAACCTTACGAGCTAATTAATTCCATATCCTCACCACAACAGACCAGTGTGCCGCCGCCAGCCTTGGTCACCGTCACCTCATTGCCGCAGACATTGCAGCGATATTTTTCGCCAACTTTTTTAACAGCCATTTTTACCTCCTTAATTTTTTATAGCCAGCTGGAATCCGGAATTCACTTCAATCCTCTCTTGAGTTCCGAAAGCTGGCGCAGGTGGTTTTTTTCTTCATCCGATATGTTGAGGACTACTTTACGGTCCCGCTCCCTTACCAAGTTCTGCAATTCTGTGTAAAAGAGGATGGAATCTTTCTCAGCCTGGATTCCGGTGTCGAGGGCCTCAATTTCATTGAATACCTTAGCAGCCTTTTGTTGGGCCTCGGTAACATTGGAAAATACTACGCTGTCAACCAACGATTTGAGGTAAAGCATATATTCTTCAGTGTAGGTTTCCGGGGGCTTAGCTTGCCCCAGGGAATCCGACATGCCCTGAAAGATATCCAGATGTTTCTTTTCTTCTCCGGCGAGATAAATATAGATGTCCTTGACATCCCTATTTCCGGTCTTATCAGCCAGAGCTTGATAGAATGCCATACCGTTCCTTTCTATGCCCATAGCTATTTCTAAGAGTTCACTTCCTGAGAAAAAAACAGCCATTTCAATCCTCCTTTACAATGTATTTTATTATCTGGGCCTCCGCAGGTAGCCAGGACAATATCTGGCAATCACACCTGAACGCCTTCCTGCGGACTAGTTTCGCCTGTATATTGTATACCATCGACCCCACCCACATAACATTCCGCTATAAGGCGAGGTAAATAGAGTATTAGATTCGCTTAATAATATAGCCTCAAGCCAATTTTCCGTCAAGCAGCGGAATGCCCTAAATGTTTCACATTTTTTCCGGAGCGGTCATTCCCATGAGGTGAAGGACTTTAGCCAGGGCAATCTGAGTCGCCTTGACCAGCTTGAGGCGTGCCTTAGTTAGCGCTTCGTCTTCAGAGACAACCCGGCATTGCTTATAGAAGCTGTGAAACACGGTGGCTAAATCCTGGGCATAGTAAGGCAGGTGGTGGGGCTCGAGATTAACTGCCACCTGTTCTACTATTTCGGGCAGCAGAATCAAGCGGCGAATCAAGGTCAGCTCTCTGATAATCTCAGGGAACAGATTTCGCCAGTGATAGCGTCTTCATAAAACCAATGATCATAGTCTTCATTTCCCTTTTCTCTATTGCCGCCCATACTTTCAAACCGGTGTACTAAGTTGTACTTGTTGTATTCGTCGTTAAAGAAGTGAAAGGTAATTACAATGTCAAAGTACGGATACCCATCCGGGTCATAGTTCTCGGGGTTAAGATCGTATTTCCAGTTTTCCTCAATTCCGGAGGTAAAGTCAATACGATACAGGTATTTTTCTTTAAATAATGTTAATGTTTCAGGGTCTGTAATCGCGCGGGCACAGTCCAAAAATATGTCTCTTTGCATACCGGCAGAAAGCATATCCCGGAAATATAAGCTCATACCGATTGAATAGCCCCGGTGATATTTAACAGTTATTGACTTTATATCATAATCCAGCTTAATGGATTCAATCGATTCGGTTAACTTGCCTATCTTAATATCACGAGAAGAAACGGTCCTTGCATAATCTATATATAAGACTAATAAGAACACAATGACTACCGCTAATAAGGCTGCTATCGTGATTATTATCATTCGCTTACTTGTCATCAGAATATTACTCCATGATAATATAGTCTCAAGCCAATTTTCCGTCAAGCAGCGTTGTCATTGCGAGCCCGATTTGTCGGGCGTGGCAATCTCTTGCCCCACCAAGAGATTGCTTCAGCTGACTGAATTCAGCCCCGCATTGACAAAATGGAACTGTAATACTGAGCCCTTCCCTATTGTCATTCTGAGTCCCGATTTATCGGGACGAAGAATCTCCCCCTACGATTCTCTCTCCCCTGGCGGGAGAGAGTCAGAGTGAGGGGGATTTAGAGGCGTGAAGGAATCCTTTCCTTCACTATTGAATGAAATAGGCAGCGTCGCTCTGCTTCACATTTTCTCCGGGGCGGTCATGCCCATGAGGCGGAGGACTTTAGCCAGGGCAATCTGAGTTGCCTTGACCAGCTTAAGGCGGGCCCTGGTTAGCGCTTCGTCCTTAGAGACAACCCGGCATTGCTTATAGAAACTGTGAAAGACGGTGGCCAAATCCTGAGCATAATAAGGCAGGTGGTGAGGCTCGAGATTAACTGCCACCTGTTCTACTATTTCGGGGAGGAGTATCAAGCGGCGAATTAAAGTGAGCTCCGGCTCGGTGGTAAGCAGAGAAACATCGCCCTGGCTGCAGTCCATCCCCTGCTGTCTAGCGAACTGAAGAATGCTGGCAATCCGGGCGTGAGCATATTGAACATAATACACGGGGTTATCCGCTGATTGCCGCTTAGCCAGCTCTATATCGAAATCCATCTGGCTATCGGCAGAACGGGAGAGGAATATGAAGCGACAGGCATCTGAGCCTACTTCGTCTATCACCTCTTTCAAAGTAATAATATCGCCGCTACGCTTGGATACTTTAACTATGTCCTTTCCACGCCGCAGGGTGACTAACTGGCAGATTATCACCGTAAGCCGCTCAGGGTCACAGTTCAAGGCCTTGAGCACCGCTTTCATTCGAGGGACATGTCCCTGATGGTCGGCCCCCCAGATATCAATCACCTGGTCGAATTTCCGCTCCAGGAACTTGTTGTAATGGTAGGCAATATCAGAGGCAAAATAGGTGGGAGAACCATCGCTGCGCACCAGGACATTGTCCTTATCTTCGCCCATGGCGCTCGATTCGAACCAGGTGGCGTTTTCCTTTTTAGCAACATAGGCTCCACTTTGGAGTAGTTCCATAGCCTTGTCATATTGCCCGCCCTGATAAAGGCTCCTTTCTGAGAACCAGGTGTCAAAAACAACGTTCAGTAGCTTGAGGTCTTGTTTAATTCTCTGTAGCATCCTGACAATCCCAACCTTCGCCAGTTGCGAAGCTGCCTCGCTCTCGGGCAACGATACAAATCTATCACCCTGCTCCTGGGCTATCTCTTTGGCCAGGTCAACCATGTAATTGCCGTAGTAGCCATCCGGGGGCATGGCAGCTTCCTTGTCCAGGCATTGCCGGTAACGAGCATAGAGGGAACGACCGAAGTTATCTATCTGGTTACCCATATCGTTTATGTAAAATTCTTTTTCTACGGCATAGCCGGAGACGGTAAGCACATTAGCCAGAGTACTGCCTAAAACGGCGCCACGGCCATGACCTACGTGAAGAGGTCCGGTGGGGTTGACACTAACGAATTCAAGCTGGACCCGACTACCTTTGCCCAGCTCGATATCACCATACGATTCACCGGCAGCCAGGACCGACTCCACCTGCGTACTCAGCCAGTCCCCCCGCAAAGTGAAGTTAATGAAGCCCGGCTCAGCAACCCAAATCTTGTCGATTTGGGGCGGTGGTACTATATGCTCGGAGACCTTTTCGGCTATAGCCATGGGGGACATCTTCATAGCCCGGGCCAGCTTCAAAGGGAGGCCTGAAGCAAAATCTCCGTGTTCGGGATTTTGAGGATGTTCTATAAGCACCTCGGGCAAGGTGGCTGCAGCCAGGTCACCGCTTTGCTGTGCCTCCGACACAGCCTGCTGCAAACAGCTGACTAGTTCCTGCCTGAGCATGATTAGCTCCACTCAGCACCTCCGGCCCATACTCGGCTCAATTGTTGGCGTAAAGATTGATGTTCAGTTTTCTTTAAATTGGGGTCGCTCTGAAAAAGAGTTATTGCCTCTTGCCGGGCTAACTCCAGACTGTGTAAATCGGTTAGCTTGGCAAGTTTGAGGTCGGGCAGGCCGCTCTGGTGGGTGCCGAAGAATTCCCCCGGACCTCGCAATTCCAGGTCTTTCTCAGCCAGTGCGAAGCCATCATGAACCTTTTCCATCAGCCGGAGGCGCTCCTTTGCCTCCGGTGAAAGCTTTTCCGGGATAAGCAGGCAATAGCCCTGTTCCTTATCTCGCCCCACACGTCCCCTGAACTGGTGGAGCTGAGATAAACCAAAGCGTTCAGCACCCTCTACCATCATGACAGAAGCCCTGGGTACGTCAATGCCCACCTCCACTACCGAGGTCGATACTAGAATATCAAGCTCCCCGGCTCGAAAATGGCGCATTACCTC
>JAUWGZ010000011.1 GCA_030606165.1 Dehalococcoidia bacterium
GCAAAGTACCAAAAAATGTTCCTTCTTCTTGCCTTTTAACCGGCCCCTCACCTCAGCAACCACATCCTCCGGGGACTTGAGCACCGGCTTGGGTTTCTCACCGGTATCGGCTTCCAGCCTCTTACTTAATTCAAGGGCAGCTTTAATCTGCGCTGCCTTGGCTGGCCCAATACCTTTCGTCTGGGTCAACTCCTCTACAGAAGCATTGGCAATACCTTTGAGATTGCCAAACCGGCTTAACAGCTTCTGGCTAGTCACCATAACGGATTCACCTTTAATCCCTCGACCCAGGATTAAAGCTAAAATTTCCTGGGCGGAAAGAGCTTCACTGCCCAGCTTAAATAGCCTCTCCCTGGGACGCTCACCAGGGGGTAAATCGTGAACAGTAAAAGAGTCTTTCATGGCTTATCTTAATATTGTTGATTTTCCAGACGACCTTCGCCAGGTCCGTTCCTCCAGGGCCAGAGCACCCCACAAAGCCAGTGCCGTAGCTAATGCCGCTAACACGGCAATCAGGGCAGGATGAGATTGCCACGCTTCGCTCGCAATGACAGTATGGGATGTTAGTGTTCCCCGCCAACGAGCATCAAGACCATCTATATCAAAACCATAGACCTCAGTCAAAGCTTCATCGTAGGTACTACCCTGTTTCAAAATAGCCAATAAATCGAGCATCCTGTCCTGTCCATAATTATCCAGAAGATACTCAACAAGCCTATAGCTTTGAGCATAGGAAAGGCGAGCTTTTTCAGTCTCGGCAGAAAAGGGACTACACAGGCTGCGCACTGAAATGAGCTTATCTTCCAAGATAGCCTCTTGTAGGCAGGAGCGAAAAACAGGGTCAAGCTCGCCCTCGTTATACATAGCTAACCCTTCGTCAAGCCAGATAGGAAGCTGCCCGTAGGGACTAAAAGTTGCCTGATGAACAACAAGATGCGTCAACTCGTGAACCAGGGCTTTTTTGCCCCAATCGAGGTTGCTCGGAGGAATGCCAATAGCAATTATGCCAAATGCAGTAAAGGCAACGCCGCCAGTCCATTCCTGAGGAAAAATCATAGCCCCCTTTAAATCACTAGTGGAGGCATAAATATATATCTTGATGGGCCTCTCCGGATAGGTGCCAATATCCTGAGTCAACCTGGCAAGCCCTTCCTCACAGACATCCATCAACTCTCGGGCGAAGGAATCACCGCCTTCATACCAGAAAAGGGTCAACTCGCTACCCTGAGACGCGGTACCAGTCAGGCTCTGCCAAATGTAGCGACCGTCATCGAAATGCGCTATCTCGGGAGAGGTCTCAAATCTGTTCCCGTCAGCATCCTCAATCATCCACCAATATGTGACTTCAGCACCAGGGGGCAAGCTCGAATTTCTCATATCCCATACCCAATTAGCCTCTATCCTGCTTGCTGGAGTAAAATCAGCCCAACCCTCACTGACAACTTCAGCGTAGTTCATCTTATCCACCTGGTAATAAAGGCGGACGTCAACGATATCAACATAGCTTTCAGCCTCAAGAGTGAACACAGCCTGGCTTGGGAAACTTACATCTACATCGCTACCTATAACTGCAATATCATCCCCAGCTGCCACGAAGGAGGGGCTCAAAAGCAAGAGAAGCGCCGAAGTTATTAAGGCGATGCGTTTAATCATTTCCCTACTTTAGACCGAAGGTAGTCAGTGATAAATCCATCTAGTTCTCCATCCAACACAGCTTCGGCATCGCGAACCTCGTAATCGGTGCGGTGGTCCTTCACCATTTTGTAGGGGTGAAGAACATAACTCCGAATTTGATTTCCCCAACCCGCTTCAATACGCTTGCCTCTTAGCCTTGCTCTTTCTTCTTCCTTCTTCCCACGCTCCAGCTCTAGAAGGCGAGAATAAAGGACTCTCAAAGCAGCTTCCTTGTTTTGGTACTGAGACCTCTGACCCTGGCAAGTTGCTATCAGCCCTGTGGGTAAGTGAGTTATCCTGACAGCGCTGCTTGTCTTCTGCATATGTTGCCCGCCAGGACCACTGGACCTGAAAGTATCTATTTTCAAGTCTTCCGGGTTTATTTTGACATCCACCGTCTCTTCAGCTTCAGGGATGACTTCCACCAGGACAAAAGATGTGTGGCGGGCATGGTCGGCATCAAAGGGGGAAAGCCGCACCAACCTGTGCACCCCGTGCTCACTTTTGAGATAGCCATAGACATAATCTCCCTTAATCTCTAAGATAGCGCTTTTGATACCAGCCTCTTCCCCCGGGGAGACATCTAAGACCTCGGCTTTATAATCGTGCCGCTCCGCCCACCTCAAGTACATCCTGAGCAACATGTTTGCCCAATCCTGAGACTCTGTACCACCAGCACCAGCATGAAGGGCGAGCATGGCATTTCGACTATCGTAATCGCCCGTAAAAAGCTGCTGGCTTTCCAACTGTTCAAACCGAGAGCTCAGCTTTCTTAGCTCCAGTTGTATCTCTTCCTTGAGAGAGTAATCTTCTTCCCCGATAGCCAGAACAATCATTTCCCAAAGATCGGCAACCTTCTTCTCCAGTTCGCGCCAAACATTGACTAGATTTTTCTTGCCCCCAAGCTGGCGCATGATAGCTCGAGCTTTAGCCGGGTCACGCCAAAAATCAGGTTGGGCTGACTCTGTCTCTATCCTGGCAATTTCCTTTTCCTTGCCAGGGATGTCAAAGATGCACCATGATGTCTGAAATTTGGCGAAGTAAGGCTTCTAGATTTTCCTTCTCTTCTTGCATCTGAAATACTCCTCAATCGAATAACTTTCCTTGGCAGCTTGGTTCGGAGGTCAGCATTCCTCCGGCAGCGAGGTGAGCCAAGCGGGTGGGTTCAGGAAGTCTATAACCACGGCAGCACTTTATCACCCATTGTAAAGCCGATGCCAGGTCAATTTTATGGCCCACGGAAACATATATTGGCTTCACTCCAGATTTAGTCCTTAACGCCGCTCCAATGAGCTCCCCATTATCAAGCAATTCAGCATAAGAGCCCGCCTCTTCTCCTACAGGCTGATGCCGACCACAAAGGATAGATTTTGCACAGCCTATAGTAGGCAAATCAAGAAAAAGTCCCACGTGTGAGGCAAGCCCGACCCTCCTGGGATGAGCAATCCCTTGACCATCGATGAGAATAAGATCGGGAACATTACGTAGTTTTTCACAAGCAGCCAGAATCAAGGGACTTTCTCGAAAAGACAATAGGCCCGGAATATAGGGCAATGTAAGCTTACCTTGAGCTATCTCTACCTCGGCTATGCTCAACTCAGGATAACGGAGAACTACCACTGCTCCACTTGCTACGCCCTGAGCATCAGGAGCAGATATGTCAATACCGGCAACAAGGCGTGGGGTAATAACTTCGTTTTCAGTTACTACTCTTTTCGCCATGCCCAATTGTATTTCCCTGGCTCGGGCAACGCTCACCTCCCACCCGTGTAATGCATGGACCCTCACATCTTGAATTATAAAGCATTCCACTTTAATAACAAACTCCGAAGTTGTTGATATGTAAGGAGCGTGGATTCTTACCAAGAGTACCAGTTTGCCAAAAATGAACCGCCTTGTTATAATCACGGACGCAAGCAATCATCAGTTGCTGAAATGATTCCGCCCGATTACAGAAACAGCTTATGGCCAAAGAAATCACCAATAGTGTAGAAGCCCTCGAGGTCGAAGCCGAAAAGATACTCGAAGAGGCAAGGACCAGAGCCAGCGAAATCCTCCTCGAAGCCAGGGAAGAGGCAAAGAAAATAGTTTCCTCTCAGTTGCCCCTCGATGAGATAAAAACTGAATGTGACAAGATTGTGAGTAAGGCCAGGGCAGAAGCCGATAAAAAAATCAAGGACTCTGAGAGGAAAGCTGTTGAAATCGGCATCAATGCTGATAAAAAAGTAAAAGAGATTACGGAGTTCGTGGTGAATATTGTCACGGGCAGAAGTTAACATGATACCTCTAATCGTCAATACATCTGACCCTATGGCTAAAGTCAGGGTAGTGACTACCAAGGATTACTCCACCAAGACCCTCAAAACTCTGCATACCGCTGGTGTGCTTCATGTCGAAGAAAGCGAAGAGCTAAAGCCTGTAGACAAAGAAGCCATTGAACGGGAAAGAAGGGAAATTGGTGAATTATCAACAAGCATTAACGACATATTAGCTTACATGCCAAAAGGAGAAAGAGTATCGCTGAAAGAGGATGTGGAAGTTATATATACCAGGCCGTTTGACGAAGTTGACAGCGAAGTAAGGTTGCTATGTACCAAGCTCAGCAACGTGCATCAAAGAGCTACCAAACTCGACAAGGATGTTAAGGAGCTAACAGAACTAACCAAGTATCTTGGCTCTCTGGAGCGGCAGGCCGATATTAGATTACAAGATTTAAATTTTTCTGGAAGTTATCTTTTTTCTCGGGTCTTTGTGTTTCCAAACGAGTTATTTGAAACTTCATACCCTAAACTTAGAGACTACATACTTGAGAGCCTTTCGGGTACAGTAGAAAACGAGACTGTCTTGTATGCCATTGCCAAATCGGAAAATCAGGAAACTATAGAGTCCACAGTCAAGGATGATGGGGCCAAGATTCTGCACATACCAGAAAAGAATTTGACGCTAAGAGAATTTCTTGAAGCAGCCGACGGCGATATTCACAGTCTTGAAGAAGAACTGGCAAAGCTTCATACCGAGATTGAAAGTAAAACCAGGGAGAACCTAGAAAAGCTCGTCCTCTTCAGGGAGGCATTGTCAGCCGAAACAGAAAGGTTAGCAGTTTTAGCCAAAGCCTGTGAGGCAAAATACGTCACATTAATCGAGGGGTGGATTCCAGAGAATAATGTCGAAACTGCAATTTCTGAGCTCAGGGAGAACATAGGCTATGTGTTCATTGACGCAAGAAAGCCAGAGCAAGCAGAGGAGCCGCCCACCAAGATGAGGAATGCAACTGCGGTTAAGCCATTCGAAGTCATTGTGAACTTGTTTGGTACCCCAAAGTATAAGGAATGGGACCCCACTCCGGTAATAGCATACTCCTTTGCCATTTTTTTTGGCATCATGCTGGGGGACGTAGTGTACGCTGCCCTCCTCATGCTATTTGCATACCGTGGCCTGCGACTTCTCGCTGATAACCCCGAATCCGAAGGTTTTAAGCTATTCCAAAGGATAATTTACATAAGCGGTGGTGTTGGTTTGGTTATTGGTGTGCTTACGGGAAGCTACTTAGGTGACTTCTTCCCCAAGTTCTTTGGAATTGAGTTAGCACTCGCCCCAACAGTTCAAGAACGATTGTTAGACCCCGTGTTCTTCATAGCATTCTCATTAATAATAGGTCTGGTTCACGTAAACATAGCCCATGTGCTCGCACTTATCAGAGGGATAAAGGAGAGGCAGAAAGCGGTAGTGCCCAACAAAGCCGGGCTATTTATACTTCAGATCGGCGCCATACCCTGGATTATGCATGCCATACTTGGCATAGATATTCCGCTGTTACCTGAACAAATATATCCTATCCTGTTATATGTTGCGATTCTGGGCGTAGTACTAATTGTCGTCTCATCCTTGATGGAGAAGGGTGCTTTCCTGGGCGGTATTTTCTGGCTATTTGATGTGACCGGGCTGCTGGGCGATGTTATGTCATATGCCAGGCTGGCAGGCGTGGGGCTGGCCACATATTACCTGGCATACTGCTTTAACCTGATGGCAGAGTTATTATCCGGCATGATGCCTGCTGGAGGAATAGTCCTGGCTATCGTTGGTACCTTGGTATTTGTATTAGTCCTGCTTGTTGGACATGTGCTTAACTTGGCTCTCAGTGGCATAACATGTTTTGTACACTCCCTCAGGCTGTGTTTTGTGGAGTTCTTATTCAAGTTCTATGAAGGGGGCGGCAGGGCATATAGCCCGTTCCGGTTGAAGGCTCGACCTGCATTTGTCAAAGTATGAACGCAGTTAAAAAATATTTAATTAACGGAGGTGTAAGATGCTAATCAGCCCCGAATCCCTGGCAGTCATCGGAGGTGCGATAGCTCTAGCCGGAGGCCTGGCCGGCTCAGCCATAGGCATCGGTATCGCCGGCTCGGCTGGGGCAGCTACGCTGTCTGAAGAACCAGGGCAGCTCAGGAATGTCATCCTCCTGGCGTCGCTACCGATGACCCAGACCTTTTATGGCCTCATAACACTGATACTTATTTTACAAACGGTGCTTCCCAAAGTCGGTGACACCGGTATGGGTTTCGCAGTATTGGGCATCGGTGTCATAACTGGCGCTGCTGAAGCGTTCTCGGGAGCGTACCAGGGCTCTGTGTGCGCTTCGGGTATCTCCCTTTTACCCAAGACAAAGGGGCGGATATTGACTAACGCCATGATGTTAGCCGTGTTCGTCGAGCTAATAGGCGTGCTGGGACTGGTATTCGCCATAATGGCATTAGCCATATTGAAACTCTTTTAAGAGCATCTAAAATGGAAAAAATAAGCGAAGCCGTTGTCAGCAAAGTGAAGCTGGACGCCCAGAACATAATAAGAGAGGCTGAGGAGAAAGCGCAAGAAGAGATAGAGAAAGCCAAAAAACAGAGGGAAGTGAAGCTCGAGGAAGAGAGGGGCAGAATGCTAGGAGAGGCAGAGGAGGAGGTAGCGAGAATTTTGGCTCAGGCCTCTATCAAAGCGCGACAGCAGCTATCGAGCGCGAAAGCTGACACAATCGCTAAAATAATTGACGGGGCGCGGAGGGAATTGTCCCGAATTTCAAGCGATGAAAGCTATTTTCTGAACTTGATCAGGGAAGCTATGGAGGGACTCGGTGCGGACAAAGGCAGAATTTATGTTTCTCCAAAAGATGTAAGCACTGTAAAAAGGTTTCTTGAAGCGGATAAGGAATTATCCGGCAAGATAGTGGAGGTCAGGGAATCCAATTGCCTGGGAGGGGTCATAGCCGAGGATGTTGAGGGAAAGCTCAGGATAGATAACACTTATGAAACCAGACTCGAGATGCTGCTACCAAAGTTACTGCCCAAGATAAGTAAGGAACTCTTTGAAGCTCCGTAAGAGAACGTCGTGCTTAATCCAAGATACGCATTTATATCTGCTTGTTTGAAGGGCGAGGAACCTAAAACTGTCACCTCCGAACATATAGATAAAATGATGACAGCGCCCAACCTCCAGGATGCGCTGGCAATCATCAGAGAGACCGATATAGGAAGCTATCTGGAGGAATTGCCTGTTAAGACTTTTGATTATCTGGATGAATGCTTGTGGGGTTATCTCGCACAGCGCATCAGATATGTAGAATCATTTAAGTTTCTGCCCAAAGAGATAACGGAGGTATCCAGAGCATATGTGGTGAAGTACGATGTCTCGAATATTAAAGCTGCTTTACAAGGCATCTCAGGTGGTAAAAAACCCAGTATGATACCGGTCGGGATTATCCATAATAATGCATTGCTAGATGAACTTTCCAACGCTGAGAATGTAGATGACATCATCCAGCTACTCATCAAGTGCAAACTGGGAGATTACGTACCTGCCCTGGAACAATACAAAATAGATAAAAGCGCAAAGTCGAAGCTCATTGTTGAGGCTAACTTAGACGGTGAGTATTATAAAGGCATGTTAAACATGGCAAGAAGAATAAAAGATGGCTCTGTACTTACCCAAGCCTTCGGCTTAGTGATAGACCTAACAAACCTGCAAATTGCCTCGAGAGCTATAATTGAAGGCATAGGACCCGATGCTGCTGAATTTATTATTGCCGGCGGCTATAGGATTACAGACAAAGCCATTAAAGAATTACTACCCCTTAAAATGACCGACATACCTGCCAGGCTGGAGGATACCCAATATCAGGATATAGCAAATGAAGTATCCACTAATTATGATAAAACCAAAAGCATCACGGCTGTAGATGAAATTATCGATAAGCATAAGTTCAGAATGCTCAAGGAAATGTTGTCACCAAGAGTGCTATCCCCACTGGTGATGGCCTGGTATTTAATACTTAAAGAGGTTGAAATACGGAACTTGCGGCTAGTTCTAAAAACAATAGTCGATGGTGTTCCCGTTCAGGAAATAAAGAATTATTTGGTGCTGTGACACGATGTCTATCAAACACCTGGATATAGCTGTGATAGGAGATGAAGAGCTGGTCAATGCACTGAGATTGGCCGGAATCAGCAAGCATTACACGATAAAGGGCAATCATGATGTCCGTGACAATGTAAGGAAAGCTCTAACCGAGTTGATAGCCGGGCCCGATGTTGGCATAGTAATTATATTGGAAGACTATGCAGAATACGTCGAGGATCTGGTGACTCAGGTTAAGAAAGGGAAAGGAACCACTCCTGTAATCGTCCGAGTTCCATCGAAGTTTGGCACAAAGTACCCGGATATCAGGGAATATTACAGGGCACTTATCAGAGAATCTATAGGGTTTGAAGTAGAAATTTGAAATTATAGCAATAGCAGGAGGTTGAAGATATGGGCAAAATATGGAGAGTTTCAGGTCCCCTAGTTATCGCCGATGCCATGAAAGGTTCCCAGGTTTATGAGGTCGTCGAGATAGGCGAAGAAGGGCTTGTCGGGGAGATAGTAGGACTGGAAGGGAACAGGGCGATAATTCAAGCACACGAGGATACTCTGGGACTGAAAGTTGGCGAGGTGGTGAGAGGAACGGGAAGAATCTTAAGTGCAGAGCTGGGCCCCGGACTTGTGGGCTCCATTTACGACGGGCTACAAAAATCTTTACTTACCATGGGTGAGAATATTGGCCCGTTTATAAAACGGGGTGCCAAAGCCTCAGCTCTTCCCCGCGACAAAAAATGGCAGTTCACACCTAAAGTCAAGGCCGGGGATGCCGTTAGCCAGGGGGATATAATAGGCGTAGTACCCGAGACCAATCTAATAGAACACAGGATAATGGTGCCGGTGGGAATCAAAGGCACGATAAAGGAGATACGCCAAGGCGACTATACTGTCGAAGAGCCTGTAGCTTGGATAGAGCATGATGGTGAAGTAAAAGAACTCACGCTGATGCAAGAGTGGCCAGTAAGAAAGCCCAGACCCTATAAACAGAGGTTCGACCCTTCGGGCTTGCTCACTACTGGCATGCGAATTTTGGATTACATGTTCCCTTTAGCTCTTGGTGGCAAGGCTTCGATGCCCGGGGGCTTTGGTACTGGAAAAACCGTTGCCTTGCAGCAGCTGACCAGATGGGCTCAGACACATCTGAACATCTACGTTGGCTGCGGCGAAAGGGGTAACGAGATGGCGGACGTGCTTACTAGCTTTAGAGAACTCAAGGACCCTAACACAGGAAGATTGTTACAAGAAAAAGAGATCTTTATAGCTAACACCTCTAACATGCCTGTTGTGGCTAGGGAAGCAAGTATTTTTGTTGGCATTACTATGGCCGAGTACTTCCGGGACATGGGTTACGATATTTTGCTGGTTGCTGATTCAACTTCAAGATGGGCTGAAGCCATGAGGGAGATGAGTGGAAGACTGGAGGAAATGCCAGGGGAGGAAGGCTTTCCTTCATATATGGGCTCTCGGCTTTCCTCTTTTTATGAAAGAGCAGGAATGGTTAAATGCTTAGGCAATCCTGAAAGAAAGGGCTCAGTAACAGTAGCCGGTGCTGTAAGTCCCCCCGGAGCCGACTTCAGCGAACCGGTAACCCAAAACACACTTAGAATAGTAGATGCCTTGTATGCCTTGGATGTTTCGCTGGCAAACAAGAGACATTTCCCAGCCATAAGCTGGCTCACCAGTTATAGCCTTTATGTAGACGCAGTTAAAGACTGGTGGAATGAGTACGATCCGGGATGGGAGGAGACCAGAGCTAGTACCTTGAGAGTATTGCAGCAGGAGGCTGAGCTGGAGGAAATTGTGAGACTCGTCGGTCCCGAAGCTTTACCTGAAGGAGACAAATTATTGCTTCTTATCGCCAGGATGATACGCGAGGACTTCCTCCAGCAAAGCGCCTATCACGAAGTCGATACCTACTGTATGCCAGCAAAAGCCGGCCTCATGCTTAAAACTATAATGAAGTTTTATGAACTAGCTCAGGAGATGTTAAATTCGGGGGCAGGCATTGAGAGCATCCGTTCATCGCCCATGGTGTACAGAATATCCAGGATGAAGGATATACCCAATGAGGTCTTTGAACAGAGAGTCAAGGAATTGTGGTCAGAGATGGAACAAAGCTTGGTAACTGGCAAACGCGTTCCGTGAAAATTCGAGGAATTTTGGGGTTAAAAAAGGAGGGCTTTTATGGATTTCTCTCCACTTTATGTTAAGGAAGGAAGAGCAATTAGTAAGGCTAAGGGGTCTTTGCTCATAGCTGAAAGCATACCTGGTATAAAATTTAATGAGATGGTTGATGTTCAACTTGGGAATGGTGAGGTGAAAGGTGGTCAAGCAATAGACATCAGTGAGAAAGCAGCTATAATCGAGGTATTTGGTGGTGTCAGCGAAGTGGACCTCATCGGAAGCAAGATAAGGTGTAAAGGCGAAACTTTAAAGTTGCCAGTATCTATTGACATTTTAGGGAGGATCTTTAATGGGATGGGAGAACCAATAGATGGAGGTCCGCGGGTGATCCCCGAAGATTACCTGGATATTAACGGTGAGCCCATAAACCCCGCACTCCGCCAGCCTCCAGCAGAGTTTATTGAAACGGGAATCTCGGCGATAGATGGCTTAAACGCATTAGTTAGAGGGCAGAAATTGCCCATATTTAGCGGCTCAGGCCTACTTCATAACCGAATTGTAGCTCAAATAATCAGACAGGCAACCGTAAAGGGCAAGGAGGAAGGATTCGCTTTAGTATTTGCTGCTATTGGTATCAGTTACGATGATGCCTCCTTTTTCATGAGGAATCTCGAGAGGACAGGTGCACTGGAGAGAACCGTGGCCTTCATCAATACCGCGTCAGACCCCGTTATCGAGCGAATATCAACACCAAGGTTAGCTTTAACCGCAGCCGAATATCTGGCATGGAAACAGAATATGCATGTGCTGGTCATACTCACCGACATGACCAATTATTGCGAAGCTCTCCGCGAACTTTCTTCCATGCGTGAAGAGATACCATCAAGAAGGGGATATCCCGGGTATATGTACACTGACCTGGCCACGATGTATGAGAGAGCAGGCAGGATTTTTGGTAAAGAAGGCTCAGTAACTATAATGCCCATTTTGACCATGCCTGACGATGATATAACACATCCCATACCCGATCTTACCGGCTATATAACTGAGGGTCAGATTGTCCTTTCCCGAAATCTAGAAAGGAAAGGGATATACCCGCCAATAGATGTATTCTTATCCCTTTCCCGAATGATGAAAGAGGGTATTGGACCGGGTAAGACCAGAGAGGACCACAACAATGTTTTCATGCAATCCTACGCTGCTTATGCTGAAGGATGTTATCTCAGGGAGATATCCACCATTATAGGTGCTGAGGCACTGGGTGAAAGGGATAAAATATATTTGACCAGCGCAGATGAGTTCGAGAGAAAATTCATATCTCAAGGTGAGTGGGAGAAAAGAACGGTAGAAGACACCTTGGATATAGCCTGGGGGCTATTTTCAACACTGCCTGAAGAAGACTTGAAACTAATTAAAGAGGACTTCATCAAAAAGTATCTTCCCAAGTATCGGAAGTAGAAGCAGGTGCCGGGGAAATGCCGGAATTAATTAAAGTTAGACCTACAAAAATCGAGCTGGTAAAACTAAAACGCAGGCTTTCCTTGTCCCAAAGAGTACAAAAGATAGTAAAGGACAGGCTTTCCATACTAACTATGGAGTTCCTACAGACAGCAAGAGATACAGTGGAAGCTAAAAGAAAACTACTTGATGAATTATCCAAACTTTACAAGGCGCTATCAGTTGCCGCTGGGTATCATGGATACATAGCGCTGGAAAAGGAACTAATAGCCACTGAGGTCGATGTGAAAGTCACCGCTGGCTTAGGAAACGTTGCAGGTGTGCGAATTCCGTCTTTTGAGCTCATGGGCAATGTAAAGCCAATAAAAGGGTATAATTTGGTTGATACCTCCTCGTGGTTGGACCGTGCAGCACAGCTATCTGAAGAATCTCTTAGAGCTATTGTAGAATTAGCTGAGCTTCAGAGGAATTTTGAATTACTGGCAATGGAAATAAATAGGACAAAAAGGATAACCAATGCCCTAGAATATATAGTAATCCCAGGACTACAGGTGACGATAAAGTACTTAAATATGAAGTTTGAGGAAAGAGATAGAGAGGAGAAAGCACGGCTGAAACGTGTGAAAGTCCTGGTTGCCCGAGGATAAACAAATGCCTAATCCATTACAAGATGAAGTCCCGATGCAATCGGGACAATCTCCCTATGGAAAGATGCTTCAGGATTGCTTAAGAGGCGAGCTCAGGGTAGTGAATACTGGGTTACCACAGAGCCAAAAACGGCAGAGCAAGGAAAATAAACTCTTTTATTTATTAAACGAGAAATATCCCCATGTGGTATGTAACGATGGCAGCACCCATTTCTTTAAAAAGAGTGAACTTGAGTATCTGGCAAGCATGATAGATACTGATGAGCAAAAAGCATTGCCATTGCCCATGCTTATAGAGCTAGGAGCAAATCAAGCTGAAGCAGCCATAATATGCGAAGGGAAAGTAGAGGAGAAAGTCATATCAAAAGCGCTTAACATGCCGGTCACATGCGAGGAAAGAGGGATCAGGATATATAAACCACAACTAGCTCTGCTAAGGAGGAAGTTCAAAACAACAACCGTATATGTATTCTCTCCCAAAATCGTTGCCTGAACTGCCCGACCACTATATAATTTTCTTATTCCTGTGCCGCCAGATTATTAAAATATGCCCTCTAAGCCACAAGCCATTGACAAACATCGGCACTTAAGAGATAATCACCTTATTAAATGGTTAAAATCAGATTACGCCGTATGGGGAGGAGAAACAGACCATTCTACCGAGTGGTAATAGCCGATAGTCGCTCTCCCCGTGATGGTAAATTTATTGATATTATCGGCCATTACAATCCTTTGACTGACCCCCCGACTGTCAGCATTGATGGAGAAAAAGCTTTAAAGTGGCTTAGCTATGGAGCGCAGCCTACAGATACGGTGCGCAGCTTGCTCGGCAAACTAGGCATTATGGATAAAGTTAAGCCGACCTCAGACCAAAAACTAACTGCTAAGGAGGCGAAATGAAAGACCTGCTGGAATACATTATTAAAGCCATTGTGGCAGAACCTGACGCGGTAAAGATCACCGAAGAAAATAGTGATGAAGGCTTACTATTTAAATTAGAGGTTGCTGCCGATGACAAGGGAAGGGTCATCGGCAGGCAGGGTCGCGTAGCTCAAGCACTACGAACGCTACTTCGAGTAAAAGCAGCTAAAGAGGATACCAGAGTCAGACTGGAAATAGTGTAATTAGGATTGATAACAGCCAATTCCCAGGGTTTGTCAATCCCAAATTATGCACACGGCCTTGGTCACATTTCTCAAGGAGGCTGGTAATCCTTTTGAAAGGGATTTTTAATCCCTGAGAGTGGTTTCTGCCTTCATCGAACGTAATCCTAAAGTCCCAGCAGGGTTTCGATGCCATTTTCTGGAGAATCTATAATACAGCCTTCTTTTAGCCCCCAGCCTGCTGCTCCGATAACGCTACCCGATTTAGAAAGACCAGGTACTGGTTGGCCAAATGAGGTTACCCGCACCCAACAGCCACCGTAACGGGTAAGTTTTCCTAAAAATTGTATTTGACAGACTAATAAAATGTGGTAAATTGTATTTAGATTTGTTTAGGATTTAGTGTCTAGAGTTTGGGATTTAAGGTGAGTACATCTCGGAGTTATCAAACGCAAGGAGTCATCTTAAAACAAACCAAGCTGGGCGAATTCGACAAGATTGTCACTATTTATAGTCCAGAATTTGGCAAGTTAAGGGCAGTAGCTAAGGGAGCTTGTCGCCCCAAGAGCAAATTGGGTGGCAATGTAGAACCATTGACGCATAGCTTGATGTTGCTAGCTAAAGGGCGCAATCTCGATATTGTCACCCAAAGTCAAACGATAAATGGTTTCCTGGCTTTGAAAAGTGATTTGTGGCGCATGGCCTGTGGCCTCTACATCTTAGAGCTTATTGATTCCTTTACTGTTGAGGGCGGTGAGAATCGTCCCTTGTTTGATTTATTGCTTGATATCTTAAGTCAGTTGAGCGAGCCGGACAGCAATGAGGCTATATTGCGTTATTTTGAGCTACATCTCCTTCACCATCTTGGTTACCGTCCCCAGCTGCGCCGATGTGTTAGTTGTGATTCACCCCTCAAGCCGATAGTCAATTTTTTCAGCCCCAGCAAGGGGGGGCTCTTATGTCCTCATTGTGATTTTGAAGAAAACCACCGTTACGAGCAAATCGAAGCAATTTCATTAAAACCCTCTCTTTCCCTTTCGGTCGGGGCTTTGAAGGTTCTTCGTTTGTGGCAAAGCTGTGACTACGCTACTGCAAGGCGGGTCAGAGTAAAACCGGAATTATCCTCGGAGTTAGAGCGGGTATTGCAGGAATATATAAGATATATTTTGCAGCGAGAGCTTAAATCACTAACCTGGCTAAAAGAGTTAAAAAAGGAAATTGCCGCCATGTAAACTGAGCACTTGACAAGCATGTTAGGGAGGATTAAAATCGCTGGATGCCTAACAGCAGCGGAATAGTGAAGTAATGTGAATGGAGAGTGTTTGGTATTCTAAATCAACCTTCAAGTTTATTTGCTCCCTGATTTGCAACCCCCCTTTTCAGCAGTAGTTTGTTGATTCATTGAAAGGATGGCAAAGTTAACTCACTATTGAAGAGAAGCAATGTATATCGTAATAGCAGGCTTAAGTGATATAGGGAAGAATTTGGCGGAACTCCTCGTTAAAGAAGGGAATGAAGTGGCGTGTATAGACCGGGACCCTGTGAGATGCGCTACAATAGCAGAGGGTTCCGACGTGATGGTAATCACGGGAGATGCTGGCCAGAAGTCCACCCTCGAAGAGGCAAGAGTCAAGAATGCCCATGCCTTTGTGGCCGCAGCTGGCGATGACTCGGAGAATTTAATGCTTTGCATGATGGCCAAGGAAATTGGGGTGAAAACGGTGATTTCTCTTGTAGATGAAGCAGAGCATACAGAAACCTTCAGGCAGGCTGGGATTAATTTACAAGTTAACCCAGACATGGTAGCAGCCAAGCACATCTATCGCCTAATTTCACAGCCTTATGTGAAGGACTTTCTCTCTTTCGAGATGGCGGAGATCTTCGAAATAGAGATTGAGGAGGGCATGAAATGTGTCAGGCAAAGTGTTTCTAGGCTAGCAACCCCAAACGGTGTAAAGGTCCTCGTGGTACAAAGAGGGGGAAAATATCTGGATGCGGATAAAGAGATACAGCCTAAAGATTGGCTGACTCTCATTGTGAATCGGGAATCTACCAAAAAGGGGACCGAATTTATGAATAGATGGTTCGCCAAAGGGTAAGATTAACCCTACACATCATTGGCTCATTCCTAAAATACTTCGCCTTAGCCTATATCGTTCCTCTGGTAACCGCTCTTTACTATGGCGAGGATTGGCGGATTTTCTTATATTCGCTATTAGTCACTTTAACTATCGGGCTACTTCTCGAATTTGGTTTTAGAACCACCAAGGTTATAGAGCGTGCCGATGGTTTTACCATAGTGGCCTTCACCTGGCTTCTCATTCCCCTCATCGGCACACTCCCTTATGTATTTCTGGGATTGGGTTTTCTCGATGCCTTTTTCGAGACCATGTCAGGCTTCACTACCACCGGGGCTACCATACTAAAGGTGGTAGAAGAATTACCCAAGAGCGCTCTCTTATGGCGTAGCCTTACTCAATGGTTGGGTGGGATGGGGGTGATTCTTCTCTTTATTTCTATCTTGCCCAGACTGGGGGTAGGAGGCTCTCAGCTCTTTGACCGGGAGTTTCCCGGACCATTACCCGAAAGGCTGCGTCCTAGATTCAGAACCACAGCAAGGCTTCTCTGGACGATTTACGTAGGTTTGACTGCCGCTCAGATAGCGCTCCTTCATTTTATGGCCAGGCTTGAGCTCTTTGACTCGATTTGTATCTCCTTCGCAACTATACCTACTGGCGGATTTACCCCCACCACAGCAAGTATTGGAGCCTACGGTAATCCCCTGGCAGAATACATAATCATGGCCTTTATGTTCCTGGCAGGCATGAGCTTCATAACTCACTATCAGTTTTTGCGGGGAAACTGGAAAGCAATTAAAGGAGAGGAATTCAGACTTTACTTGATTATTCTGGCGGTCGCCATCTTTTTATTAATACTTTCGCAAGGCTTTAACTCATATAGAGAGGGAATGTTTCAGGCAATCTCAATCATGACTACCACAGGCTTTGTCACTGCTGATTTCAGCGCCTGGCACTCTGGCGCCAGAATAGTGCTTCTGGCTTTGATGTTCATCGGAGCCTGTGGTGGCTCTACTGGTGGGGCAATAAAAGTGGTACGGGTTTTAACCCTGATAAAACATACGAGAGTAATGATGAGGAAAGCTATTTTCCCGAAAGCTGTGATTCCGGTTAAACTTAACCAAAAACCCCTCCCAGAAGGAATAATTCGGGATATAATCTCTTTCCTCTTTCTCTATATTCTTGTTGCTATTGCAGCTTCGGTAGTGCTTTGTTTCCTGGGGGTGAATTTAGAGACAGCAATTTCAGCAGTAGCCGCTACTCTGGGGAATGTGGGGCCTGGTTTAGGTGGAGTGGGTCCCGGTTTGAATTATGCCTTGCTTCCTGGGGCAGCCAAGTTCATCTTGATTATCTGCATGTGGTTGGGGCGGTTAGAATTATTTACCGTCATTATGATATTTTCTCCTCGCTTTTGGAAAGGTTAATCAAGCTACAGTAGAAGTTCAAAGAAGGTTTGGGCTATACTTTGCAATAAGTTTATGGTCAAGGTTGCTTTTCAAGGAGAAAGAGGTGCTTTCAGCGAGGATGCTGCGGCAAAGCTTTTTGGTGGGGACATCGATTTTCTGCCGTGTGTCCGGCTGAAAGAGGTTTTTGAACTTGTGTCGCAGGATAAGGTTGAATTTGGGGTAGTCCCCCTGGAGAACTCTCAAGCCGGCAGTATCAACGAGACCTACGATTTGTTATTGGAGTATTCCCTAAATATATTTGCTGAAGTTATTCTTAAAGTAAGCCATTGCCTGATGGCTTTGCCGGGAGAAACACTGGCTGGTATAACAACGATTTACTCCCATCCTCAAGCCTTGGCTCAATGTGCGGAATTTTTAAGCAAACTGAATGTCGAAATTATGTCCAGCTATGATACCGCAGGCAGTGCCAAAATGATAAAAGAGAAAAGGTTGAGAAATTGTGCCGCCATAGCTAGCAAAAGAGCTGCCGATATTTATAGGCTGGAGATTCTGGCACCGGAGATTGAGACGAATATCAACAACTATACCAGATTTGTGGCTATCTCCAAGCAGAAAGCTAAACCCGCGCAGAAAAACAAAACCTCTCTTGTTTTTGCTGCCGAGCATAAGCCTGGCTCTTTATACAGAATTTTGGGTATCTTCGCCACGAAGAATATAAATCTAACAAAATTGGAGTCGAGACCGAGCCGAACTAAGCCCTGGGAATATGTTTTTTATGCTGATTTCGAGGGTCATTTAGATGGCGATGTTTACCAGGAAGCTGTGAGAGAGTTACAGAAAGAGACTACTGTCATTAAAATACTTGGTTCCTATCCTCAAGCTACCTGAAGCTCTATTCATAATACTGTGTAACTCAAAATCCAATAGGAAATGTAGATCAAGGCTAGGGGAACAGCCTCCAGCCTTCTCACCTTGCCTCTGAGTAAAAATAACCCAACTAAAAGCGTTGTTGCGAAAAGGTAAGGCCAATAGAATGAGATGACACTACTCTCGACCGAGAAACTTCTGGTGAGAGCTAGCAAGCCAACGTTCCCTGTGGAGAAAAAGATTAAGCTTCCCACTATGTTGCCCAAGGCTATATTTACTCTGCCCTTTCTTATTGGCGCTACTACAAGCAATACCTCCTCCAAGGACATTACCAAGCCAACTATCGTCATTCCAAAGATTGTCTCATTAAGTCCAAATCCTTTAACAATGCCCCTTGCCCCCCAAACAGCAAGTTCTGAGCCCAAAATTATTCCTAGAGTGAAAGCAACCATGAGCGCGGGATAGAGCCACTTTCTCCTTCCTATTCCCTCTGCGGCCTCCTCCACCTCGTGGTCCCTGAGGTACTCTGCAGCCTTTTCTTTCCTGTAGATATAGAAGATTATCAGCCCGAAGGCTGTCAGTAGTCCCGCTCCTTCGATCCTCGTCAGTGCTCCATCTATGAGACATCCAAGCAGGATTAAAGGGGAAACCATCATCAGGATAAGGTAGACTTTGGGCACCTTAGCTTCAAAGGGTGTAAGGAATCCTGCCAGGGCTATGGATCCGCCCATAAGGAATAGAGCCGAGCCCATTGCAGAGCCTATAGCAACTCCGGGAAGGTTTGCCACAACTGAGGCTATGCCAAATGCCCAGTTCTCAAAGTCCATTCCGGCAAAAATAACGGCAAGAATAAAGGTCGAAACACCCAGCACTAGGGCAGATTTGGTTAAATTTTCTATGAATTTTTCTACGCTATAAATTAATAGCGCTATGCCTCCAAGGAACATCAGGATGGGGATAATAAGCTCAGTCATTCGAATACTTCCGCTACTAGCTCTCTTATCTTTGGCTTTACTTCTTCAAGTATTTTGCTTCCTTGGGGAGTTATTTCGTAGTATTTCCTTTTCTTTCCTTGCACGATTTGGCTATGACTTCTTAGAAACCCTTTTTCCTCCAATTCATGAAGAATTGGATATAAAGTTCCCGGAGTTAGTTTGTAGCCATGCCTTTCTAATTCCTCCATGATCCAGGCTCCATAAATTGGCCCAACCTTAGCGTGGTAGAGAATATGGATTCTTATAAAACCAAGTACAAAGTCCTGGAGCATTTTATCGAATTACAATATCGGATTTCGATACTAATTTTAGATGGTTTATAAATTTTTGCCAAGAGGGAATAAATTTGGCAGGCTGGCAACCATGCTATAGTTTTGCTCTTAGCTTGCGGTATGTGGCAGTCAGGGCTTCCGATAAGACTTTGGTATCAGACAACACCGGCATGAAGTTAGTATCGCCTTGCCACCTGGGGACTATATGGGTGTGGAGGTGCTCCGCTATCCCGGCTCCAGCAACTTTGCCCACATTTAAGCCGATATTGAAGCCGGCTGGCTTCATTACCTCTTTTAGAAGTTCTAAGCCTTTTTTGATAATGTCAAAGTGCTCCTTAGCTTCTGCATCCTTTAAATCCTGTAAATTTGCTATATGTCGATAGGGAGCGACCATTAAATGCCCTGGATTATAGGGGAAGGCGTTCAGGATTATGAAATTGTGTTGGCCACGATAAAGGATAAAATTCGCCTCATCGCTATTTTCCCGGGGTTTCTGGCACAAAATACAGCCGTCTTCCGTGGCTCTTTGTATATATTCTATTCGCCATGGTGCCCAAAGCTCTTCCATTAAACCCATATATTATGATGATTCTGGGTTAAGTGCAATAGGATTCTTAATTTGAGATGAAAAATCCTGGACATGGCAAAACGAGTTGACTATGGTATTTAGCTAAGAATAAAATACTTCGGGGTTAATATGCTTGAAGTCTTGACCCAAAAGTTGACTGCTGTATTTGCTAAGCTTGGCAGGAAAGGCAAGCTTAGCGAAGGGGACATCGACGATGCTTTACGCCAGGTACGGCTGGCGCTTTTGGAAGCAGATGTAAATTTTAAGGTGGTCCAAGAATTCTTGCCCAAGGTGCGAGAGCGTGCTCTTGGCTCCGAAGTCTTGCGTAGCTTAACACCAGCCCAGCAGATTATCAAAATTGTCAATGAAGAATTAATTGCTATCTTAGGTGGAGAGCCTAGCCGTTTAGCTTCGGTTACTGACTTACCAGCGGTCGCTTTGCTTGTAGGATTGCAGGGCTCCGGTAAGACCACTACGGCGGTGAAGCTAGCTGTTCAGCTTAAACATCTAGGGCAGCGTCCTTTATTAGTAGCTGCTGATACTCGCCGACCTGCTGCTATTGAACAACTCCAATTACTGGGTGAGCAACACGATATTCCCGTATATAGTGAAGATGCTAACGTAGCATCAACAACAATTTGCCAGCATGCTCTAAAGCAAGCTAAAGAAAGGGGATCGACCTGGGTTATAGTAGATACTCAGGGACGCCTGCATATTGACGAAGCCATGATGAAGGAATTGGCTGATATTAAATCCCTAGTACAGCCTTCAGAGGTATTGCTTACGGTAGACGCTATGATTGGGCAGGATGCCGTAAGGGTGGCTCAAGAATTCCACAGTCGAATCAAGCTCACGGGACTCATCCTGGCGAAGATGGATGGAGATGCCCGAGGTGGAGCTGCTCTTTCTATTAGATTTGTTACCGGGGTGCCCATAAAATACCTGGGCACTGGTGAGAAGATGGATGCCTTGGAAGTATTTTATCCCGACCGTCTGGCGTCTCGCATTTTGGGTATGGGAGATATGCTCACTTTCATTGAGAGAGCTGAGACAACCTTTGACCAGCAACAAGCCAAAAATTGGGAAAGAAAAATGCGCACCGGGGAGTTTGACCTTGAGGACCTCCTCAGTCAAATGCGTCAAATTCACAGGATGGGTTCTTTAGGGGGACTGGTTGAAATGATACCGGGTTTCTCCAAATTCGCTTCTCATTTGCCAGATGTCGAAGGGGAGAAACAGTTAAAAAAGGTAGAAGCTATTATCCTGTCTATGACTTGCGAGGAAAGGCGTAATCCAGCCATTGTCGATGGCAGACGGCGAAGCCGTATTGCTCGAGGAAGCGGCACCACATCCAAAGATGTTAATCAACTTCTTAATCAGTTTCGTGAGATACAAAAGTTGACTAAGTCACTAACGCGAGGCAAGTTACCTAAAAAGATGGGTACTATGTTTGACATTCCCTTAAGGTGAAATCAGTCTAGATAGCCTTTGAGCTTTCGACTGCGGGTGGGATGACGTAACTTGCGTAGAGCCTTGCCTTCAATCTGTCGTATTCTTTCTCGAGTTACATCGAATTCTCTACCCACCTCTTCCAGAGTTCGAGCATGCCCGTCTTTAAGGCCAAATCTAAGCTGCAGCACCCTTTTTTCGCGCTCGGTAAGTTCATCGAGTACTTTATCTATTTGTTCTTTGAGTAGCTGCTGTGAAGTGGCTTCAGTTGGTGCTAAACTGGCGCGATCTTCAACAAGGTCACCAAGACGGCTATCAGCATCTTCGCCAATGGGCATGTCTAGCGATATTGGCTCACGGAAAAACAAAGCCATGACCCCTTCTACTTTTTCTGGGGATATATTTAGGCGGTCGCCAATTTCTTCGTAAGTTGGTTCGCGTCCAAGTTCTTGAATTAACTGCCGACTTGTGCGCAATAGCTTGTTAATTGTTTCTACCATGTGTACCGGAATGCGAATGGCACGGGATTGGTCAGCTATAGATCGAGTGATACCTTGCCTGATCCACCAGGTGGCGTAGGTACTGAACTTATAGCCTTTTCTATACTGGAACTTATCTACAGCTCGGATAAGGCCAATATTCCCCTCCTGGATAAGCTCAAGGAGGGGCATGCCATGCCCGATGTATTTCTTGGCTATGCTCACCACCAGGCGTAGGTTTGCTTCGGTGAGGTGCCTTTCTGATGCTTTTGCTTCGGTCTTTATCTGTTCAAAGTAAGCTTTGAACTCACTGCTATGAGAATTGATTTGAGATAGGAACCTGTCGTTAATCAAGAGAGTCTTTAGTTTTTGCCATGAAGTTTTATCTCTAGCTAGGAGCTCTAGCAATTGCGGAGGCAGAAGTTGACTGTTTATGGAAAGATTTACTATAGCATCTTCGGCCGTAGTGGTTCCTTTGTCTACTCCCTCAGCGGTTGCCGCTATTAACGATGGGTCTATAACAACGTCAATGGCGGAGCGAAATTTAGGATTCTTGATCGTCTCCACCACATTGCTGGAGGGATTGATACCAATACGCTCTTCGATAATCTGAACAACGGGGTATGCCTTGGGTAATTGGGAAATTACGTGAATAACTATGTCAACGGGTGAGGGGAATTTCTTGTATTTCCTGAAATGGTTGTCTTCGATTCTTTCTAGGCTTCTGCCCAGCTCTATCTTCCGGCATAGTAACCTCTCTTCATGGATATTGAGAAGTGGCACTCTGCCGATTTCCTGAAGATACATACGAGCTGAGTCGTCAATTACCTCATATTCCCATAGTGGTGGCGGAGGCTTGATCTCTTCAGTTTCCTCAGCAGGGAATT
>JAUWGZ010000008.1 GCA_030606165.1 Dehalococcoidia bacterium
GGTGGCGGCACAGATGTCGCAGGCAAAACCTTGGTGGTCCTTAGCTTTTCATAGAACTGGTCAGGACTCAGGTCGAGACTATCGCGGTAGAGGTCCGTGCCAAAGCGGACAACGAGTGGAACCACTGTAATCCCGAACTCCTCAGCTACCTGAGGGGGCAGGTCAGCAACACTATCAGTCACAATAGCTACATTAGGCACGGATATTATCCTCTTCTCCACCAAACAACCCCGACAATATCATTTTGCGGCCGCACGGGACTAGAATAGTACGGGTCGTCTGTAGATATGATGCTGCTTGCTCATAAACTGCGCGAGAAAATGACACCACACAGGGACGGGCTACCAGGGCGAAAGGAGCCATTAGTCCAACTACGATATTATCTCCAGTCAGTTAGTTCGGCCTTTGCCAGCATACTTCCCAGTGCCACTAGCCATAGCGAAAAGGCTATTCCCACGCCTAAAATCCACCAGCTTAACGTATCCTCCTGCTGTATATCTCCTATGACCATTTTGGACAATAAATAAAGAAGACCAATCCCAGCCGCTGCTAGCATAGAGTGTGCCACTACACGCCATCCTTTTCGTGTTAGAAACTTCTTTATAATCATCGCTCCCTCCTTGCCCTTCTATTGATATTATACTCCATGGAGAACATCCTGAAAAGTGGGGAGAAAGTCGGCTCGCATTCAAAAGTTGGTGAGCCTGAGCATTCTCTATCCTCGCCTTCTCGGGTGACTTGTCCCGTGAGGTTTGGTTTTCTTACGCCTCTAAGCGATTGAGGTAAGCTTTCAGAGCGGAGCGGTAGCCTTGGTATGTCCGTGAATCGAAGAGAACAAACACGACATCTTTAAGGGATGTCGCTTGCTCCTTAAGAAACGAAACGACGGTGCTTACTGCTATTTTTGCCGCTTCATCCACGGGATAGCCATAGGCTCCGGTGCTGATGGAAGGGAAGGAAATGCTGGCCAATTTGTTCTCGGTAGCTAATTTCAGGCACTCGTAATAGGCGCTCCTCAAAAGCTCAGCTTCATTTCTGCTGCCACCGTGCCAGATGGGACCAACAGTATGTATCACATACTGTGCTCTGAGATTTCCCCCTGTGGTGATTACAGCTTTGCCAGTGGGCAATCTACCCTGTTGAGCAACGATTTTCTTACATTCCTCTAATATTGCTGGCCCACCGGCCCGGTGTATTGCTCCATCCACTCCTCCTCCGCCCATTAAGCTGGAGTTGGCAGCGTTAACGATGGCATCGGTAGCTTGCTCGGTGATATCCCCCTGGACAATAGAAACTTTTGTTTTATTGACCGTCGCCTCCATCTTCCCTCCTTGCTCTGAACTAATCTCACTTATAAATTCTGCATTTGCCTGATGAATCAGGCAACTATAAAAATCTGGAGGACCTAGACATTGAATAAGAAGGTGACTACATTTCCATCCTGGATGATGTAATTTTTGCCTTCTGTCCTCAGCAGACCTCTTTTTCGCGCCTCAGCTAGATTGCCGCAGCTTTCCAAATCGCCATAGCCGATAACCTCAGCTCGGATAAATCCCCTTTCCATGTCGGAGTGAATCTTTCCTGCTGCTTTTGGTGCTGGAGTTCCGCCGGGGATAGTCCAGGCCTTTAGCTCAGAGGAAACCGTGGTAAAGAAAGAAACCAGCCCCAGAAGGCTGTAGGAAAGGTCGATAACCCGGTCAAGCGCCGGTTTGCTCAGTCCCATAGCTTCACGGAATTCCTTGGCCTCATCGTCGCTGAGCTGGACTAGCTCCATCTCCAGCTTGCCGCAGAGAGCTACTACGGCAAATTGGGGGTAAAGGGAACTTATCTCACCTTCCAGTTGTGAAGCCTGTGATATTTGCTCCTCTCCTATATTAAGGACTACCAGCATAGGTTTGGCGGTAAGAAATTGATAGTTGGCTAACATTTTGAGTTCTTCTTTAGCTAGGTCTTGTAGTCTTATTGGTATATCCTTCTCTAGCTCCACCTTAACCTTTTGAAGCAAAAGTTGCTCCTTTAAATAGGACTCCCGCTCTGCTGCTTTAGCTCCTTTTAAACTCGTCTCCAGTTTGTCAAGCCTTCTCTCCATAATAGCTAAATCGGAAATAGCGAGTTCTAAATCCAAGGAAGCTATGTCTCGTTTCGGCTCTATGCTTCCTTCAGGATGGGGAACCTTGCCATCATCAAAAGCCCGCACTACCTGGAGCAAGGCATCAGCAGTAGTCAGGTAGTTCAAGAATTCTCCCCCCGGTCCTTCCTTACCGAAGCCCTTGAGGGAACCGGCAATGTCTGTGTAACTCACCTCTGCGGGAACAGTCTTTTTGGGCTGGAATATGCCTTCCAGCACTGATAGACGGGAATCGGGCACTTTAGCCACGCCGGTATTGGGAGCCAGGGTAGTGGAATAAGCGGCAACTTCAGCCTTACCTTTGGTTAGGGCATTAAAGATAGTCGTTTTGCCGCTCTCAGGTATCCCGATAATGGCAACCTTCATGATTATATCCTATCATATTTTGCTTTTAGCGATTGATTAATACATTTGTCATTCCGAGCCCTTCGCTTCATGTCATTCTGAGCCGAAGGCGAAGAATCTAACTCCGCTCAGGGTAAACTCCGCGAAGAATCCTTCGTATAGCTCAGGACGGTGTCTAGAGATTCTTCGTCGTCCCGATGTATCGGGACTCCTCAGAATGACATTGCTAGGCGCCCTCTTTTGAGCTTCTGCCAGGAAAAGCTGGTGCTGTGATAGAATACCAAGTAAATGCTCTACATTCTTTATGGTCAGGACGATTTCTCCCTTAATCAAGCTGTGGAGAAAATTAAAGCTGACCTGGGCGATTGGGAAATGCTAGCGACTAGCACCACCAACTTAGAGGGTCAACATCTAACTTTAAGTGAACTTAGAAATAAATGTGGTGCCGCTCCTTTTTTATCCTCACATCGCCTGGTTATAGTTGATGGCTTGTTAGGGCGTTTTGAGGTAAAACAAAGCAGACCACGGTCTGGCAAAGGCAAATCCGGAAATGGGCTGGGGGAATGGGAAGGCCTGGCTTCTTACATCGAGCAAATGTCGGAAACGACTGTGCTGATGCTGGTTGATGGGGAGGTGAAGGGTCATAATCCTCTATTAAAGAAGCTTTCACCATTAGCTGAAGTAAGAACCTTCCCCTTGTTGAGAGGCAGGGATTTAAAGGCCTGGATACAACAACGGGTAAAGGGAGAGGGCGGCGATATCACCCCCCAGGCCGTGAATTTGCTCGCTGAACTTATAGGTGGAGACTTATGGGCGATGAATGGTGAAATCCAGAAACTGCTTCTTTATAGCCAGGAGCGCCCTATCAGCGAAGATGATGTTAGACAACTGGTAAGTCATGTCCAGGAGGCTAACATCTTTGCTCTGGTGGATGCCGTGGCCGAAGGTCGAACCGAATTAGCCCAACGGATACTTCATCGGCTGTATGATGATGGTGTGGCGCCAACGTATATCCTGGTTATGATTACCAGGCAATTCCGCTTAATAGCTCAAGCCAAAGATTTAGAACGGGGACTGTCCCGCCTGCAGATTCAGGATAGGTTGGGGCTGAAATCAAGCTATAGCTTAGATAAAACGCTTAGCCAGGCCAAATTGTATGATTTTGAGGGCGTAAAGCGGGCTTACGATAAGCTTTTGGAAACCGACTTAGCCATCAAAACTGGCAAGTATAGCGATAAATTAGCTCTAGAACTCCTGGTAACCGAGCTTGCCTGCCTATAATTCTCTCTCCCCTGGCGGGAGAGAGCTAGAGAGGGGGAAATGCTTAAGGCGAGGCAATCTCGGAAAATAAAATCCTAAATTCTAAATACTAAACAATATCAAATGACCAAAAGCCCAATGCCCAAAAGAGTTTTGAACTTTGAATTTAGATATTGGGATTTGTTTAGGATTTAGTGCTTGGAGTTTAGAATTTAGCTTGGAATCGCAAAGGAGGTTTAGCATGAAAGCGTGTGAAGGACGAATGAGCCGGGTTTTCGTGATACGGCTGGAAGATGGAGATATGGTGCCCGAATGTATCGAGCGTTTTGCCGAAGAAAAGGGAGTGTCTGTAGGACAGGCTATCTTAGTGGGCGGAATTGGAGGTGGCGATGTCGTTGTCGGCCCACGACGTTCGGAAGAAAGGCCGCCAGAGCCAATGCTCCTGCCTATTAACGGAGCCCATGAAGTGGTGGGAGTGGGTGTGCTCGCTCCCGGTGAGGATGGCAAGCCGACTCTGCATATCCATGCTGCCCTAGGGCGGGCGGGGCAGACCTTGACCGGATGCCTGCGGCACGGCGTCACCACCTGGCTTGTGGGAGAAGTCATCATCTATGAAATCCTCGGCGCAGACATGGTGCGTATCAAGGACAAACAGAGCGGCTTCGAGCTTCTGGAGTCTGCGAGTAACCGCTGAACAATTGTGGGACATAATACCCGATTTGTGGCAAACCTAATTAGTATGGTGTCCCTGGAATTCGCAAGAAAGTCCGTTTCTTGCTACAATTGCTCACTGAGCAATGGGCTACTATTTAGGCGTAGATATTGGCTCTGTCAATGCTAAGCTGGCGCTCATAGATGAGAACGGCGAGGTCGTTGAGTTCGATACCGAGAAGGTAATTTCCAGCCCCAAGGCCGCCGTCAGTTCACTTATCGCCAGACTGGGCGAGAGACGCAAGCTGGAAGAGATTGTCGCTGCCGGCGTATCCGGCTCTGGCAGGGCTGTTATCCCCAAAGAGCTTGGCTGGAC
Source organism: Dehalococcoidia bacterium (assembly GCA_030606165.1). Taxonomy (GTDB): domain Bacteria; phylum Chloroflexota; class Dehalococcoidia; order GIF9; family AB-539-J10; genus RBG-13-51-36. The sequence continues at coordinate 4,761 of JAUWGZ010000008.1, forward strand.
GGAATACAGTAGCTCACTGGCGATTGCCTCCGGGCTGCTCCACCGTTACCTCGACGTTAAAACCATCATACAAATCGGCGGCCAGAGCACCCTGGTTGTAGAGCTGGAAGATGGCTTGAAGAAGCCGTGGAAGGTGGAATCCAACCCCCTCTGCGCTGCGGGCACGGGAAGATTTCTGGAGCAACAGGCATACAGGCTTGGCATCAGCATGGAGGACTTCGCCAGCCTGGCCCTGAAATGTAAAGGCACTCCACCCAGGATAGCCGCCCGGTGCAGCGTCTTTGCCAAGACCGACCTCATCCACCTACAACAGAAGGGAGCCCCGCTGGACGCCATGCTCTACGCACTCTGCGAAAGCGTGGCCCGGATGGTCGCCTCTTTGAAGAAAGGGACTTTTCAGGAGCCGGTCTATTTCGTGGGCGGCGTTGCCGCCAATCCTGCCGTGGCCAAATCCCTCAATGATATGATTTCTGCCAGGAACGGGCATCCCATTGAGGTAGTCATTCCCGAAGACTACCTTCACAGGGAGTCCCTGGGTTCGGCATTACTTTCCATAGGGAAAACTTCCCAGGGCGTTATGCTGTCGGGAACGGACGCCAAGCAGCGCCATTTTGAGATGCCCAAGCTGGAAATTGTCGCCGTTCAGGATGGTAAGGATGGTCAGAGGATAGAAGAACAATGCGTTGGCTACCTCGGGGTTGACGTTGGCTCCACCAGCACCAAGGCGGTGATAATGGATGAGTCCGGCACACGGTTGCTGGGAAAGAATTACCTGATGACTGCGGGAAGACCGGTTGAGGCTGTCAGGCAGGTCTTCAGGAACTTGCTTCGGGATGGTGCAGGCAAGGTCAAGATAGCTGGCGCTGGTGTTACCGGCTCGGGCAGATATCTGGTAGGTGGCTTCATCGGGGTGGACCTGATTAAGAACGAGATAACAGCACAGACCAGAGCTGCCGCCGATATGGACCCCGAAGCAGACATCATTGAGATTGGCGGACAGGACTCCAAGCTGGTCATCAAGAGAAACGGCGTGGTCGTGGACTATCACATGAACAAAGCCTGTGCCGCGGGGACAGGAAGCTTTATTGACGAGCTGGCCGAGATGCTCGGCATTTCCGCGACCAACGGTGAGTTTGCCGATTTGGCATTTGCCGCCCCCTATACCATTGAGCTGGGAACGAGATGTGCTGCCTTTATGGGTCAGGCGGTGGCCTCGGCACAGCAGGAAGGCGTGCCCCTGGAAATAATCACGGCCAGTCTGGCTAACTCCATAGCCAAGAACTATCTTTCCAAGGTGGTGGAGCACAGAAAGCTGGGCGGCAAGGTTATCCTCACTGGAGCGGTATTCTACAACAAGGCCGTAGTCTCTGCCTTCCATCATGAGCTTGAGGGAAAAACACTGACCGTGCCGGAGCACAAAGAGGTCAGCGGTGCCATAGGCGCAGCCCTCCTGGCAAAAGAAGCTATGGCTGGCCAGGAATCGAAGTTCAATGGCCTTCAGGAGGTCGTGGATAGTGAGTGTAAGCTTACTACGTTCGTGTGCAAAGGGTGCGACAACAATTGCACTATTACCCGGATGGAGATGCCTGGTGAAGAGTCTAGCTATTATGGCAGCAGGTGCGACAAGTACGACGCCATAGCCAGCCATGCCAAGAGAGAGACCTTCTTCGATAAGCGGGAACAATTGCTCTTTCGAGAGTACAAGAAGGATTCCGGCACGGGGCCTGCGGTGGGCATTCCCAGAGGACTTCTGGTGTATGATTATGCTCCGCTACTTATCGGGTTTCTCAATGCCCTCAATGCCAGGGTTGTCCTTACCAGCCAGACCAACAACGCAATCATGGACCAGGCCATCGAGTTAAGCTACACCGATAGTTGTTTTCCTATGAAGCTCCTCCACGGGCATGCGGCAATGCTCAAGGATACGGATTACATACTGTACCCCTGTGCTATTCGCCTGGGTAGGAAAGATGGGGATGAGAGTCAGCAATACTCCTGTCCCTTAGTCCAGGCCTCCCCGTTCATAATACGCAATGTGCTTGACCTGGGGGAACGGCTGTTGATACCCATACTTGATTTCAGCCAGGGCGATGATGACGCAATAAAGAACCTTGCGGATGTCGCTGTGAAGATGGGGTTCAGCAAAAGGAAAGGCAAGAAGGCGGCCCTGGCCGGGCTTGAATCTCAGCGAAGGTTCGAGTCTGACCAGGCAGCGCTGGGCAAGGAGCTATTAAAGCAATTACACCAAAGCGACCAGTTGGGCGTGGTCCTCTTTGCCAGGTCTTATATGTCGCAAGATACCGGGGCAAACCTGGGCATAGCGGAGAAGCTTGCTCAGCTTGGGGTGGTGCCCATACCGCTGGACTTTTTGCCACTGGAGTCGGTGAATGCCAAGGATTACTCCGACCGTCCTTACTGGTTCTATGAGAACAAGTATATAGCCGGCGCTGATATAACTGTCTCAGACCCGCAGCTTTATGGGTTGTGGCTGTCAAACTTCGGGTGCGGTCCGAACTCCTTCATAATCCACATTGTGGAAGATATCATGGGGGGCAAGCCTCTGGGGCAGCTGGAAATAGACGAGCATGCCGCTGAGGCTGGTATCGTTACCCGCCTCGAAGCCTTCGTCGACACCATTCAAGGATTTGCCCATTCTGCAGGGAAGCTGGAAGCGCCAAAAAAAGAAGATATCTATCGGAAAGCATTTCCGCCCGTCATTTCTACCACGAAGACCTTTATTATTCCCAGGATGGCGCCGCACATTGAGCTTGTAGCTGCGCTTCTGGAGGGCAGCGGCTTCAGAGCAGTTGTGCTTCCTGAGGCCAATGAACGAAATCTATTCTATGCCGATAAGGTAACGTCGGGTGTGGAATGTTTGCCCTATCGGGTAACCCTGGGCGACTTTCTGAGGTTCTATTACGAAAATGGCACTGACTTGAAAAACGTCGAAGCAGTTATGGCCGGGGCATACGGTCCTTGCCGCTTTGGGAAATATGCCCTGGAACAAATCAAGATATTTAAAGATGTGGGCATTGACCTTCCAATACGGACCACTGTGTCGAACAATGCTTATCGGGATACAGACATTAGCCCTCGTTTTGCCCGCCTCGCCTGGAAGGGCAGCGTCGCTATTGACTATCTCCAAAGGTTGCTCTGGCGCACTCGCCCTTATGAAAAGCGGCCAGGCTCGGCCGACGAACTGTTCAACGAATATCTCGGCAGAATTGTCGGTCGTGTCCGTAAGAAGGAAAGGTTCGATGATATCCTGAGCCAGGTAACTTCTGATTTCAGGTCTCTCATTGACCCTGAACTGCCCCGCAGGCCGTTGGTGGGCATTAATGGCGAAATCTTTCTGCGCTCCAACAGATTTAGCAACCAGGACCTGGTCAGGGAGTGCGAAAAGGCCGGGCTGGAGGTCGTCGTTTCTTCCATTGGGGAATGGATGAAATATATCTTCTACCGGCATGTTGAGGATGCTGTCAGGGACCGCAAATTTCTGAAGGCGCTGATTAGCTACGTGATAAAGCGTGTCTGGGAGCATGATGAGCACACGGTAGTCAAACATTTCCAGGACCTGATTGATGAAGAGGAGCCCTCAACGAAAGAGGTACTGAGATGGACAAGCCAATGGCTTTCCCCAAAATGCGGAAGCGAGGCAGTTCTCAGTATAGGTGCTGGAGTCGAATGGATGGAGAATCCTAAGTTTGCTGGTGTGATATCGGTAATGCCCCATGGCTGTATGCCCGGTGGAATTGTGGCTGCCATGTCGGATAAGTTCAGTGCCTTGTATCGCAAGCCCTGGATCAATCTCACCTATGACGGCTTTGCGGAAAGCACCAACCTTACGAGAATCAATAATTTTGCTGAGGTCATCAGGTTTTGCAGCCAGGAAGGAAAGGAAGGTGCTTAGGCAGCCCTCCCTTTTTGTCATTGTGAGCGACCTGCCCGCTTGCCTTCGCTGAAGCTTTGGCGCAAGCAGGCCAAGGCTTGGCAGGCGGGAGCGTGGCAATCCCTGCGGCTAAATCCTAATTTCTAAACTCTAAACAAATCCCTTCAAAATGTAAAAAGCAAAAATAAAAGTGCAAAATGACAGAGCAAAGGTTAAAAAATTTGCGTTTTGAGTTGTCATTTTGGTTTTTGACCCTTGATTTTTGAATTTCGATATTGTTTGGCATGTGGTGCTTGGGATTTAGGATTTTTTATTCTTCCCTTTAATTAGACCGTTCACTCTCAGGTGTCCGCTGGACTTCTGCCTCGTCTACGCATGAAAAAAATCACCAGTCCCACTACTACCACCGCAGCTATAATCCCGCCAATTAATGGCCAGTTGACTGGTGGAATCTCCTCAAAGTTGGCTGTTATGGAGTAGTAGCCGTGCATGGTGATGGTGGTTGTGGGGGCGCTCACACGGGCGATGGTGTCCACATCACCCGACCAGTTGGCAAAGCGGTAGCCCTTCTCGGGCTCGGCCGCCAGGTCGACTACCATCCCAGCATCATAGGTAAAACTCCTCTCGCTAGGGGTGGTTACCGAACCTCCAGCAGTGCTGGAGATGGTCAGGACACACTGCAACGATGGCACCGCAAGTACCAGATTCCAGGTGGCAAACTCGATCTCAGGGCCTGCGGCGACCACGGTGCCGTTGGCCTTAAGCCCCACCGTGTGATAGCCGCCTGCGGTGACTTGTACGATGTCTGTCCAGCCGCCGACATCGCACTGTCCGGAGCCGTTGGTTCCCACGGCGACTGCGGTGTTGTCGTCCTTAAGTCCCACCGTGTGACTCCAGCCTGCGGTGACCTGGGTGATGTCCGTCCAGTTGCCGACATTGCACTGCCCGGAGACATTGGCTCCCACGGCGACTACGGTGCTGTCGGCCTTAAGCCCCACCGTATGAGCTATGCCTGCGGCGACCTGGGTGATATTCGTCCAGCCGCCGACATCGCACTGCCCGTTTTCGTTGGCTCCCACGGCAACCACGGTGCTGTTGGCCTTGAGGCCCACCGTATGGCTTATGCCTGCGGCGACCTGGGTGACGTCCGTCCAGCCGCCGACATTGCACTGCCCAGAGCCGTTGTCACCCACGGCGACCACGGTGCCGTCGGCCTTAAGCCCCACCGTGTGATCGTAATGTGCGACGACTTGGACGATGTCTGTCCAGCCGCCGACATCGCACTGCCCGTTGTCGTTGTCACCCACGGCGACCACGGTGCTGTCGGACTCGAGGCCCACCGCCTGCCAGTTGCCTGCGGCGACCTGGGTGATGTCCGTCCAGCCGCCGACGTTGCACTGCCCGTACTTGTTCCATCCCACGGCGACCACGGTGCCGTTGGCCTTAAGCCCCACCGTATGGTAGCTGATTGTGGCGACCTGGGTGATGTCCGTCCAGCTGCCGACGTCGCACCGCCCGTGCATGTTCCATCCCACGGCGACCACGGTGCCGTCGGACTTGAGTCCCACCGTGTGTTCTTCGCCTGCGGCGACCTGGGTGATGTCCGTCCAGCCGCCGATATTGCACTGCCCGTTGTCGTTGTCACCCACGGCGACCACGGTGCTGTCGGACTCGAGCCCCACTGTGTGTCAGTCGCCTGCAGCGACCTGGGTGATGTCCGTCCAGTCGCCGACATCGCACTGCCCGTACCTATTCCATCCCACGGCGACCACGGTGCCGTCGGTCCTAAGCCCTACCGTGTGATACCGGCTTGCGGCGACCTGGATGATGTCTGTCCAGCCGCGTACCTCGCACCGCCCGTCGTCGTTGTATCCCACGGCGACCACGGTGTTGTCGGCCTTAAGCCCCACAGTGTGCCAGCCGCCTGCGGCGACCTGGACGATGTCTGTCCAGCCGCCGACATTGCACTGCCCCCAGCCGTTGTCTCCCACGGTGACCACGGTGCCGTCGGCCTTAAGCCCCACAGTGTGAGCTGAGCCTGCGACGACCTGGATGATGTCCGTCCAGCCGCCGACATTGCACTGCCCGTATCTATTCCATCCCACGGCGACTACTGTGCCGTCGACCTTGAGTCCCACAGTATGAGCTGAGCCTGCGGCGACCATGGGCGTTATCTGCCCTTGGGGCGCATTCAGTGCCATTGCCGAAGCAGCGCTTGAGCTATCTACCGACAAATGACTGATAGAACGATCATCTGGCCAATGCACGACTGCTGAAGCTCCCGCTACCGAAGCAGGAAAAATCAGGCTGAAGACCAGAGCGATAGAGAGTAGAGCTGGTAAGAGCATTTTTCTATTTTTCATTGCCACCTCCTATTATCCGTCCGAGGCTGTTTAATTTTGGGCATTTTAGTTTCCCCAAAATCTCCAGCTTACAGTATTATATCACCCCCTCGCATAGCCCTCGCCATGTTGACAAAATAATATGTATTTATTATCATATAAAATAGCCATTGACCCTTGAGGCAGTGAGCTAGAGAACTGGATAGTTGAAAGTCCGCTTGGATCGGCGGTGACCGAGACGGACAGGAAGGGTTGTCGTGATAACCCTCTCGGTTATGCCGGGGGGGTTTTTTAATTTATGGTTATGTATGGCGCTATAACGGCTGAGGATGTAAGCAGGTGATAAAGATAGGCTTTATCGGTGCGGGAACGACGGGCACTGCTCTGGCGGTAAGGCTTTCTCAAAAGGAATGCCCGGTGGTAGCTGTATCCAGCCGAACTTTGTCCTCGGCACAGAAGTTAGCCAGACTGGTGCCCAATTGTCAGGTTTGCCATGCAGCTCAGGAGGTGGCAGATACTGCTGAGCTGGTCTTCATCACCACTCCTGACGACGTTATAGCCCAGGTGTGTGGCAAAGTTCAGTGGCGTGAAGGACAGAGCGTTGTGCATTGCAGTGGCGCTCATTCCGTGGATATTCTGGAAGCAGCAAAAAAACTTGGGGCTGCTGTTGGCTCCTTTCACCCGTTGCAGACTTTTGCCGATGTTGACCAGGCCATAGAAAACTTATCTGGCTCTACCTTCGCTCTGGAAGCCGAAGAGCCACTGATGTCAACGCTGAAGGAGTTGACTCTCCTCCTGAACGGCAACTGGGTGGAACTTAAGCCAGGGGACAAGGTGCTGTATCACGCAGCAGCCGTTTTCGCTTGTAATTATCTGGTGACCCTATTTAAGCTGGCTCTGGACTTGTGGCTGGATTTCGGGGTATCGGCGAAGGAGGCGACCAGGGCCTTGCTGCCCTTGCTCGCAGGAACGATAAACAATATTGACAATATCGGCTTGCCTGACTGCCTCACCGGTCCTGTTGCCCGCGGGGATTCAGGCACTATAGAGAGGCACTTGAGCGCTCTTGAGACCAGGAGTCCTTCTTTGCTCACTACCTATAAAGAGCTGGGGCTTCAGACTATTCCTATTGCTTTAGCTAAAGGCAAGGTCAATGAACAGAAGGCAGAAGAGATGAAAGCCTTACTTTCTTTGAAAAGAAAGTAAACAAAGAAACTTCACGCTTAGGGAGGTAGAAAATGAGAACTATGATGAAAAGTAAAATCCACCGGGCCCGGATTACTCAAGTAGATTTAGATTACGAAGGCAGTATCACTATTGATAGGGCTCTCATGGAGGCCAGCGACATCTTGCCCTTCGAAAGAGTGGAGGTGCTAAACGTTAACAATGGGGCCAGGTTCGGCACTTATGCTATCGAAGGTGAGGCAAATTCGGGGGTTATTGGTATCAATGGTGCTGCCGCCAGACTGGTGGCAAGGGGCGACATAGTTCTCATCCTCTCTTATTGCCAGGTTCCTGATGATGAGGCAATCAGCATAACCCCAAGCATAGTTCGTGTGGATAGTCAAAACAGAATCATTGAGCCTTTACCTGTAGTTCCTCAATGGGCAAGAATTCAGAAGCCAGTAGCCAGTAGGGGTGACCTTTGATTGCTAAATCCTGACTACTGATTACTGGCTACTGTTTTAGGGGGAAACAATGCGGGTTACTATTACCGAGATAAAAGAGATGAAGCAAAAGAAAGAAAAAATACCTATGCTTACCGCTTATGACTATGTGACGGCCAAGATGGTTGATGAAGCTGGTGTGCCTTTGATATTGGTTGGGGATAGCTTGGGGATGGTGATGTTGGGCTATGAGTCAACTATCCCGGTGACCATGGAGGAGATGATTCATCATACCAAAGCTGTAGTGAGAGGAGCTAAGAAGGCCTTAATAATAGGAGATATGCCGTTTATGAGCTATCATATCAGCGTCTCCGATACTTTACATAATGCTGCGAGGTTTATCCAGGAAGGGGGAGCACAGGTGGTGAAGTTGGAGGGGGGCGAGGGCGTTGCTGAGCAAGTCCGACGCCTTGTTGACTGTGGCATCCCGGTTATGGGGCATATTGGGCTCACGCCACAATATATACATCAATTGGGAGGGTTTAAGGTACGGGGTAAAGTGGCGGAGGAAGCCAAAAAGTTGCTTAGCGATGCCCGTATTTTGGAGGAAGCTGGCGCCTTTGCTATCGTTCTGGAATGCACTCCAGCACCTCTTTCCAGGCTGATTACTCAAAAGCTGGCTATCCCCACGATTGGCATCGGCGCCGGACCTGATTGTGATGGTCAAGTCCAGGTAATCAGCGATCTTCTGGGCCTTTATACTGAATTCGTGCCCAGGCATGCCAAGCAATATGCCAGGTTAGCCGGAGAAATCAAGACTGCTGTTTCTAGTTACATATCTGAAGTTAAATCTCTCAGTTTCCCCACCATGGAGCAGAGCTATACCATGGATGAAAGCCTCATCGATGTCATTGCGAGCGAAGCGAAGCAATCCAAATGCAGGTAGTGAAAACAATCGCCGAAGCAAGGGCATTAAGGCAGAAGCTCGGCGGCACAGTGGGTTTCGTTCCCACTATGGGCTATCTTCATGAAGGTCATCTGGCTTTAGTAAAGCAGGCCAGTATAGGAAATTCCGCCGTTATTGTTAGCATTTACGTTAACCCCGTTCAATTTAGCCCCAGGGAAGATTTTGGCGCTTATCCCCGAGATCTTGATCGTGACCTGGAGCTGTTGCGGGGAGAGGGGGTGGATATCGTCTTTGTCCCCTCCGATGATGAGATGTACCCACCTGAATTCAGTAGCTGGGTGGATGTGGATAAGGTAACCGAGCGACTCGAGGGAGCATCTCGCCCGGGGCACTTTCGGGGCGTAGCTACCGTAGTGGCCAAGCTATTCAACATTGTCCAGCCAACCAAGGCTTACTTCGGGCAGAAAGATGCCCAACAGGCGGGGGTCATTAAGCGAATGGTGGCTGACCTCAACATGGGGATAGAGATCGTTTTTGTACCTACGGTCAGGGAGAGTGATGGTCTGGCTATGAGCAGTCGCAATATTTACCTCAGCCCCGGGGAGCGCCAGGCAGCCACGATATTGTTCAAAGCTCTTACCTTAGCCCGGCAATTGCGTCAGGGTGGGGAAAAGGACGCTGGAAAGATTCGTTGGCAGATGACCTCGCTTATCCAAAAAGAACCTCTAGCCCAAATTGACTACGTCAGCATTGCTGATGCCGAAACACTGGAAGAATTGAACTTGATCGACCGTCCGGCATTGGCTTCCTTAGCGGTGAGGATAGGCAAAACGAGGTTGATAGATAACATGCCTCTGGAATAAGCGCCTCAGTGTATCGTTGCGTGGCTCTTATTAGCTTAAATTCCATTGAGCTCGGGTTGTTTGTACTTCTACCCAATTCACCCGAGTTAAACGACTATGTGGAGCGAGTACATCTGACCCATCGTCTTCGTCAATCTTTGGGCTACCCCACGCCTCAGGAGTGCCTTGAGTGCTATTTGCAAAAAAGGAGGTGACGCGCCATTAAGGTACTGGACGAGGACAGGTATTGGCAGAAGTAATCAGGTAAATGGTATTATTTCCAGTGACATGGCAGCCTTAAGCTAGGGGGATGTTACCGGCAAGAAAACGGTACGTAAGGAGATATAATGATGAAAGCAAAGTATACCTCGCCACGTAATTCCACATATTCCTCACTGAATTCGTCGCTCAAGCAGGCTGAGGAGGCGCTTCAAGCCGAGCATAATAAGCTGCTATCACTAATGGAGGCCATGGAATACACCGTCACCATACAGGATAAAGAATATAACATTATTTATCATAATGAGCAGTCGAGGATAGCTTCTGGTGGTGACCACCTGGGGGAGAAATGCTACCGAGCTTATGAAGGCAGAGAGAAGGTGTGTGACGGGTGCCCGGCAGAAGAGGCATTTAAGGATGGTAAGCCACACACCGCGGAGAGGAAGACGGTAATCTCGGGGAAGGTTACCTTCTGGGAGAATACGGCTACTCCCATCAGAAACGCCGGGGGTAAGATTGTCTCCTGCCTGGAGCTAGCCCGGAACATTACCGAGCGTAAGCACACAGAGGAGAAACATCGGATAATAGTAGCAACAGCCATTGACGGTTTTTATATCGTGGGTCTGGATGCTAGATTGCTAGAGGTCAACGCTTCATACTGTAAGATGGTTGGTTATACTCGTGAAGAACTGCTTAAGATGTCTATACCTGATATTGAAGCGATAGAAACGCCCGAGGAGAGTGCTCAGCATATAAAAAAGGTAGTGGCGCAGGGTTACAACTTTTTTGAGACTCAGCATCAATGTAAAGACGGTAAGATAATTGATGTTGAGGTTAGCGCAAATTACATTGATGTGGAGGGTGGGCAAGTAGTCGTATTTGTGCGGAATATCACCGAGCGTAAGAAGGCGGAGCAGGCTCTTATAGAAAGCGAAGGAAAATACAGAACTCTGGTTGAAAATATTCCACAGAAAATATTCTTTAAGGATAAGGATTCAGTTTACATTTCCTGCAATAGCAATTTCGCCGAAGACCTGCAGCTAAAGCCCGCAGAGATCTCGGGGCATACAGATTATGACTTCTATCCCAGGGACCTGGCCGGAAAATATAGAGCAGACGATAGAAGAGTGATTGAGTCAGGGAATACAGAAAGAATTGAAGAGAGATACATCGAACAAGGACAAGGAAGGACCGTGGAAACATTCAAGACCCCGTTCATAGATGAAAGCGGCAAAACCGTCGGTGTACTGGGCATTTTCCATGACATCACCAAGCAAAAAGAAACTGAGAGACAGTCACACGTGCGCGAAATAGCCGCGGCACGGGCGCAAGAGCTAAGTAAATCACACCAGCGCCTTATCAACGCTCAAGAGTCTCTGCGTAAAGACATCGCCAGTCAGCTTCACGGGACGGTGCAAAGCCGGCTTATATTACTGGAGCATAAGATTGCAGAGCTTGAGGCTAGGGCCCGGTCAAAGTGGATGACCAAGGAGCTAGCTGACATCCGCCAGAGACTTGAGGAGCTGCAAAACGAACACATACGGTCTATCAGCCATCGCCTTTTCCCTTCCATCTTACGCCTGGGAATAACTACCGGCCTGGAATCCCTAATAGACGAGTATAGCGCCAAGCTACCTGTTGATTTGCGGGTGAGCAAAAAACTGAGAGATAGAGAGCAAGCGAATAGAAAGCTTATTCCAGATAATGTGAAGCTGGCGCTGTATCGCATTGCTGAGGAAGCCTTGACCAATATCTCCAAACACACGCCGGCGGCGAACAATATAGTGATGAAACTGTCGCTGTCCGATAGTCGAATATTGCGCCTTACGGTGAGGGATGATGGTCCTGGCTCTAATACAACAAGCCCTTCAACCGGTATTGGCCTCTCGCTGATTTCGGACTACGCAGCGGCGGCGGGAGGCAGTTGCACCATCGAGAGCATTCCCGGCGAGGGCACACAGGTTACGGCAGAGCTGCCTCTTGCCAGACTTGAAACAGGACAGTGACAGGAAGGTCAGCCTTTGGAATAAAGGCCCGGCGCCCTGCAGCACTACCAGTCTCTCCCAATACCTGAAAGTGCTTGCTCGCTTCCAGCAAATGGCACAGCTAATCTCTAAACAGGTATCGTCATCAACCAGAATAGGTCGGTATGTCGACTCCCATCCTTTGCCTTACTAGTTTCCAACGCTTATATTGTAGTATGGCTCTATCATACTACGATATCATGCTCGCACTGCAATTAGCCGGGGTTTACGCAATCCGTGCTCCTGCGCTAACCTCGCTGCGAGGATTTCAGGAACGCCAGGGCAGCCTTGACCCGCATGTTGATTTCCGACTCTCCGGCGAGTCCCAGATGCTGATAGATGACGTTGATGTAGCTTTCAACGGACCTCTCCGTCAGTGCCAGTTCTCTGGCGATAGTGGCATTATTAAACCCCTCCGCAAGCAACCGGAGCACATCCTGCTGCCTGGGTGTAAGTCTGTAAACATTAGACCCTTTCCGCGGGTGCAGCTTCGCCATCACCGCCGGGTCCATGACCACCATACCCCGCGCGCATCCCTCAATGGCCTGGACAACTGTGGATACGTCGCGAACCGTCTGCTTTAAAAGATATGCCCACCCCGTGCTCTCTCCAAGCGGCAGGCTGGTCACATAGCGGGGATTATCATGTGCGGAGAGGATAACGATGCCAATCTCAGGGTTCTCCCTCTTGATTGCCAGTGCCGCATCAATGCCGTCCATTTCGCCGGCAAGCTCAATATCCATCAGCATCACGTCGGGTTTGGTCTGCCGGGCCAGCGCAATCGCCTTCTCAGCATCATCTGTCGTGCCTACTACCTCTAGACCACTCTTCCGGGATAGAGCGTCAACCAACACTTCTCGAAACAGGGCTTCGTCCTCTATTACCACTACCCTTATCTTTTCCACAGGCATTCTTCGTAACTTCACTTTGCGGGTGTGCTTCGGGGCAAAGATGAGCGCCGCTCTATATATAATACCATGCCACCTCAGTATTCTACACCATACTAACCCCGTGAGTAAACCAGATGTTAGCACAATAGCCAGCGAATTATTCCCATGTTAACATTAAAGTACGTAAACCATACTCCCGGGGAGGATGCCCTGCCTTAGAGTAACTACTGGCACATGGTACCGAGGTGCCTATTGAGAGCAACTCTGCAAGAGATATTACAGGAGTTGTGCAGGCTAACTAGCATGTCCCCCGAAGAGTACGAGTACCATCTCCTGTGGCTAAAAAAGGACGGCTAGGTGCTGACTATATTTTCGCAAACTGGCGCCATGGTTAAGGCGGACAGAAAAGAAGCCACAAGGCATTTGGCGACCCATGCCCTTTGTAAGCAATCAATGAAGAGTAGAGGGAACGCCAAATTACTGCATACGAGGAAGTGGCAACGTGCAAAGGATATAGAAGCGGCCCAAACGAGCAAAGGTCAAATGAAATAATCGAGGGGGGCTAAATATGACGGTAAGTTTAGAAACTGGAAATCTAGCTTTGAGATTGTGGTTCATGATACACCGGACCCACGAGATGCTTAAGGTGTGCGAGGACCGAGTATTTCGTGAATACAAGCTTACTACGGAGCAGTACGTAGTGCTTGTGACTATAAAATACCTCGTTGGTCCTGTAAGGCCAAGTGACGTAGCCCGGTGGTTAGGACGTAGCCCGAACAGCATCAGTATGATGGTCGACCGCATGGTCAAAGCTGGTCTGCTCAGAAGAGTAAGAGACAGAAAGGACCGCAGGGAAGTACGGCTGGTTATCACCAGCAAGGGTGAGACCGCTCTCAAACCGGCAACTTTGGCAGGCTGGGAGTTTATCCAGAAAATCCTGTCGCAAGTATCATATGATGACAGGCATACCTTGATGAGGCTGCTCGATACGCTACAATACGAGGCAGCTACCTATCTCAATCCCGGAGCGGATATAGAGGAAATAAGGAGAAATGAGGCCAAGAGCCATGACGATTTAATGGAACGATTGGTCCAGTACACTTCGCTTTCCGCTCCCGAAGCCAAACGTCAGGGTGGTAAGAGGGGAAGAACCACACGATGAGGGTAGTTCACCTTACTTATGCTAGCTGGCGTAGAGCAGTTCCGCAGGGTCCGCAATCCTGGTGGGGCTGGTGAGGGCTGAGATTGCCACTCCGGCGGCCCAAATAAGCAGAGAACAAATGAAATAGCGAGAGGAGATAAATATGCCGATAAAGTTCGAATTCGAAAGTCCAGATAAGGGAGCGTGGGTCCTGCTGCGCCAAACCTACACCCTGGTTTTGAAGTGTGAGGACCGAGTATTTAGTGAACACGGGCTCACTACGGAGCAGCACGCGGTGCTTATGGCTATAAAACACATCGATGGTCCTGTAAGGCCAACCGACGTAGCCCGCTGGTTAGACCGTAGCGTGAACAGCGTCAGTATGATAATCGACCGCATGGTCAAAGCTGGTCTGGTCAGACGGGTAAGAGACAGGAAGGACCGCAGGACAGTATTTCTGAATATCACCAGCAAGGCGGAGAAGGCCTATGTACCGGCAACTGTAGCGGGCTGGGGGCTCATCCAGGAAATCCTATCGCCACTAGTGAATGAGGATAAGCTTACCTTGATCAGGCTGCTCGAGACGCTCAGGGACAAGACATATGATTATCTTGGTTCTGAAGGGCTTGTAGAGGAAGTGAGGAGAAAGGAGACCGGGAACATAGCCCGGTTTATGAAACAGGCGGCCAAGCAGAAGTCGCTCTCCGCCCTTGAAACCAAACGCCAGGGTGGTAAAAAGAAAAAGGCCATATGATGAGGGCAGTTCATCTTACTTATTGCTACTTGGTGTAGAGCAGCTCCGCAGGGTCCGCAATCCCGGTGGGGCTGAGATTGTCACGCCGGCGGCACATCACCCTCGTCCTTCGATAGACTCAGGACATGCTCTTAATCCTCTCACGTCAAGGTAGAGGAGATTGCTTCGTCCCGATAAATCAGGACTCGCAATGACGGAAGGGGTTTAGGGGAGAGGAAATCAGGTTCGCAGTGACATATTGACAGATTTTGTCCCGGAAACTGAAAATATTAAATTTAACGACGTTTGGGTTTATTTGACAACGAAAAGGCCGTGCTGTATAATGGGCATACTCCTGAACGGAGAATAGTTTTGCACGTTAACAATTGAATAGGTTTTGTGTTCTGCCTGGCGTGGGTCAAGGGAGAAAGAGCATAGGGTGGATGCCTTGGCATCAGCAGCCGAAGAAGGGCGTGGCAAGACTGCGAAAAGCCTCAGTGAGCTGTCTAGCTAGCTTAGCTGGGGATTCCCGAATGGGGCAACCTGCTTGGGTGAAAACCCAAGTGCTCCGATTATATCGGAGGGGGAACTGGGTGAACTGAAACATCTTAGTAACCTGAGGAAGAGAAATCAAAAGAGATTCCCTGAGTAGTGGCGAACGAAATGGGAAAAGTCCAAACCAGGATAGCTAAGTGGGCTTGGATCCTAAGCTATTTTGGGGTTGTAAGACGCAAGGGGCAGATTCCAAGGTCTGCCACAGAGTGACAAAACTTTTCCTTAGTCGAATGCTTCTGGAAAGGGCAACCGTAGAAGGTGATAGTCCGGTAGACGAAAAGGAAAAGTCTCTGCTTGTGTTCTTGAGTACCACGGGACACGAGGAATCCTGTGGGAAGCAGGGGGGACCATCCTCCAAGGCTAAATACTGCTGATGACCGATAGTGAACCAGTACCGTGAGGGAAAGGTGAAAAGCACCCCGGAAGGGGAGTGAAATAGAATCTGAAACCCTGTGCTTACAAGCAGTCAGAGTCCAGCACTCAATTGGGCAGAAGGGAGTGAAGTATATTACGTTTATGTACTCAAGAGTGGAGCCGGTGAAATCTACTATGGCTACACTTCGGATTTAAAGAAACGTCTCGCTTAGCATAAGCGTGGCGAGAATGCTTCCACCAAAGGGCGTGAGTGGACCCTTGTTTACTATGAAGCGTTCCGTTCGGAGGAGGATGCCCGTGAACGAGAGCGCAAATTGAAACTTCACGGTCAAGCTAAACGTTGGCTTCGGGAGCGTATTGAGCGAAGCCTTGAGGTTTGACTGCCCAATTGAGTGCTGGGTGATGGCGTGCCTATTGAAGAATGAACCGACGAGTTGATCTATGTGGCTAGGTTAAGCAACTTAGTTGCGGAGCCGAAGCGAAAGCGAGTCTGAATAGGGCGAGGTTCAGTTTACTGAGCAGGTCGCATGGATCAGACCCGAAACCGGGTGATCTATCCATGGCCAGAGTGAAGCTCAAGTAAAATTGAGTGGAGGCTCGAACTTGTGAATCAGGCAAAATTCTAGGATGAGCTGTGGATAGTGCAGGTGAAATGCCAAACGAACCCGGAAATAGCTGGTTCTCCCCGAAATGCATTTACGTGCAGCCTCAGGAGGTAATTTACGGAGGTAGAGCTCTGGATGAGCCAGGGACCGTGAGGCTACCGAACTCAACCAAACTGCGAATGCCGTAAATATAATCCTGGGAGTGAGACTGTGGGGGCTAAGCTCCATAGTCGAGAGGGAAACAGCCCAGACCATCAGCTAAGGTCCCTAAACGCAGGCTAAGTGGGAAAGGAAGTTGTGTCGCAGAAACAGCCAGGAGGTTGGCTCAGAAGCAGCCACCCTTTAAAGAGTGCGTAACAGCTCACTGGTCGAGTGGTACTGCACCGACAATTTAACGGGGCTCAAGTCTGCTACCGAAGCTATGGCTCGGCACTCAATGAATTGAGTGCTGGGGGTAGGGGAGCGTTGTCATGGCTGCGAAGCTGTGGTGTAAGCCATTGTGGAGCAATGACAAGTGAGAATGTCGGTATGAGTAGCGTAAAGGCATGTGAAAATCATGCCCACCGTAAACCTAAGGTTTCCTACGCAACGTTTATCGGCGTAGGGTTAGTCAGGCCTAAGCTGAACCCTAATGGGGTAAGCGATGGATAGTAGGTTAATATTCCTACACCGCGTAGCTTTTGTTTTAAGGCAAAGGGGGGACACAGGAAGGTA
The DNA here is from genome assembly GCA_030606165.1 of Dehalococcoidia bacterium. GTDB lineage: Bacteria > Chloroflexota > Dehalococcoidia > GIF9 > AB-539-J10 > RBG-13-51-36. Next base: position 21,604 of record JAUWGZ010000008.1, read on the forward strand.
GGTTGAGCATGCCTAATGGACATGGTGTGTTTCCAACTCAAGGTGCATCAGGGCAGGCAAATCCACCCTGGTATTAAGCTGAGGGGAGGGAGAATTTGAGGGGCAACCCGACAAAACTCAACTGATCCTATACTGTCAAGAAAAGCCTCGTTGCTAAAAAGCTAAGCGCCTGTACCGCAAACCGCCACTGGTAGGTGGGGATAAGTGTCCCAAGGTGTTCGAGAGAACCCTCGTTAAGGAACTCGGCAATCTAACCCCGTAACTTCGGGAGAAGGGGGCCCGCCTGTAATAAGGCGGGGGCACAAAATTGGCCCAGGCGACTGTTTAACAAAAACACAGGTCTCTGCTAAAGCGAAAAAGCTGAAATATAGAGGCTGATACCTGCCCGGTCCCCGAAGGTTAAGGAGAGAGGTTAGGATGGTAACATTCAAAGCTTTGAACCGAAGCCCTGGTGAACGGCGGCCGTAACTATAACGGTCCTAAGGTAGCGAAATCCCTTGTCGGGTAAGTTCCGACCTGCACGAAAGGTGTAACGATCTGGGCGCTGTCTCAACGAGGGACTCGGTGAAATTGCAATGGGGGTGAAGATGCCCTCTACCCGCGACAGGACAAAAAGACCCTAGCAGCTTTACTATAGCTTGGCACTGAGCTTAGGCTAAGCATGTGTAGGATAGGTGGGAGGCTGAGAAACTGGGGCGTTAGCCTCGGTGGAGCCAACGGTGAAATACCACTCTTGTTTGGTTTTGGTTCTAACCCCGATGAAATCGGGGGACAATGTCTGGTGGGTAGTTTGACTGGGGCGGTTGCCTCCTAAAAGGTAACGGAGGCGTCCAAAGGTTCCCTCAGCACGAATGGAAACCGTGTGTAGAGTGCATTGGCATAAGGGAGCTTGACTGCGAGACATACAAGTCGAGCAGGGACGAAAGTCGGGCAAAGTGATCCTACGGTACTGTGTGGAAAGGCCGTAGCTTATCGGATAAAAGCTACGCTAGGGAAAACAGGCTTATCTTGCCCAAGAGTTCATATCGACGGCAAGGTTTGGCACCTCGATGTCGGCTCGTCGCATCCTGGGGCTGGAGAAGGTCCCAAGGGTTGGGCTGTTCGCCCATTAAAGCGGCACGCGAGCTGGGTTCAGACCGTCGTGAGACAGGTCGGTCTCTATCCGTCGTGGGCGCCGGAGATTTGAGGGGAGCTCTCCTTAGTACGAGAGGATTAGGAGGGACAGACCTCTGGTGTGCCAGTTGTTCCGCCAGGAGCAGTGCTGGGTAGCTATGTCTGGTTGGGATAAGTGCTGAAAGCATCTAAGCGCGAAGCCCACCCCAAGATGAGATCTCCCACTGGGTTAACCAGGTAAGGCCGCAAGTAGACTACTTGCTTGATAGGCGGCATGTGTAAGCGGAGTAATCCGTTTAGCTAAGCCGTACTAATGGCCGAGGCCTTGACTCACATCAGGCTGAGCACAAAACCTTATAAAGTGATAAAATGGTTGTTCGACGCGGGGTAGAGCAGTGGTAGCTCGTCGGGCTCATAACCCGGAGGTCGTTGGTTCAAATCCAACCCCCGCCACCAAGACAAAGATAAGGGGAGCGGTAACGCTCCCCTTCAATTTTTTGGGCCAAACAACCCATAGATTACTCCTCTCTAATAGTTTTATAAGCCCGCTGGCCCTTTTACCCTTGCCGCCAAGGAAACACAGCACCTTCTACAGCTTAATAGATTTCCTCCCCGTACATCATATGATAGCCTTCCTGCTTAATCATCGGCATCACTTCCTTTAGAAAGTCCTGGAATTGCTGAGATGGGACATCTCTCTGGTAGAATTCATCCAGGTTGTCCACATGCAGGATGCCGACATAGGTATAGGGGGACTCCCCCGTCACCGCCCCCTTTATCCTGACCAGCTCGAACTTACGAACCGAGGGCAGGCTCTCCAGGAAGGGGCCCTTGATATTTTTAACGTATTCCCGGTACTGCTCATCAGTCACACCATCGGCCAGGTTGTAAATAGAAATTTCCTTTCCCATCTTGGCCCTCCTTTGTTAAGCCTCTATCCCGCAGGCCTTTAAGCCCAGTTTTTCAGGTCATAGTAGCTTGATTAAGAGGAAATATAGTTGGCTCACCTATGTTTGTCAAGCATCGGGCAAAAAGCCCTCAAGATATCCTCAAACTCCACTGCTCTGGTACATCTCAGCACCATATCCAGCTTCTCCCAGCCATAACTCCGTAACTAAAAACTCACCTTTGTGGGGTCGATAACTCGGAGGTCGTTGGTTCAAATCCAA
>JAUWGZ010000105.1 GCA_030606165.1 Dehalococcoidia bacterium
CGTGGCGCTGGCTGTATGGGTAACAAGACAGCGAGGCAGAGGTCCAGAGTACATACGCTGGTAAAATTGCACAAAAGCCTGTTTTGTTACCTCACTACACAAACCATCGCAGGGTGCTTTTTATTGTCGCGAAGCTGGTTAGTCAGTCACTTTTGGGGACAAATTCTTTCACCCTTCTCTCAAACACCCCTCTCTCCAAAAGCACCCTTCTCTGGCATTTGAGGCATTTAAGGCCAATGTCGGCGCCCACCCTCACTACTTCCCACTCATAGCTGCCGCAGGGGTGCGCCTTGCGCAGCCGGACTATGTCACCAACCTTTATTTCCACAGTCATCTCGAAGTCGCTTAGCCCCTTCCCATTATTGTAATCCATTCACTTCCTGTTGTGCTGCGAGATTGCTTCGTCGCCTTCGGCTCCTCGCAATGACAGAGCGGGAAACGCCGTTCTGAGCAAAGCAAAGACTTTAGACCCTTCGCTTTCACTCAGGGTGACAAAAAAGAGGTCATTTAGCTTTCAGGCAGGAATTGATTTGGTTGCGGATTTTTTCAGCCATGTTTCTAGCCGCCTGGGCAAAATCCTTTTCCTTGGAGGCGTAGAGAATTTGCCTCGACACATTGATAATCGCCTTCTCGCCCCGGGCATCCACTCCATAGCCAACTGCTGAAGCCAGATCCCCTCCCTGAGCGCCAATGCCGGGGATAAGCAAAGGCATTTCGGGGCAAATTGAGCGGACTCTTTTTAATTCTTCAGGATAGGTAGCCCCGACTACCAGGCCGATATTGCCATAAGTATTCCATTCTTTGGCTTTTTGAGCCACTGCTTCGTATAGTGGCAGGCCATTGGTGTGAAGGTCCTGGAAATCTGTGGCTCCTCTGTTAGATGTTCGACATAGGATAAATACCCCTTTGTCTTGATAGTTAATAAAAGGCTCTATTGAATCGAAGCCAAGGTAGGGATTGACGGTAGCGGCATCGAAGCCCAGAACCGAAAAGAGAGCCCTGGCATAAGCCCTGGCAGTGTTACCGATATCGCCGCACTTGGCATCACCAATTACAGGAATATCACCGGGTATATATTTAACGGTCTTCTCCAGGATAGCAAGCCCTTCGGTTCCTAAAGCTTCATAGAAAGCCAGATTGGGCTTATAGGCACAGACCAGGTCGGAGGTGGCCTCGATAATGGCTTTGTTGAATTGTAGAACATCTACCCCGGGCATAAGCTCCGGGTCGGGGTCAAGTCCGATGCAAAGCCAGCTTTTGTTTTTTCGGCTGATATTAAGCAGTTTATCGGTGAATTTCATCGCCGTAACCCAGATAATATCAGGAGATGGGTATAAATTAAAGCTCGGTCAACATTCTACTATGCTGGTGGTCGTTGTGCATGTGGCTTCGTCAATGTTGTGGCGGAGTGTACCTTGGGAGAGGTGAGATTCTTCGCCTTCGGCTCAGAATGACACTACCGTTTCATTGCGAGGAGACCTGATTCATGCGGGCGACAAAGCAATCTCCTCGACGGCACGGGATTGCTTCGCACCTTTCAGGTGCTCGCAATGACAAAAGAGAGGCGGCTCAGAATGACAGCGCTCTTTGCCTTTATTCGTGTCAAAGGCTACAATAAAGGCGTGCGCGACCTTATTGCTGAGGCTTTAAAAGGCCATGATGCTGACTATATTGAAATCCATTTTGAGGAGAGCCAGGCTACCAATATTGCCTACAGGGGGGAGAGATTGGAGGAGATAAGCAGGGCGCGCAATTCCGGTGGCAATGTTCGTGCTTTAATCCAGGGTAGTTGGGGATTCGTCAGCTTTAATCGTCTTAGCGGACTGCGGGACAAGGTAGCTCTGGCGCTGGACGAGGCAAGGTTAGCCGGCAGGGAATCATTGAAGCTTTTCCCTACGAAGCCTGTGGTTGATACGGTGATCCCGCAATTGGAGCAAGATGCTACAGCCATACTTTTGGCAACCAAGAAAGAGCTTTTAGATAGCTATAATAATATTATGTTAAGCAGCCCAAAAATTCAAAGCACAAGAATCAACTATCGCGATGGCAGAAAGCAACGCACTTTTGCCAATTCTGAAGGCAGTTATATAGAGCAAGCTAAAACCGACCTTAATTTACGATTGACAGCCATAGCTCGTGAGGATAACGAGGTTCAACAAGCAGGACTAAGCGTAGGAAGTAATGGTGAGTTTTCCTCTGTGGAGGGGCTACATGAGCAGGCCAGGAAGATAGCTAGCCGTGCCGCAGCCCTTCTTTCCGCCCCCCAGGTAAAAGGCGGAGAATATACCGTAATTTTGGACCCTGTTCTGGCTGGGGTCTTTGCTCATGAAGCATTCGGGCATTTATCCGAGTCGGATTTTGTATATCAAAATGAAAACCTGCAGCAAGTCATGGTCCTGGGAAAAAGATTTGGCGGCAAGCATCTCAATATCATTGATGACCCTACGATTCCCAACTTGCGGGGAAGTTATAAATACGATGATGAAGGGACGCCGGCAACGAAAACCTATCTTATCCGGGAGGGCATTCTGGAGGGAAGGCTTCATTCCCGGGAAACAGCGGCTAAGATGGGAGAAAGGGCTACGGGGAATGCTCGAGCCATTAATTACCTCTTTCCCCCCATAGTGCGAATGAGCAATACCTTTATTGAGTCAGGTAGCACTTCCTTCGAGGAGATACTTGGTGGCATTGAGGAAGGCGTCTATGTTAAGGATTGGTATGGCGGGACGACCAGCCTGGAGATGTTCACCTTCTCCGCTGGGGAAGCTTACATGATTCGCCGGGGGAAATTAGCGGAGTTATTGCGCCCCGTGGTGCTAACCGGTAATGTTTTTACCACCCTGCAAAATATAGATGCCATAGGTAATGACCTGGAGATGAATCAAGGCGGTGGCTGTGGCAAAGGGGGGCAATCTCCACTACCCGTTTCTAACGGCAGCCCGCATATCAGGATTCGTCATTGTGTGGTAGGAGGCAGATAAAAATAAGCACTAAATTCTAACTCCGAAATAAAAGTGACGTAATTGCGAGAAACGAAACGACGAAGCAATCTCAGTACAAGGACTTGACATTTTCCAAAAAAAGTTTATAATTGTGACAGGAAGAATAGTTCTATGAAGCAAAAATCCTTTGCAGTTTTAACTCTAGGCGTCATAGCTTTAGTAGCTTTAATGGCAATCTTTGCCACTACCGCTTCGGTTCCTCTTGCTGTCGGAGAATCAGAGTCTTCTCCTCCCGCTTCGGTTCCTCTTGCTGCCGAGGAACCAGAGTCTTCTCCTCCTGCTCAGGAACAGGAATCTCTCACCATGCTTGAATGGATTCTGAGCAATCCCAAGGGTCAGGAGCTTCTTGAGTTCTTACCTCAGGAGATTATAGACAAGCTGGCGGTAGAGCCAATGCCACCAATGCCACTAGTGCAAGAACGCCAAGCAGTAGGTTTGGGTGGAGCAAAGATTATAACATTGACTGAACAAGAAGCTAGGGAATTCAGATTGCTCTTTGAGAAAGAACAAGATAAACCCATGGGTGGTG
>JAUWGZ010000075.1 GCA_030606165.1 Dehalococcoidia bacterium
CCTGTTTTTCATTTTGTGCCAGACCGATGACGTCCTTTTCCCCCTGTAATGTCGTAGCAATCCTCTGCCCCTCTATTACTTTTTCTATGGTCTTAATTTGGTCGCGCAGCAAAGCTGCCTTCTCAAACTGAAGCTGCTGCGCTGCGGCTTTCATCTTGGCGTTTAATTCGCGAAGAATAAATTCCTGCTTCCCCTGTAAAAATAAGATGACTTGGTTTATTACGTCGTGGTATTCCTGTTTTTCCACTGCTCCAATGCATGGTCCGAGACAGCGATGGATATAATAATCGAGGCAAGGCCGCTTATCTTTACCTTCGATGCGCTTGCTGCAACTACGAAAAGGAAAGATTTTCTTTATTAACCTTAGAGTTTTGCGTACCGAGCCAGCACTGGCGAAAGGCCCAAAGTATCTAGCTCCGTCTTTCTGAACCCGGCGGGTGATGTAAACACCAGGCCAATCTTCGTTAATGTCTATCTTGAGGTAAGGAAAAGTCTTGTTATCTTTAAGGCGCACATTGTACCGCGGGGTATATTTCTTTATCATGTTGCATTCCAGGATAAGCGCCTCTTGCTCGGAATTGGTAACTACGAACTCGAAATCCTGTATTTTTGCCACTAATCTTTGAATCTTGGCTGACAGGCTAGAGGAGGCACCGAAATAACTCCTTACCCGACTGTTCAAGTTAGCAGCCTTGCCCACGTAGATAACCTTGCCCTCTTTGTCCTTAAACAGATAAACTCCGGGCTTTGCTGGCAAAACTTTTAGTTGCTCTGATTTCACGGCAAATTTATTGTAGCAAGTGGCTTGTATAGAGGCAAAATAACTCGCATTATGTTAAAATAACTCTGATGAACTTGGATATCGATGCCTTCCTTCAATATTTGACCCAAGACAAAGGCTATTCCCAGAATACTGTAGCTGCTTATCGCAATGATTTGACTCAAATGGCAGCCTTTATTACTGCAGAGCAGGAAAAGGGAATAATCAAGTCCTATGATGAGCTTTTGAAGAGCTATTTACTCAAGCTTAGGGAGAAGAGATACTCTGTGGCAACAACAGCTCGCAAGGTCGCATCAGCCAAGTCATTCTTCAAATTTATGGTTGCTTCGGGGAGGATGAAGGAGAATCCGACACAAAATTTGCCCTCTCCTCAAGTTAGCAAGCATTCACTCAAATTCTTATCTCCGTCTGAGTACCAGAAGTTGCTTGCCGAGCCAGCAAAACTATCGTCTCCGGAAGCTAAAAGGGATGCGGTGATGCTGGAATTACTTTATGCCACTGGTTTACGCATAAGCGAATTAGTGTCATTAAGTGTCAAAAATATTGATTTGAAGCAAAATTTTGTGCATATTAATTCTAAGAGACAAGTTCCTTTTGACCATCGCTTAAGCCTGATTTTAGGAAAATTCCTCAGAGGTGATAGGCTGGATTTATTATATGACGAGACAGAGGAAGCCCTGTTTCTTAACCGACGTGGTAAGAGGTTGACTCGGCAAGGGTTCTGGCAGATTATTAAAAGTTATGCCTCCCGGGCAGGCCTGGGTGGCAAGGTCACACCACAGGCCTTGCGTCATAGCTTCGCCAGATGTAAATTACAGAGTGGTACCGAGCTCCGTCAACTCCAGCAACTTTTAGGTCATGCCTATATTTCTAGCACAAGAGTTTATGAGCAACCTGCACCGGGGAGAGGGTAGTGCCGAAAAAATCACGGCGTGCTAAAGCTAAACAACGGACTAGAGTGGCAAAGGTGGTATGGGAGGGGCGTTCGCAACAGCCAGGACCGCCGCCTGCTGAGGTACAATCGCCGACTCGAGTGTCCCCAAAAGCTCAAGATTTAACCAGCCGCTATCAATATGTTATGCCTGAAATAAAACGCATCGGCATCATTGCCGGAGCTATAATTCTGGTCCTCATAATCCTGTCTTTTGTTCTTGGTTGACATCTTCGGTTGGTGAACTGCGGTGGATTTAGAGCAAGCGAGGCAGAGTTTACTTAGATATCTTGACCGCGAAATCGCCGACAACCGTGTAGTTGACGCTATGAGGCGTGTTCCCCGTGAAGCCTTTGTATTACGAGAGCAATATCATGCCGCTTATGACGATAGACCCTTAAGCATTGGCTTTGGGCAAACTATCTCCCAACCCTTTATTGTGGCTCTGATGGTACAAGTTTTGGAGCTCAGAGAGGATGAAAAGGTACTGGAGCTGGGTACTGGAAGCGGCTACGAGGCAGCGATATTAGCTGAGTTAGCTCAAAAAGTGATTACCGTGGAGTGTATACCTGAATTGGCGAAATCAGCCAGGCAAGTTCTGGACAAGCTGGGTTATTCCAATATCGAAGTTCACGTGGCTGGCAGAACTTTGGGTTGGCCGGAGGGAGCACCTTACGATGCTATTATAGTTTCTGCTGGTGCTCCCACCGTGCCTCAAGTTCTTCTGGAGCAACTAACCTGGAATGGGCGATTGGTGATCCCTGTAGGCTCTCGATGGCAGCAAGAATTAATCAGAGTCACTAAACTGAGGAAGGGAAACGAGATAGAAAACTTAGGTGGCTGCTATTTCGTGCCACTTATTGGTGAAGGTGCCTGGGAAGAGTGAAAAGGCAGATGAAATTCTGAGAAAATCTCGAGGAAAGCCCGCCTGAGGGTGAAATCCCCCTCCCTCTTTCACCATCCGAGATTTTGTGGGGTATGAGCTCCCTCCCACCACGGGAGGGAGAATGGTAATGATTTGTGCAGCTGACTATAGATTAACTGGAGAGTGCCCCCAAGGGGATTCGAACCCCTGATCTTCAGCTTGAAAGGCTGATGTCCTAGGCCTCTAGACGATGGGGGCAACGCTAAGCATTTTACGGGTAAAGAGCTAAATGTGCAAGGTCTGACGGCTAATAATAAGCCCATCCATGTTTTATCGTCGGTAGTGTGGGTAAGGCAAAAGTCATTTCCACTCGTGCTTGCGCTGGACTTATTAGCAACCATTGTAAATTTGCTATAATTTTAGAAACCTTTTCCCATACAATCTAAAATATAGCCCACTTCGGCTTGCTAGTAACTCGGATATGAGGTATCATGTGACGGTTATTATGCCCACAACTGGTAGCCTCAAACTGTTTGAAAAGAATTGCCCAAAAGTGGCGAGAACATTGGCCGTGCTGTCTGCTCATGGCACTACCAGCGCTCAACCCCTTTATTTCCATGCCGGATGCTCTTCAAGTCAAGGTATATGACTCAATGATGAGCTTAAGAAGAGATGGATAAAGTTGCTTCACGGGTTGAAGAAGTAATTAATGAAGCTGATGGGAAAGTATATTTGCCTCCTTGTCAGGTTCGCTGTCCTCTTAAAATAGATATTCAACGCAATCATGCTATGATGTCGCTCCTTCCGTTGGATCCTCAAGAGGCTTCCCGCCAGATAATAAAGATAGGCGATGAAATCTATGACCAAAATCCTCTATTTCCAATTTGCAGCTACGTTTGTGGGCTTTGCGAAAAAGAGTGCAATTATAAAGACCAGACCGGGGCAGTGAGAAGAAAATTGCTTTTGCGATTTATCGCCGAGCATTATCTGCCCTACCTGGAGACAAAACCCTCATACCCTCCTCCCACCAAGGAAAAGGTGGCGGTGATTGGAGGAGGACCGGCAAGCCTGATGTGTGCTTATACACTGAGCAAGAAGGGTTACCGGGTCACCATTCTGGAGAGAAGTTCGGAGTTGGGGGGTGCTCTGAGATTAATTCCTAAATATCGCTTTCCTAAGAATATATTGGATGCTACTTTGGATAGTTTGGTAAGGATTGCTCATATAGATGTCAAACTGGGGCTCAGAATGGGAGATGGTGAGAAAACGCTGGATGAACTCAGAAATGAAGGTTACCGAGCCATATTTATTGCTACCGGCACCCCCTCTCCAAGAGCCCTTATTGATATTGAAGGAAAAGTCATGGCCGGGTCAGATTTAGAAGGAGTTATGTTTGGTTTGGACCTCCTTAGCAACGTCAACCAAGGGAAGGTTCATCCTCGGCTCTTTGAGGGCAAAAGGGTGATAGTAATAGGAGGCGGCAACGTGGCTTTTGATGCAGCAAGAACTGCCCGACGACTTGGCGGAGATGTTACCCTTGTCTGCTTGGAGAATGAAGATAAGTCTTCCAAGGACGGAATTCCCGCTGATATCGAAGAAATTGACGGCGCCAGTGAGGAAGGAGTGGAAATTATCTATACCCGTGGTGTATGGGAGATAATTGGTGAGGACGGGAAATTCAGGAAGATAAAGTCTCCTCGGTGCACATGGGTCTACGACCAGATGGGATACAGTGGATTCAATCCCAAGTTCGACCTGAGTGACGCGATATATCTTGAGGGAGACGTGCTACTCATTACCATCGGGCAAGCTCCAGAGAGGGAATTTTTCCAGCAAGAAGGCCTGCTGAACGAAAGAGGCCGGGTTGACGTCGACCCGATTACTCTGATGAGCAATCGCAAAGAAGGGATTTTCATCGGAGGCGATGTCAGGCGAGTAGGCTTTGCCACAGAGGCCGTGAAAGACGGGATGGTAGCTGCCGAGTCCATAGACCGCTACATCAGAGGCGAAGACCTAAAGAAAGGGAGAGAGAAAGAGTATGAGAAAGCAGCTATTCCCAGGGCTACAGATTACAAGCCTCAACCTGAACTTATATGGCTGCCGGCGGAAAAAAGGTTGAACTTCAAACCTTTTGAGAAGGGATTTACCCTGGAGGAGGTGGTGGAAGAGGCTGGGAGATGTCTATACTGTGGCCCCTGTAAGAGCTGTAAAGGATGTGTGGCGCTAGAGCTTCAACTTGAGATACCAGAAATTGAAGTCAATCGAGAGATATGTAGCGGATGTGGGATCTGTGTTGCCCTATGCAGCTATGACGCCATCAAATTAGAGAAATCTGGGAACGGAGCTGTAGCAGTTATAAATGACCGCAGGTGCAAGCGATGTGGCGTGTGTGTTGCTGCTTGCCCCAGCGCGGCAATTACCATTGAGCACTGCATTACCGAAGAAATTATGGCCGAAATCGAGGGCGTGTTAGTATAAATTTCACCGATTATTGCATTCCCTAAGAATCATCTTATATGTCAAAAGTAACAAGGCAGTCCCTCAAATTAGCTTCTATTAGCGTCCGTGGCATTGTTCAGGGCGTCGGCTTCAGGCCTTTCGTCTATGGACTAGCTGTTAAACACAACCTCAAGGGGTGGGTTTACAACACTTCAGAGGATGTCAAGATTGAGGTAGAAGGTGAAGCAGAAGCTATTGAGCAATTTGAGCTGGAGCTCGAGGCAAAAGCCCCACCGCTAGCTCACATCGAGGACGTAACTATCGAGTATCACCCACCCCTCGGTTATAAAAACTTTGAAATTCGGCATAGCCAGGCACAGGAAGGGAAGTATCAGCTTATCTCTCCGGATGTCGCTACCTGCCAGGCTTGCCTTGGTGAGTTGCTGAATCCTGAAGACCGCCGCTACCGCTATCCCTTTACCAACTGCACCAATTGCGGCCCTCGCTTTACCATAATTGAAGATATGCCCTATGACCGCCCCAAAACAACCATGCGCTACTTCCACATGTGCCCCCAATGCCAGGCGGAATATGATAATCCCCTGGACCGCCGCTTCCATGCCCAGCCCAACGCCTGCCCAAAATGCGGTCCCCAGGTCGAGCTGGTTGATAACCAGGGTAATCTGGTAACCGGGTCGAATCCTATAGCCGTTGCCAGTCAGTTCCTCAAGGAGGGGAAAATCGTGGCCATTAAAGGCTTAGGGGGTTTTCTCCTGGCTTGCGATGCCACG
>JAUWGZ010000001.1 GCA_030606165.1 Dehalococcoidia bacterium
TCAAAGCGTTTAGAATTTTGATATTTGGATTTGTTGGGAGACTGGATTTTGGGATTTGGAATTTAGCCAATGAGATTGCCACGCCCCGACAAGTCGGGGCTCGCAATGACAGGGTGGGTGTCATTGTGCATTGAAGCCTTCATATCCCCGCGGATGACCATCAGGCACACCGCTTTGAGGGCTTCGAGCCTATTTTGTCGCTGTTTTGGCTGTTTTAAGGAATGCGGTGACGACATCTGGGTCGAACTGAGTGCCAGCACAGCGCTTGATCTCTTTTATGGCTTCCGTGATGGACATTGCTGACCGATACGGTCGGTCGGATGTCATGGCATCAAAGGCATCGGCTACAGCCACGATTCTGGCCCCCAGCGGTATGTCATTGCCCGCTATAACCTGATGAAGCCCACTGCCATCATAATGGTCATGGTGGTGCTCAATCGTCTCGATTATTTTTCCATCAACTATCGGCTGCACAATGTCGGCGCCGATATGAGTGTGAGTCATAATGTGCTCGTACTCTTCACGTGTCAGCTTGCCGGGCTTATTCTGGACAAGCTGGTCAACTGCAATCTTCCCGACATCGTGGAGTAAACTTCCCCAGCGCAAGTCTTCCATATCCTCTGCCGACAGACCAAGTTCATTGCCCAAGGCTAATGCTACCTCGGTCACCCGACGGGAATGTCCACCAGTGTACTTGTCCTTAGCTTCGAGGGCAGATACCAGTGCCTCAATGGCGCCGAGGGAAAGTTTTCTAATCTCTTTTGTCTGCTCCTCAACCTTGTCCTCCAGGTATTGCTGGTATTCCTTGATTTTGAGCTGCAGCCGTCTTTTCTCAAGAGCTCTTTGGACGGCCAGGGAAAGTTCCTCCAGGTTGAAAGGCTTGCAGATGTAGTCATCAGCCCCCTGCTTCAGACACTGAATGGCGACATTAACATCAGTAATAGCTGTAGCCATAATAACCGCCGTGTCAGGGTAGCCTGACTTTATTTCCGGGAGGAGTTCGATTCCTGATTTACCGGGCATCTTTATATCCAGAATAACCAGAGCAATCGGACTGGTTGCCAGCATATTCAAGGCTTGCTCAGCAGTATTCGCTTCCTCGCACTGGTAGCCTTCTCTTGATAATTTCTGGCAAAGGAGCTTCCTGATTGCAGCTTCATCATCGACGATAAGCAATGTTTCCCGCTGGCTGACCATACCCTCAATGCTTTTCTCGTTGGCGTTAGCCTGTTTCATGGCGTTCCCCTGACATGGTCAGTGATTGTTAGTGGGCAGTTCGACAACAATAGTGGCTCCTTTACCTGGCCGGCTCCTGGCATATATCTGCCCGCCGTGCTCGGACACTATCCCGTGGCAGATGCTCAAACCAAGCCCGGTTCCCTTGCCTGCTTCTTTGGTGGTGAAGAAGGGGTTGAATATCCGGCTCAGAGTTTCCGGTGGGATCCCCGGGCCGTCATCAGCGATTGAAATCCTCACGCTGCCGTTCCGTTTTTTGGTGGTAACGGTCAGAGTCCCCCTGTTATGCGCTTCAATCATAAAATATTCGGCGTTGATAATGATGTTGAGGAAAACCTGCTGCATTTGGGAATAGTCAACCTTGATTTCGGGAAGGTCAGGAGCAAGCTGCCTCTGGACTTCGATACCATTTACTTTGTGCTCATAGGCACGTAATTTCAGCACGTCCTCAATAATGTTATTTATCTGGTTAAGCTGCTTCGCGGGTGCTTGCTTTCGGGCAAATGTAAGGAGATTCTTCGTTACACTAGCGGCGCGCTGAGCTTCGTTGTGGATAAGCTTCAGGTCCTCACGGATGTCGTCAGGGATATCCTTTTCCATGACCAACTGGGAGAAACCGAGGACGCTCGTGAGCGGGTTGTTAAGTTCGTGGGCGGTGCCGGCTGCCAGTTCGCCAATGGAGGCCAGCCGGTCAGCCATCATAAGCCGCTCATTTTGTTGCTTTTGCTCAGTAATGTCTCTGGTAATATGTATAGTGCCGACGACCTCACCTTTCTCATCGAAAATCGGTGATGTCGATTCACGGAGGTATTTTCCCAGGTTGGATTCGTAGAACTCTGCCGCCGCAGGTTTCCCAGTAGCCAGCGTCTGCTTGTGAGGACAGCCTGATATGGGTTTTTCCCCACTGTGTAGCTCATAGCAGTACCTGCCGATGATTTGCCTGGGCTTCATGTGAAAAATGTCAGCAAATGCCTTGTTTGCCCGCAGAATCTTGTATTCCCTGTCATGAATAGAGATAGCGTCGCTGATGGAATCGAAGGTGTCTCTCCATTCCTCGGCTGCGTGCTTTATCGCCTCCTCTGCCTGCTTGCGCTCGGTGATGTCGCTATATACGCCGTATGTGCCGACCAATTTGTCATTAAAACGAATGGGATAGGCGAGTACAGAAACATCTACCAGGCTGCCATCTTTGCGTCTTCTCACCGATTCTTTCCGAACGACTTCTCCACCTGAAATCCTCTGAAGAGAATCGGACGCTTCCTGTACATCCACTTCAGGGACGATGAGTTCGATAAGAGACCGAGCCTTGACTTCTTCATTAGAGTAGCCGAAAAGCACCTCAAATCCCCTGTTGGCTTGAATCGCCCTGTCGTTCGCGTCCATCATAATGATAGCATCGGGAGAGGTGTCAAACAGTTGCTGGAAGTAGGCTCTTTGAAGATTTATTGCTTCTTCCATCTTCTTGCGCTCGGTGATGTCCCGCTGGATGCAGAAGATCAGCTTCCGCCCCCCATACATGATCCCACTGATACTGATATCAACGTCAATGACCGAACCATCCTTGCGAGTGTGCTTCGTCTCCAGGTGGCGACCTTTCTCGTCAATCCCCCGCCCCATCTCCAGTATTTGCTCAGGTGGAAAATTTTTATCCCAGTCCCAGGTGTGCAGCTCACGGACTTCCTCAAGGGTATAGCCCAGCATCTCGGCAAAGCGCTGGTTGGCCTCCACTACCTTAGCGTCGACATCAAGGACGACTATCCCGTCTAGGGACTGGTCAACGAGGAGACGGCGCCGCGTCAATTCATCAGCCAGTGCCTGCTCCGCCTTCTTGCGCTCGGTAACGTCCCGACAGACGCAGAAGATTAGCTTCTGCCCCCCGAACATAGAGGCGTTAATACTGATATCAACGTCAATGACGGAGCCATCCTTGCGAGTGTGCGTTGTCTCCAGGAGGAAACCTTTCTCGTCAGCCTTCCTCCCCAGCTCATGTATTTTCTCGGGGGGAAAATTTTTATCCCAGTCCCAGGTATGCAGCTCATGGACTTCCTCGGGGGTATAGCCAAGCATCTCGGCAAAGCGCTGGTTGGCCTCATAAACCTTGTCGTTCTCATCGATGACAACTATCCCGTCCAGGGACTGGTCAACGAGGAGACGGCGCCGCGTCAACTCATCAGCCAGCGCCTGCTCCTGCTTCCTGCGCTCGGTGATATTCCGGCCAATCTCAAGGCAGGCAACAACCTCTCTCTTGGCGTCCCTGATGGGATTAGACGTATTCTCCCAGAAAGAGAGCTCCCCCGAGGGCAGTACCCGCTGCCTCTCCGAGGTGTGGGGTTTACCATCCTTAAATGACTTTTCTACCGGGCAGTCTTCACAGATACTTTCTCTGCCTTCATAGACCCGGTAGCACTTCTCCCCCACGTGGTCACCGCCAGTACTTTTTCTTGAGGGCTCATTCTGAAAAATAATGTTATATTCTGTATCCTGTATGCTGATGCCATCCTCCATGGCATCTATTAGTGATTGCAGCTTATTCCTCTCTGTTTGAAGCGCCTCCTCTGCCTGCTTACGCTCGGTGATGTCACACAGGACATCTATATGTGATGAGATTTTACCCTGCTTATCATACAAGGGAGAAATATGACACTCGCAAAGAAAAGTGCTGCCGTCCTTTCTCTTTTTTACTAGCGTCCCCACCCAGGTTTTACCGGAGGAAACGGTCTGCTCCACTTCCTGCTTGAAACTCTCTGGTGGGATTTCTACATTAAAGGCATCCACGTGTTTGCCCAGCATTTCTTGGGCAGGACAACCGAATAGCTCCTCCGCTGCCTTATTAACATAGGTAATATTATGACCAAGATTGGTAACAAGTATGGCGTCTGATACCTGCTGGGTGACCGAGCTGAGAAGCCTCAACTCTTCCTCAGCCCGCTTGCGCTCGGTGATATTCCTAGCAATCTCAAGGCAGGAAACAATCTCTCCACGGGCATCTCTAATGGGATTAGCCGTATTCTCCCAGAAGACAACCTCCCCAGAGGGCGTTACCGTCCTCCTCTCCGAAGTGTGTGACTTACCATCCTTAAATGCCTTTTCTACCGGACAACCTTCACAGATACTTTCTCTGCCTTCGTAGACCCGGTAGCACTTCTCCCCCACGTGGTCACCAAAAATCGTCCTCTGCAGCCTACCCTCATAAATAATGTTATAGTCCCCATCCTGGATGGTGAGACCATCTGCCATGGCGTCTATTATTGATTGCAGCTTATTTCTCTCGGCTTGAAGCTCCTCCTCCTGCTTTTTCCGTTCGGTGATGTCTCTGGCAATGGAGATGTGACCAACGGGATTGCCCGAAGCATCCTTTAGCACATTGGTACTTAACTCACCGGGAAATTCAGTGCCATCAGCCTTAAGCAGGGTGTATTCCACACCTCGGATTGTTCCCTCCTTTATAGCCTTCCGCATGTTGGCGGCTACTCTCTTGTGGTCACGGGGGGCAAGCAGTTCAAGGGCATCTTTCCCTCGAAGCTCATCCTTGGAGCTGAAGCCATGCATCTCTACCGTTCTTTGGTTTACCTCGGTGATGATACCTTTCAAATTAATAACTAATATCCCATCGGTGGCCGACTCAAATATTTTCCGTAGCTTTTCTTCCGAATCCCGCAGTGCTTTCTCCACCCGCTTGCGCTCCTGTTCCTGTTCTATGCTGTGCAGGGCAAAAGCGATATCTCCGGCAATCTCTTCAAACAAGCCGTGTTCTTCTTTTTCCGCAGCTCTGCCAGGCGGGATAGAAACAGTCATTAGTCCATACACCTTACCGCCGTGTTCCAGCCTGATGCTCATAGCATCTCTGCCAGTATCCTCTTTTGCTAGAGGACAACCCTCACACTCCGACGACACGTCTTTCATCACCAAAACGCCCGGTTTCTCCAGCACCTTACACCCACAAGGCGTCAACTCTCCACGCTTGAGCCTCTCCATAACTTGCAAGAAACTCTTGCCCAGGCCAGCTTCAGCAGCGGTTACCAGCTTGCCCGACTCATCCAGAAGGGCAATCCAGGCGCTGTAATAACCTCGATTCTTGACAAAGTTATCACAGGCACCTTTGAGCAGGCTGTCGCGGTCGCTACCCCTGGCGATAAGCTTGTTGATGTTGCGTATGGCATGAAGCACCAGGTTGAAATGCTGCACTTTCTCCTCCGTCAGCTTGCGCTCGGTGATGTCCCTGGCAATAATTTGAAAGCCAACCGGAACCCTCAACCTTCTAAGTACTTTGCCCTCTATTGCAACCCAGATCCATCGTCCGTCCTTGCATTTGAACTGAGTTTCCCAATGCTTGCTAGGCCCTCCCCTCAATCTGGCCGCCATCCGTTGTGTAAGGTACCTTATAGTACCGGCAGGAAGCCAATCCAGTTTTAAGCCGTTCTTGCCGACAATTTCTTCCCGTGAGTAACCTGACTCTGACTCGAATCTCTTGTTGGCATAGGTGATTTTGCCCTTGAGGTCCGCACTAATTACGGCGATAGGTGCTTCCTCAAGCAAAGCGCTCTTTTCCTCCTCCGCCTCTCTCCATGCCTCCTCTGCTTGCTTACGCTCGGTGATGTCCGTAAAGGAAATTAAACCTGCTAATCTGCCCTCATGCATGATCCTTGTACCCACTGCGCTTATCCATATTTCTCTGCCATCTTTGGTCATCACTCGAAACTCGTTAGTCTGGCGCAAGTCCTGTTCAAACATATCCTTCATAATAATCTTAAAAACTCTTTCCCTATCCTCCGGCTGAAAGAAGTCCAGCGGATTTACTCCAATGCCTTCCTCTACAGAGCTAAACCCAAACGTTTTCGCAGCGGCTCGATTAGTCATCATTACTTTCATAGTTTCAGCGTCAATAATAAACGTGCCGACGACCGAGCTATCGAACAAAGCTCTATACTTTTCCTCGCTTTGTCGCAGCGCCTCCTCTGCTTGCTTGCGCTCGGTGATGTCCTGGTTTACCCCGTAAGTTCTGACTGTGCTTCCAGTCTCATCTTTGACGATGAAAAAGCGCACGGAAATATATCCAACCTCACCATCTGCGTAAATAATTCGATGGTCGAGCTGCCTGCTGAAACTGGGATCATCGGCTTGAAGGGCTTTGCGGACTTCCACGCCAACAAGAGGTGCATCCTCGGGATAGACAAAACGCCTTGCGTACTCGGCGGATGACATGGTATATCCGCCAACCTCCTCAGCGGTGGTGTGGAATATCGCATAAAAGGCATCACTGAAAATAAACAGGTCGTTTATTGCATCATATTCCCATGGTCCGAGATGCGCCATCTGCACGGCAGTGGATAGCTGGGCCTGGGTCTTACTCAGTTCCTCCTCTGCCTTCTTGCGCTCGGTGATGTTCTTGGTAAGCTCAAGACAGGAAACAACCCTTCCCTCGGCGTCTCTAATGGGGTTAGCCGTATTCTCCCAGAAAGCAACCTCCCCCGCGATTGCCGTCCTCCTCTCCGCGGTGTGTGACTTACCATCCTTAAATGCTTTTTCTACTGGGCACCCGTCACAAATCTCTTCTCTACCTTCATAGACGCGGTAGCATTTCTCCCCCAGGTGGTCACCACCAGAAGCTATCTTCGACAGCTCATTCTGATAAATAATGTTATATTCCCTATCCTGGATGGTGAGGGTGTATTCCATGGCATCTATTAATGATTGCAGCTTATTCTTCTCGGCTTGAAGCGCCTCATCTGTTTGCTTGTGCGCGGTGATGTCTATGAAGTTCCCCAGAGTTGCCGGTCTCCCACGGTACTGGACGGAGGCAACTGACTCCATTACCCACTTAATGCTGCCGTTCTTGTGGGTCACCCTGAATTGGTATGGCAGGGTGAGTTCTCCCTTCAGCATCTTCATGGCATTTTCTCTGGCTATCACCCTGTCTTCGGGAATGATAAGCTCTAGAGAATCCTTGTCCAGCAATTCATCTTCCCTGTAGCCGGTGTTATGCTGGAAGGTGGGGTTGGTATAGCAAAACTTTCCATCCTGTATGATGCAAAGTCCAACTGGCGATTTGTCGGCTAGAGTCTCGAATAAGTTTTCTGCCTCCGTTTCTTTGACTGCTAATCTCATGTATCCACCTGCTTAGTTTTCTCGACTTATTGCCGTAACATAGCTGGTCTTCGCTCTAATGGTATCTAACTGAGCCGGGGTGAATAGTCTCCAGCCCCGCCAGTCCCGGTACTCGACGTCGGAAAATATCCCTTCTTTTAACCACCTGAAGAGGGTATTTCTACTGATGCCGATCATCCGGCAAACCTCAGCTGTCCTGTAATAGGTCTGGTCATTAATAACAACGGGCATATCTTCCTCTCCTGAAACTACTCAGCTATGCCATACTATATTATTAATATAGACTCGTGTGTTGGAAAGTGTCAATCACCCATTTGTACCTGTTATTCCGTTACTTTAGTCCTGGCTTGTTCAGCGGCTCCTGTTGGTCGGACACCTGATGCAAAGCACTGGCATTCCGACCGGCCGCCAGCGGAATGGGTTCGCCATATTCTGGGAGAGAGGTGTGAATTAATGGGAGGTGCTCGCGAAATTGTTGAGTTTCAGCTTCGATTTCCCCGAGCAGAAGGGCAACGGGGTAGCCTCAAGTGGACCCAACTCCTGGTGAACGACTCCCCCGATTATTGTTTCAGCATGGGTGAAACTAGTTCTTCGTCTTTTCTTAATTCGATAATACGGTCGCGGATCATAGCAGCTTTTTCAAACTCCAGATTCTTGGCCGCTGCCTTCATCTGGGATTCCAGTTGTTTGATGAGTTGAGTCATTTCTCCTTTGGAAATAGGAGTAACCACATAAGGGGTCCTTGTCTCGGCTACCGCTTGAACTCTCTCAGTTATATCCTTAATTGCCTTTCGGATTCCCTGGGGAGTTATGCCGTGCTCCTTGTTGTAAGCTTCTTGAACCTGGCGGCGGCGGCCGGTTTCCTCTATCGCCTTCTGCATGGATTGAGTAATGGTATCGGCATACATTATGACATGAGCATTTAGGTGTCTGGCAGCACGCCCCATGGTTTGAATGAGCGCTTCCTCTGACCTTAGGTAGCCTTCCTTATCAGCATCGAGTATGGCTACCAGACTCACCTCAGGCAAGTCCAGCCCCTCACGAAGGAGATTGATGCCCACTACCACATCATAGACGCCAAGGCGGAGGTCACGGAGAATCTCCACTCGCTCTAAAGTCTCTACCTCCGAATGCAAGTAATGAGTTTTAATCTCCATTTCCCTCAAGTAGTCGCTTAGTTCCTCTGCCATTCGCTTGGTCAAGGTAGTCACCAAACAGCGCTCCCCCTTGGATACCTTGCTTTTTATCTGATAAATAAGGTCATCAATTTGCCCCTTAACTGGCTTAACCTCCACGGTAGGCTCCAGTAAACCAGTGGGTCGGACTAATTGCTCCACTATTTGCTGGCTGCGCTCATATTCATAGGGCTTGGGTGTAGCAGAGACGTAAATGACCTGGTTGACGTGCTTGTCGAACTCCTCGAAGTGCAATGGGCGGTTATCCAGGGCTGAAGGGAGGCGAAAGCCGTAATCAACCAGCGTCTGCTTTCGAGAAATATCACCATGATACATGCCCCTTATCTGCGGCAGGGTCATATGTGATTCATCGATGAACAACAAGAAGTCATCGGGAAAATAATCCAGCAAAGTCCAGGGTGTGCTTCCCGGTGCCCGCCGCTGGAGATGACGGGAGTAATTTTCCACCCCGGTGCAGTATCCCACCTCTTGAAGCATTTCAATATCGTAATTGGTCCGCGCCTCAAGCCTCTGAGCCTCCAGTAGCTTTCCCTGGCCTCTTAACTCCGTTAATCTTTCCTCTAGCTCGACTTTAATATCCTCGATTGCCGCTATCAGCTTATCGTGGGAGGTGACAAAGTGCTTTGCGGGGTAAATATCCACTTGATCTCGATGAGCCAGTACCTCACCAGTTAGGGGGTCAACCTCTACAATGCGCTCAATCTCGTCCCCCCAGAATCCGATTCTGAGGGCTGTTGCTTCATAAGCTGGCTGGATTTCCAGGGTGTCGCCTCGAATACGGAATCTACCTCTGATGAAATCATAGTCGTTTCTTTCGTATTGCATATCCACCAAACGGCGGACCAGTTTGTCTCGCTTGTAGTGTTTGTTCCTTTCAATATTAAGGGCAAAGCTATGATATTCCTCAGGTGCCCCCAGGCTATAAATACAGGAGACCGAAGCGACAATAACTACATCTCGGCGTGTGAAGAGAGACCTGGTAGCGGCATGCCGTAGTTTGTCAATCTCCTCATTTATATCGGTTTCCTTCTCAATATAGAGGTCGGTGCTGGGGATATAAGCTTCCGGCTGATAATAGTCATAGTAGCTGACAAAATACTCCACAGCATTTTCGGGAAGGAATTCCTTGAACTCGGTAACCAATTGAGCAGCTAAAGTCTTGTTATGACAAAGAACCAAGGTGGGTAGTTGCACCCTCTCAATAACATTAGCCATGGTGAAGGTCTTGCCGCTGCCAGTGACTCCCAGCAGTGTCTGTTCTCGGTAACCTTTGTTCAAACCCTCGACCAGTTTGTCTGCAGCCTGAGGCTGGTCGCCGGTAAGACGAAAATCGGAAACTATTTCAAACTGGGGCATAGGGTTCACTCACCACAATAATAAAAAACAACGACCCTTAATATATAAGAAACAACGAAATTCTGCATAATCGGGTGAAGGTGCAGCACCATCTACAGATGCCGTGTCAACCCAAGGTCTTGTTTGAGGCATCAAGCCATGTTAAAATTCGGCATCCTCGATATAAAAGAAAGGAAACTGGTGACATGAAGTCCTATGAGGAACTCGCTAAAGAGCAAGCGGACAGGGAAAACACCCTCTTATCCAAATTAATGGGGGGGGCTGGGATAGAGGAACTGGCTGATTTTGAGGTCGGGCTAAGCGGGCGGCAAAGCGAAATCTTGTTCAAGATAACCACGGAGATAGAAGATACTGAAAATGCCTTGAATCAGGTTGAGCAGCTTGCGCAGAGGCTTAGGAAACATCTGGAGCGGTTAAAAAAGCTACAGCGGACTCTTTCTAAGTAAGGTTAAGTCACGCAAGATATAGCGCAATGCAGTCTGAGTCGGAAACATCGGTTAGACTTCGTTTTGCGCCCAGTCCTACAGGGTATCCGCATTTAGGCAACATCAGGACTGCTCTATTCAACTGGCTTTTTGCTCGCCATCACGGCGGCAAGTTTATCTTACGAATCGAAGATACTGACGTTGCCCGTAAGGTGGAGGGTGCAGGGGAGATAATACTAGATAGCTTGCAGTGGCTGGGATTAAACTGGGATGAAGGGCCTTACTTCCAGTCACAACGATTGCCCATTTACCATGAAATTGCCCATAGATTGATTGAAGAGGGTCATGCATATTTATGCTACTGTTCTCCAGAGCGATTAAAGACGATGCGCCAAGAGCAGGCAAAACGTAAACAGCCGCCGAAATATGACCGTCATTGTCGAGATTTAACACAACATGAAAGAACTCGGTTAGAGGCAACAGGTATTACTCCCGTGATTCGCTTTAAAACACCTCTTGAAGGCGAAACTATTTTCTACGACTTAATTCATGGCCCGGTAACTTTTAAGCACGATACCTTAGACGACTTCATCCTGCTCAAATCCGATGGTTATCCCACATATCACCTGGCTAATGTAGTAGACGACCATTTAATGGCTATCTCACATGTCCTCAGAGCCGATGAGTGGCTTTCCAGCACTCCTCGCCATGTTTTGCTTTACCAAGCTCTAAATTGGCAAGCTCCGCAATTTGCTCATTTACCCATGATTCTGGGACCTGACCGTGCCAAACTGTCCAAAAGGCACGGTGCTACCACTATCACTGAATATCGAGAGCAGGGATACCTCCCGGATGCAATGGTCAATTTCTTGGTACTTTTGGGCTGGTCGCTTGATGATCGAACTGAGTTATTATCCCAGGAAGAATTGATAAAGCACTTCTCTCTGGAAAGGGTAGGCAAAACAGCGGCTATCTTTAATAAAGATAAGCTGGAATGGATGAACGGAGTTTATTTGCGCAAATTAAGCCTGGAGGAATTTATCCAGCAGGCCATGCCATTTTTAGATAGAGATTTGCCAAAGTCGGTAGAGCGCCCATTGAACAATAGTTACGTCAGCCAGGTTCTGTCTCTCATTCAAGAACGAGCCAAAACCTTAGCTGAAGTTCCTCAGCTTGCCAGCTTTTTCTTCCTCGACGAGCTGCAATATGATACAAACCTGCTTTTAAGAGGGAAACCGGATGCCAAATCGGCTGCTAAGGCTATTGCGATTGCTTCGCAAAAGTCAGAAAAAGTAATGACCTGGGATGCCACTACGCTTGAGGGTATCCTGCGCCCTCTGGCCGCAGAGCTAAACTTAGGCACAGGGGAATTGTTCGGTTTGTTAAGGGTAGCTGTTACAGGTCGTACTGCGGCACCACCATTGTTTCAGACCATGGCAGTATTGGGAAAAGAGAAATGCCTGAAACGATTCGATACAGCATTGCAGTCGCTATCCACTTATTTTAACTAGAATGCCGCATGTAGCTTCGTAGGAGGACTCCAAATAGTCTTTTGGCTCCTGCCTCGTCTGCTAAAATGGTCGAAAATTTACAATCTTTGGCTTTGGAGACCTAAAAGGTATTGACAAAGCTTTGTTCTTATAGTAACAATATAGGTGCAACAAAATTAAAAGGAGGGTATGATGGCGACAGCTTATTGCATGAAGTGCAGGAAAAAGGTGGAGATAAGAAACCCAATGCGGGTTACACTCAAGAACCGCAGACCAGCGACCCGGGGTGTCTGTCCTATCTGCGGCACAAAAGTATTCAGAATAGAGAAACGCTAAATTCCTACGGCGGTCACCGGGTGTTGAGAGGGATCACGCATTGATATTACCGCTATTTGCATTTGCGTGAAATCCACAGGCGAGCGGGCTTGAATCTTTAGGGGATATTTATTCCCGAGGGAATGCTGGTATCTTTTTGGGAATAGTCTCAAAAAGTAAAAACCAGAGAGCTTGTTATTTCTTTAAGAGTGTGGTTCCAGGCTTCCTTGTCTGCATATCTTAGATTCAAAGCCCTCTGGGAAATTTTCTGGGCTTCTCGCTGAAGATGTTTGCATTCCCTTAATAAGGGTGTGCGGGTTAATCTATTCCCTCCCAAAAATATATAATCCAGCGTGTAATTTTCAAATTCCTCCTCAATTCTATTGCTAACCTTTCTCAGAAAATCTTTCTTCTGTTCTTCAGTCCTGCGGGCAAATCTTTTTTCGCTTCTTCCCCCTTTCCTATGCTCCTTATGGATATACCCTGTGCCTGTTTTTGATTTTACCAGATTATCACGATGGAAAACTCCTATAGAGTATGTCCCCCATGTTACCACCACCACGCCGATAACATATACTCGCTCCAGGGTTTCTAATAGGGGGGAAGCATCAAACTTACCTGATGAAATTTTATCTTCAGTGAGAGGAAGTGGCGGCAACACCATATATTTATTGCCGTTTTCTTGCCAATATATAGCTGCTCCCGTATTGTACCTTTCAACTGCTTGAGCTACAGCTTTAATGTTGACTGATTCCTTAATTTCGTGAGCATATGTATTGTATTGGGGCCGAGGAGATAGTCCATTTATATAATGAGGAAAAGAAGAAGGTTTTATATACAGACTTGTATAGTCTCCAGGGCTGCTTTCGAGTCTGGATAAAAGTTCATACAGACGAGTTTTGCTAAGGATTTCCTTTTCCATGTTGATTTCCAGCAGTAGAAACGGGCTTTTAATTCACCCTGAATTAGGTTAAACTTTAGCAAATATGGCTCAGAAATATAACCCTCGGGAAATCGAAAAAAGATGGCAACAGAGGTGGGCGGCTGACCATATTTACGAGGTAAAGGAGGATAGTAGGCGCCCGAAATTTTATGCCCTGACCATGTTCCCCTATACCTCAGGAGACCTTCACATTGGTCATTGGTACGCCATGTCGCCCTCAGATGTTTATGCCAGATTTAAGAGGATGCGGGGCTATAATGTGCTTCATCCTATGGGCTTTGACGCCTTTGGGTTACCGGCGGAAAATGCTGCCATCAGCCATGGAATTCACCCTTATGAGTGGACAATGAGAAATATAGAGAATATGCGTCGGCAACTCAGGAGTATGGGGGCAATATATGACTGGAACCGTGAAGTAGTTACTTGCCTGCCGGACTACTATAAATGGACGCAGTGGTTTTTCCTTAAATTTTATCACGCTGGCCTGGCCTATCGGGCTGAGGCGCCTGTTAACTGGTGTCCTAGATGTCAGACAGTGTTGGCTAATGAACAAATAATAGGGGAAGGTTTTTGTGAGAGGTGCAGCACACCTGTGATTAAAAGAGAGCTGGAGCAATGGTTCTTCAGGATTACTAAATATGCCGAAGAACTCCTCAATCATAGTTGTCTGGACTGGCCAGAACGCATAAAGATAATGCAGAAGCATTGGGTGGGTAAGAGCGAGGGCGCTGAAATTTCCTTCTGGCTAGAGCATGGGGGTGTAGAGCAGAAAGAGATAAGAGTGTTCACCACTCGTCCTGATACTATTTTTGGGGTGACTTTCTTCCTCCTGGCTCCGGAGCATCCTTTAGTTTCTAAATTGACTGCCCCGGAACATAAAGCTGAAGTAGATGAATATATTGCTTGGTGTCGGCGGCAAACTGAGTACGAACGGGTGGCACTGGGCAGGGAGAAAACAGGGGTCTTTCTGGGAAGCTATGTTGTCAATCCGATGAGTGGGGAGCGAGTGCCTATCTGGATTACTGATTATGTATTGCCAACTTATGGCACCGGAGCAGTGATGGCAGTGCCTGCTCATGATGAACGAGACTTGGAATTTGCCAGGAAGTTTAAGCTACCTGTGCGAACAGTTATTGCTCCTCCGGGTTGGACAGGCGAAGAATTGACGGAAGCATATACTGAGTCAGGTACAATGGTGAATTCTGGGGAATTTAGCGGTTTACCCAGCGAACAAGGATATGAGGCAATCTGTGCTTTATTGGAGGAAAAAGGATGGGGTAAGCGGACGGTTATTTATCGCCTTCGTGATTGGCTTATCTCCAGGCAGAGGTATTGGGGGGCACCCATACCTATAATTTATTGTGATAAATGCGGCATAGTCTCTGTGCCCGAGGAGGATTTGCCTGTTCTGCTTCCTCCCGACGCGGAATTTAAACCTACCGGGGAATCTCCTCTGAAATATTGCCAGTCATTCGTCAATACCACCTGTCCTAAATGTTCTGGGCCAGCACGAAGGGAAACTGATACTATGGATACTTTTATGTGTTCCTCCTGGTATTTCTTGAGGTACACCAGTCCTGAAACCAGGGATGCCCCTTTTGATGTTGCCAAGATGAAATATTGGTTGCCTGTGGATTTGTATACCGGGGGTGCTGAGCACGCAGTTATGCATCTCTTCTACGCTCGTTTTTTCATCAAGACATTGAGGGATATTGGCTTGGTCGACTTTGATGAACCCTTTACTCGTCTATTCAATCAGGGGACTATAATTTATCGTGGTGATAAGATGAGCAAATCTAGGGGCAATGTAATTGCCCCCGACGAGTATGTGGCTGAGTTAGGAGCTGACGCTGTTCGTGGGTATCTCATGTTTATTGGTCCCTGGGAGCTGGGGGGGGAATGGAATGATAGGGGCATTGTGGGCGTCAGCCGCTGGCTAAACCGGGTGTGGAGCTTAGTAACAACAGACTATGCTAGCCGTGTTATTGATCCCGAGGCTGAGAAGGAATTCCTTCATTTAACTCATAAGACAATTAAAGGGGTGACTGCTGATTTGGAAAAGTTCCGCTTCAACACCATGCTGTCTAGCCTTATGGAATTCAGCAACTACCTATCTAAGGTTAAAGAGAGCGGGGTAGTGTCAGGTTCTCTATGGGAGGAAGCTATTAGCTATTTTCTGCTTCTCCTTGCCCCCACCGCTCCTCATCTTGCCGAGGAGTTATGGAACAGGACTGGGCATCCCTACAGTATTCATAACCAACAATGGCCTGAGTATGACGCAGAGCTAGTCAAGGAGGAAGAAATTACCTTAGTCATTCAGGTAAATGGTAAACTTCGCGATAAGGTGCTTGTACCCGCTTCCATAAGTGAAGTCGAGGCCAAGGAGCTGGCGCTGGGTCGAGAGCGAGTGAAGTCTTATATTGATGGTAAGAAACTTACCAGAGTCATTTATGTCCCCAAGCGAGTGGTGAATATTGTGGTAGCATCAGGATAGAAGCAGGAAAAGGAAGAAATGACGGTGTCATGGAAAAGAAAAAAATGAGGATAGCATTTATTGGTGGTGGGGCTATGGGGGAAGCGATGGTTAAATGTCTTTTGACTAAAAAGGTGGCTGTGCCACAAGATATGGTGGTTAGCGATATCAGTCCGGTGCGGCGTGAACTATTGAGCAAGGAATATGGAGTTAGCACTTTAGCTGATAATAGAAAGGCGGTGACAAATGCCGACTTGATTATTCTGGCAGTGAAGCCTCAGAATCTGCCTCAGGTAATGGAAGAGATAAAGACTCCATCGCCCGAACAGCTAGTGTTATCTATAGTAGCTGGCGCTACTCTGTCCAGTTTATGCCGGGGTTTAAACCATTCTTCTATAATTCGGGCTATGCCTAATATGCCAGCGCAAATTGGCGAGGGAATGACTATCTGGGCAGCAACTGCTGAGACTGAGCAAAAGCAAAAAGAATTAGCTCGGACTGTATTGGGTGCTTTGGGTAAAGAAATTTATGTTACCGATGAGAAATATTTAGGTATGGCCACTGCTTTAAGCGGCAGTGGTCCAGCTTATGTTTTTCTTTTTATCGAGGCACTCGTCGATGCTGGTGTGCATATTGGCTTGCCTCGGGATATGGCCCAAGAATTGGTGATACAAACTGTACTTGGCTCTACTCGCACTGTTGAGAAGACGGGCAAACATCCTGCTGATTTGAGGAATATGGTTACTTCGCCAGGAGGAACCACTACCGAGGCTCTTCTTCAGTTAGAAAAGGGGAGATTCCGTTCTCTCATTCTTGAGGCTGTGGCTGCTGCTTGTAAAAAAGCTGAACGTCTTTAAGAGTTGTATAAGATGGATTCACTTTTTGAATATCGCAACTGTCCCGGTTGTGGGCAAAATGATTTTGAGGTGCTCTTTGAGTCTAATATAAAGCCAGACGATTTTAATGTGCTTTTTGACTATAGTATGGAAGGACATGATTCTCAAGAAGGTATGGAGGGTTATCTGGTACCTGGAAAGGAATGGGGAAGGCATGTCAGGTGCAAGAATTGTCGTCTTATATATATGAATCCAATGGAGAAAGTAAGCAAGACCAATGAGTATTACTGCAAAGCGAAGAATACTCATGCTCCTACTATACGAGAATGCTATTTAAGGATTGCTAAATCCCAAGTACGCCTAATTCAAAAATATGCGAGCGGCACAAACCTTTTAGACATAGGTTGTGCCCAAGGTTTCTTCCTCTTTAGTGCCTCTAGAGCTGGGTATACTACTAAAGGGATTGAAATATCACAAGATGCGGCAGCATATGCGATAAGGGAATTTGGCTTAGATGTAAAAGCAAAGCCCTTTGAGGAACTGCGGTTTCCTGAAAATCATTTTGATGTAGTTACTCTATGGCAGGTTCTGGAGCATGTGCCATACCCACTTATGATGCTCAAAGAAGTTCATAGGATACTCAAGCCTGGAGGGCTGGTAGTAGCATCAACTCCAAATATTGAAGGGATACCGGCGAAAATATTAAGGAAAAGGTGGTGGGATATAAAGAGGCTTCATCTCAACCAATTTACTACAAAAACTCTTGCGGACATTCTCCAGAATGCCGGGTTCAAAAATATGTCCGCTGTCTCTTATAGAGGATTTGTAAGCTTGTCCATATTACTTACAATGACATTAAAATATCTGGATGCATACGAGCGATTAAAGGCTTTATTCAATCCTGACCATATTTTAGGCAAGATGCTGAACAAGATAATGTTGATATACTCATCCAGGCTTAATCACTGTGTCGTGCTCGGCTTCAAGTAGTAAATCGAGGTTATTACTAGATAATGGCAAATATTTCTCTATTGCAAGGGATTGAGCTTGTCACGAAAGGAATACACAGCTATATAACTAAGCGCCCCATAGTAGTTTCTTACGAGGTAACGCTTTCTTGTAACTGTAATTGCCGTCACTGTGACCTTGGGGGATTTATAAAGGATGAAAAGCAAATTAAGCCAGAGGAGTATGGAGACTTAACTCAACGCCTGAAGCCGCTCGCAGCGCAAATTTCTGGTGGTGAACCACTTCTACGTAAGGATATAGCAGCCATAGTCAGGGCTATCAAGCAAGCTGGGGTGAAATACACGATACTTGTTACCAACGGGGTGCTACTGAATGAGAGCAATTATCTGCAATTACGTGAAGCAGGGGTGGATCAATTTTCCGTATCACTTGATTTCCCTGATGAGCGGCATGACGAATTTCGGCGACGGCCGGGTCTCTATAGACGTTTGGAGCAAAGTCTTCCCCGGCTAGCAAAGCTTGGGTTTCGGGATATTATCTTGAACACAGCTATAACTAAAGCCAATCTGAAGGAAATCTTGCCTTTGGCAAAAAAGGCTTCTGAGTGGGGTGTAGACATATCTTATAGTGCATATACTGCACTGCGAACAGGGAATGAGGACTATTGTCTCGACAGTGAAGATGATTTAGGAATTTTACGCCAGACCATTAACGAATTAATAATGTTAAAAAAGCAGGGTACTCATCTAGCTAACCCAGAACTCACGCTCCGAGATACTTTAAAATTCTTTGAACAAGGATATATGCCAAATTGTAAGGCAGGCATAAGATTTCTTGTTGTAATGCCTGACGGGGGCCTAGTTCCCTGTTCACTGCACCGCACTAAATACGCTACCCGCAAAGAAATGGTAGAAAAATTTTCCCGAACTAACCGGTGTGGTAATTGTTACGTCGCTATAAGGTCATACAGTGAGATGTCATTTTTTAGTCACGTGAAAAATCTCCCTAAGTACATACAGCAAATGGTTTTTCACTGAAAGATATTGATTAACCGCTCGTGGTGAGCTTGTTGAACCACGAGCGGCATTCAAGATCAGATTAGCTCGCCCTTCGACAAGCTCGGGGCGAACGAGTCACTAAACGAGCACCTTCCGCTGAAGTGTTTGATAGGCTTTATCCTAAGTGGCGGCCGGAGTCTCACCGGGGTGTAGCTTGCGCCACTTGTTCAACAGTTGTTCCTTTGTTTCCTTGTGATCGGGGTCAGGAATGCAACATTCTACAGGGCAAACCTCAACACACTTCTGTGTCTCGAACCAGCCGACACACTCAGTGCATTTATCGGGGTCAATAACATAAATTTCCTCTCCCTCAGTTATGGCCTCATTTTTACATTCTGGTTCGCAGGCACCGCAACTAATGCACTCATCAGTAATTTTGTATGCCATCTTTCTATCACCTCCTTAATTTTTGGTTTTTAATTTTAATTTTGCCTTTACCAGTGGCAAGCTTAGTAGGCATGGGAAACCTTTCTTTTAGAGCTACAGCTACGTGCTCGGGGACCATGCCTTCAAGACAACCTCCTAACTCAGCTACTTCCTTAATCAGGGTTGAGCTAAGAAATTGATATTGAGAGCTCGTCATCAAGCAAATTACCTCGATATCTGGTGCCAGATTTCTGTTCATCAGCGCCATATCAAATTCCCGTTCGAAGTCAGAACCTGCTCTCAAACCGCGGACCATAACCTTTCCTCCTACTTGGTGTATGAAATCCACGGCCAGCCCTTTAAAAGCTTTAACCTCGACGTTGGGCAATCTACTTACCGCCTCTTTTACTAACCTTGCCCTTTGCTCCAGAGGGAAAAGCGGCCGTTTAGCAGGATTCTCATAAATGCCAATGATTAACTTATCGACCAGGGGTAATGCTCGTTCAATAATGTCCATGTGCCCGCAGGTGAGGGGGTCAAAGGTGCCTGGATAAACTGCGACGACCATAATTAAACCTCCTTTTGGTATATGAAAATAAAAGTGTCACCGTAGCGGCGTTGCTTAACAAGGTGAAGTCCATCATAGTCGGAATTTAAGGGGAAGCGGTTTGCGTGGCAAAGTACGATTGTAGAGTTTTCTCCGAGCAAATTTGACTTAGCTAGATTTATGAGTAAATTATTTGTGGAAGGGTCAGAGTAAGGTGGGTCTATGAAGATAATGTCATAACTACTGTTAAGGAAGGCAAGTGCTTTGTTCACACTACAGCAGTAAATATGAGCTTGCTGTAGTTCTCCTATTTTTTCCAGGTTGGTTCTGATAAGGACACAGCAACTTTTTCTGTTGTCAACAAAATCGACCCATTCTGCCCCGCGGCTTAGAGCTTCAATACCCAGAGCACCGCTGCCGGCGTATAAATCAAGAACCTGACGCCAATTGGTAGGTCTGTTTTCCAAAAGAGAAAATATAGCTTGCCTTACCATACTGGTCGTGGGTCTAATGGAACGCCTCGGTGGAGTTTTTAACCGAGTTCCCTTTACTTTACCGCCAGTGACCTGCATTTATATTAAACTTCAATAATAATTCTGTGGTATTATATTATCATTCTACCACTTAGTTCAAGTAAGGTGGGCTTGTTGACGGGAAGGGTAGTATGCTCTATACTTTGGATTAAAACTGCGATGGGGTTGAAATGAGCACGGGATTTGAAAGATTTTCTGAAGGAGCTCGTAGGGTGCTGACTCGGGCTCAAGGAGAGGCACAACGCCTAGGCCACAGTTACATCGATACTGAGCACATATTATTAGGGATAGCAGGGGAAGAGTCAGGGATTGCAGCTAAAGTTTTGAGTAATTTGGGTATCTCGATGGGTAAGATACAGGCGGCTGTAGAATTTGTAATTGGGAAGGGAGAGCGTCGAGCTACCAGTGGGGATGTTGACCTTGCTCCTCGAGCAAAAAGGGCCATCGAGTTTGCTGTGGATGAAGCACGTCGTCTTAATTCTAGCTATATAGGTGTTGAGCACCTTTTGCTTGGATTAATGCGTGAAAGCGAAGGGGTAGCTTTTAGTGTTTTAGAGAGTTTTGGTATTACCTTGGAGCGAACACGTGATGAGGTCAGTCGAGTTGTTAGGCAAGAAACTGTGCGAGCTCGTACCACAGGTCGCGTTGCCTCACGTACACCGACCTTGGATCAACTTGGGACCGATTTAACTGCCCTAGCCCGGGCGGATAAACTTGACCCTACTATTGGGCGTCACAAGGAGATTGAACGAATAGTTCAAATACTAAGTCGTCGTACTAAAAATAATCCTGCGCTTATAGGTGAAGCAGGTGTAGGCAAAACAGCTATTGTTGAAGGGTTAGCCCAGCGCATAATAACTGGGGAGGTTCCTGAGGTATTACAGGGCAAGAGAATAGTCGCATTAGATATAGGTGCTCTCGTGGCGGGAACAAAATACCGTGGTGAGTTTGAGGAAAGGCTGAAGAAGGTTATTGAGGAAGAGAAAACTGCCGGTAATTGCATCTTATTTATTGATGAAATGCAGACTATTGTGGGTGCTGGAGCAGCTGAAGGTGCGGTTGACGCCTCTAACCTCCTGAAGCCTTCGTTGTCGCGTGGCGAGGTTCAATGTATTGGTGCCACTACTTTGGACGACTACCGCAAGTATGTGGAGAAAGACCCAGCTTTGGAGCGACGGTTTCAACCTGTCTTGGTGGCCGAACCTACTATGGAAGAAACCTTGGAAATATTGCGGGGCATTAAACACAGATATGAAGAATTTCACCAATTGGATATAAGCGACGAAGCCTTGCAGACAGCGGCTACGCTGGCTACCAGATATATAGCGGATCGCTTTTTGCCCGATAAAGCTATTGATTTGGTAGATGAAGCTAGCTCTCGAGTACGCATTAAACGGGGTAGTGCCCCCATTGGCTTAACTGAGGCAAGGCAGGCTTTGGAAAGTGTACGCAAGGAAAAAGAATCGGCTGTCGCCACTCAACAATATGAGTATTCTAGCGAGTTGCGTGATCGTGAGCTTCAACTAACGGAGAAAATCGAGGCCATGAAGAAGGAGTGGAAAGTTAAACAGGAAGAAGGCCGACCTGTAGTTACCTCAGAGGATATTGCCGAGGTAGCCAGTATGTGGACGGGCATACCTGTGGTAAAGTTGACTATCGATGAAACCAGCCGCCTTCTACAAATGGAGGAGGCTCTACATCGCCGTATCATTGGCCAGGATGAGGCCATAAATACCGTGGCTAAGGCGGTAAGGAGGGCTCGAGCTGGGTTAAAAGACCCGAGGCGTCCCATTGGTGTCTTCATCTTTTTGGGCCCCACCGGAGTGGGTAAAACTGAATTGGTACGGGCTTTGGCCGAGTTTATGTTTGGTAGCGAAGATGCTTTGGTCAGGCTTGACATGTCGGAGTTTATGGAGCCTCACAATGTAGCTCGCTTGGTTGGAGCACCACCAGGTTATATTGGTTATGAGGAAGGTGGTCAATTAACCGAGGCAGTAAGGCGGAAGTCCTATTGTGTTATTCTTCTCGATGAGATTGAAAAGGCGCATTACAATGTATTCAATATCCTGCTCCAGATTTTCGATGATGGTCATTTGACCGATGCCAAAGGGCGAAGAGTTGATTTTCGTAATAGCATCATAGTCATGACCAGCAATGTTGGTGGCGAGCTTATTAAGCGTCATATGACCATTGGTTTTGCTGCTCATATCGATGGCGAACGAAAACAGCAGACAGAGTATGAGAAAATGAAAGAGAATGTTCTGGGGGAGGTGAAGAAAGATCAAAGATTCCGGCCCGAGTTTCTTAACCGCATTGATGCCCAAGTCGTGTTCCATGCTTTAAGCGAGGAGCATATCCGCCAGATTGTGGACCTGATGCTTAACCAGGTTATTGCTTCCCTCAAAGAGAAGAATGTCACTTTGGAAATAACTGATGGAGCCAGGGATTTTCTAGGCAAGAAGGGTTATGACCCTGATTTTGGAGCCCGCCCCTTGCGTCGCACTATCCAGAATTTGGTTGAGGATCAGCTCTCCGAAGCTTTGCTGCGCGGTGAATTCCTGTCTGGAGACACGGTGGTTGTGGATTGCGTCAAGGATGAGATTGTAATGAAACCATTGGTTAAGGAGACTACGTAAATATGGCTCAAGAAGTAATCGAAGCGCCGCTACCTGGAAAAGTAGTACGTGTTGAGGTAACCGTGGGTAATACAGTTGAGGAAGGTGGGGTGATTTGCATCATAGAAGCTATGAAGATGGAAAACCCTATAATATCTCCAGTAAAAGCCTCAATTATAGAGGTGACAGTTTCACCAGGGCAGGTAGTTAGGACCGGGGAAAAGATAGCCGTTATCGAGTATTAGGTATCTTGGCCAGGGGACTTGAAATCTAACGAGCGGGGCAAATCCAAATTCAAGAATGTTTTCGTTTGTCAGCAATGCGGCAAAGAAAGTCTCAAATGGTTAGGACGCTGCCCTGATTGCCAGGCGTGGAATAGCTTCGTAGAAACTAGGGTCACTTTATCCCGCGCTCCCAGCCAGCTTTCCTCTAGAGGAAATAGGCCCCAGGAACTTTCCCAAGTAGAGAAGGGTGACTTTCCTCGCTTTCACCTTGGTTTTGCTGAAGTGAATCGAGTTCTGGGAGGTGGTTTAGTACCAGGCTCTCTGGTGCTTGTTGGTGGCGAGCCGGGAATAGGTAAGTCTACGCTTTTACTCCAAATTTCGGCGATGATGGCTGAGAATAATAAAGTTGTCGCCTATGTCTCCGGTGAAGAATCTATTAATCAGGTTAAACTTAGAAGTGAGCGCCTCGGTATAGGGGGCAAGGGGATATACTTTCTCTCTGAGCCCGATTTAGCTGCCGTATTAGAATGCTTGGAAGGACTTTCTCCTGGATTAGCGATTATCGATTCCATTCAGACTATGTATTTAGAGGATGCAGCTGGAATGCCGGGCAGTATTTCCCAGGTGAGGGAATGTACTTGGAGGTTGGAGAGGTGGGCGAAACAGAATAATGTGCCCCTGTTAATCACTGGGCATGTGACCAAGGAAGGGGCCATCGCAGGTCCAGGAACGCTGGAACATATCGTTGATGTGGTGCTTTACTTCGAAGGCGAACCATTTAGTAGTTATCGAGTGCTACGCAGCGTAAAGAACCGTTTCGGTTCCACTCACGAGGTGGGAATATTTGAGATGAGCGATAGGGGACTAATAGAAGTAGGTAATCCCTCTCAAGTTTTCTTATCCGCATACAAGGATGGAACTATGGGCTCAGTGGTGGTGCCCACTCTTGAAGGGAATCGTCCTTTGTTGGTAGAGATTCAGGCTTTGACTACTCCTAATAGTTTTACTCCACCAAGGCGCATCGCTAACGGCGTTGATTTTAATCGGCTACTGTTGATAATTGCTGTGCTTACTAAGCGTGCCGGATTAAAGCTTTTCAACCAGGATATTATAGTCAACGTTACTGGTGGCTTAAGGGTCAATGAGCCAGCGGTTGATTTGGGAATTGCCTCAGCCATTGCCTCCAGTTTTCGTGATGCAAAGCCAATTTCTGGCTTGGTTGCTTTGGGAGAGGTGGGGTTGAATGGAGAGCTTAGAGGGGTATCACACGTAGAGAGAAGAATTGCTGAGGCCATCAGGTTGGGCTTTAAATCCTGCCTTATGCCCAGACTTTCCCCTATCATCGCGGGCGAAGTGAAGCAGTCCCTTCACTCTGCGGACGTTCACCTAATCGAGGTTGGCTCGGTGGCTGAAGCTCTGAGGCTGGGACTTACAAGGGGAAGTAAAATGTAAAATACAAAGGGCAAAAATACAGGTCAAGAATAAAAAGCTTTTTGCATTTTGATTTGTCATTTTAATTTTTTATCTTTGACTTTTTAATTTCGGGTCAAGTTTAGAAATTTTCCTCGTTGAAAAGCAAGGCAATGAATAAAGGTAGTAAATTAGGCGTGGTTATAGTCGCTGCCGGGAGTAGTCAGCGGATGGCGGGTATAAACAAGCTCTTTGCTCCTCTAAGGGGGAAACCTTTGCTGGCTTGGTCCGTGGATACTTGTCAGAGATACAGCTTGGTTCAGCAGATAGCTCTGGTATTGAACGATGAGGATCTGGCCCGGGGGCAGAAATTGAAAAAAGAGAGGGGCTGGTCTAAAGTTACTTTATGCCTAGGTGGCGCACGGCGACAGGATTCGGTGGGGGAAGGGCTAAGACAAATAAGGGATTGTGATTTAGTTATGATTCATGATGGAGCTCGGCCTTTCTTGACTCCAGATTTGATTGAGAATGGCCTTAAGGTGGCTAGACAAGCTGGGGCTGCTGTAGCCGCAGTGCCAGTTAAAGATACTATCAAGCTTGCTGCTGATGAGAGATTGATTGGGGAAACGCTTCAGCGCGACAGGTTATGGGCAGCGCAAACCCCGCAGATATTCAGCTTTGATATGATAACCAATGCTTATGAAAACCTCGCAGCAGAGGTTACCGATGATGCCACTGTTGTGGAACTCTTGGGACACAAGGTGCATCTTTATATGGGCGATTATAAAAATATAAAGGTGACCACAGCTGAAGATTTGGCCTTGGCAAGAATCATTGCAGGAGAATGGAAAAGGAGCTAAGGGTTGGCATTGGCTGTGACAGCCATCCCCTGGTTTCGGGGCGAAGGCTAATTTTGGGGGGCGTTGATATTCCTTATGATAAAGGCTTGTCGGGCTGGAGCGATGCTGATGTGGCAACGCACGCCATAATAGATGCTTTATGCGGCGCTGCTGATTTGGGCGACATTGGCACCTTATTCCCTTCTCAGGAACCGGAATATAAAGATATTTCAAGCTTGGTTTTGTTAAGCAAAACCGGTGAACTGCTTAAAACCAAAGGACTCAGGGTGGTCAACATTGATGTTACCATCATAGCTCAAAGCCCCAAGCTTTCCCCTTTCATCCCTGAGATGAGAAAACGCATAGGTCAGGCCTTAGGTATAGATTCAACACAGGTGACGATCAAAGCCACCACCACCAACGGTTTGGGCTTCATCGGCAGGGGAGAAGGAATAGCTGCTCAATCCGTAGCTTTAATCACCACCATCTCGTAACTTGGCTTGCTCTCTTTCCAGGAAATTACAAATTTAACCTGCTTGCCTTCTATTAAGTGTCTTTCGCTTTGGCTGCGGAGCTTTTTAAAGTCCATTGATTCCAGGAAGGCTTTGAGCAGCTCAATTCTACCCTCAAGTTTTTTATCCTCCTGCCCACCTTCCATATATTGGTTTACTGAATTCCAGAATTCCTCCTTGGCTGTAGTTTCTATACAGTGGGAGAGGCTGGGAAAAAGCTCAACGCCATCCATAATTTAATTTGTACCACCAAGTGGTGGCTATGGTCAAAATTTGACAAATTTGACAGGATCTATTATCATTATTATTGACATATGTTCAAAATTCGTAGCGGAGATGGGGTGATTTTTAATGGCTAGGCCAGAAAAGTTGCGATGTGTTGCTCAGTTGCCGAATGTAGGCTTTTTTAGGCCGGTGGGGATTCCGGCAAATGCTTTACAGGGTATTCGCCTTTCACTTGGGGAACTTGAGTCTATCCGTCTTAAGGATTTGGAGGGGCTGGAACAGGAAGAATGTGCGCAGCAAATGCATATTTCCAGGCCGACTTTCCATCGCATATTGGGATCGGCTCGGAAAAAGCTGGCTGATGCTCTGATTAATGGCAAGGCAATCCAAATCGAAGGGGGCAACTTTGAACTCCCCCAACGTCGCTTTAGATGTGGCAACGATGGACATGAGTGGAATGTGCCTTTTGAGGCAATGGCACAGAGGCTTCCTTTGTCTTGCCCGGTGTGCTTCAGTGGGAATATCCAGCCCATACCTTTGCCTCCATTTGCTACAGGCAGAGGATATGGCAGAGGATTTCGCGGTGGCAGATGCCGGTAATAAATAAAAAAGAAAGGGGGTGATGGAGATGCCGTTTGGAGATGGAACTGGACCGATGGGCCTAGGTCCAATGACCGGAAGGGGAGCTGGCTTCTGTGCTGGTTTTGCCAGGCCAGGCTTCGCCAGCCCAATGCCTGGTTACTCTTACCGCTACGGTTACGCTGGTTTAGCACCGGTGTGGCCTAGGTGGGGCTGGGGGTTCGGTCGTGGCCTTGGTCGTGGCCTTGGGCGTGGCTGGTGGAGATGGGGACCTTATGGGTACCCTCGGTGGTAAGTTTTAAATTTTCTTAAGGAGGTGGTAAAATGTGACCTTGGTATGGATTTTCATGTCCTTGGGGATGGCCTGGGTATAGAATGCCTTATGGGTATCCCTATGGCGGATATGGCTATCCTTGGGGAGCTATACCCAAGGAGGAAGAGATAGTCATGCTTGAAGAGCAGAGAAGATATCTGACTAGCGAATTGGATGGAGTGACAAAGAGGCTTGAAGAACTTCGCAAATAGAAAGGAGGTGAGAAATGCCTAATGGATATGGTAGAGGATTTGGCAGAGGAGGAGGAGGATGGGGATTCGGTTTTAGAGGAAGCTCTCCTCCCTGGCCTTATGTTGGCAGAGGAAGGGGAGGATTGCCTAGGGGTGGCTATTTCCTCAGTGGAGCTGCGGGGATGCCTGTCCCGCCGGGCTATCCCTCTTATGGTAGCCCTGGGGTTATGCCTTATGGAGGAACAGCTTATCCGGGAGCTATGCCATATAGCGGTTATGCTGGGGCAGCTATGGGAGCAATGCCAGGAGCAGACCCTTATGCTCCGCAGATGACCCGGGAGCAGGAACTGGATTTCTTAAGAAACCAGGCTGGAGTGTTGGAGAGTGAGTTAGATGTAATTAGGAAGAGACTGGAGGAGCTTCGCAAGTAAAGAAGTGAGGTTTGTGTACATAATATTTAAATTGAAAAGGAGGTGAATTATGCCAGGATTTGATGGAACGGGACCACGTGGAATGGGCCCAATGACGGGAGGAGGAAGAGGTTTTTGCAGCCCTTGGAGTATAGGCAGGGGATATGGTTTTGGGCGAGGATATGGCTTTGGAGGGGGATACGGGTTTGGAATGGGCATGCCTTATGCAGGGCCTGCACCATATAGTTATGCTGGGGCACCTACGGGGGCAGTGCCAGGAGCGTACCCCTATGCACCGCAGATGACCCGGGAGCAGGAGCTGAATTTCCTAAAAAGCCAGGCTGAAGCAATAAAGGGACAATCGGAGCAAATTGATGCTAGAATAAAAGAACTGGAGACAGAGTAAACTAGAAAGAGGTGCATCATGAAAATTGCAGTATCAGCAACAGGGCTTGACTTAGATGCTGAGGTGAACCCTCGCTTTGGAAGGTGCCAATACTTCGTCATTGTTGACCCCCAGAGCATGGAGTTTGAGGCCTTGGATAACTCTAATGCTATGGCCGCTGGTGGGGCAGGCATCAGCACAGCCCAGATGATTGCCAGCAAAGGGGCGGAGGTCGTGCTAACGGGTAATTGTGGACCTAATGCCTATCAGACACTATCCGCCGCAGGTCTTCAGGTAATCACCGGCGTTGCCGGGAGAATAAGAGACGCTGTTGAAGCTTACAAGGCAGGGAAGTTTCAATCAACCGCTCAACCTAGTGTAGCAGCCCATTATGGAATGGGAGCTACTCCCGGCATGGGAATGGGTGGAGGTATGGGCATGGGTCGTGGCATGGGCAGAGGAATGGGCATGGGTAGAGGCATGGGAATGGGGGAAACAATGCCCATGGCAGAGCCGCCACCTCAAGCCATGAGCTCGGAGCAGGAAGTAGAGATGCTTAAAAACCAGGCTCAAGCGATGAGCCAGCAGCTAAATGAGATTCAACGTCGCATCGAAGAGCTAGAGAAAGGGAAGTAAGCTATGCCCATCTATGAGTATCAGTGCACTCACTGTGGGGGGAGGTTCGAAGTTCGCCAAGCTATTGGCGAGGATGGTTCCAATTTAAGTTGTCCTGAGTGTCATGCTGGAAAACCGAGAAGGCTCCTTTCCTCATTCTTTAGCTCAAGGTCAAGCACAACTGGTCCGTCGGAAGCAAGTTGTCCTACCTGTAGCTCTGGAGTTTGCGGACTGCCACCGATGGAGTAAAACAAAACCAATTCTTAGCGAGGTGAGTTATGCCAAGAGGAGATGGTACAGGCCCTTATGGGCAAGGTTCAGGAACTGGCAGGGGGTTAGGCGCCAGGGGTATGGGGAGGATGGGAGGAAACCGCCCTGGCGCGGGTCCCAGTGGGAATTGCGTGTGTCCTAGTTGTGGAACAAAGATTCCTCACCAGGCAAGCGTTCCCTGCTATAACCTGAACTGCCCCAAGTGTGGGGCAAAGATGATTCGGGAATAGAATGATAG
Organism: Dehalococcoidia bacterium; assembly: GCA_030606165.1. Lineage (GTDB taxonomy): Bacteria > Chloroflexota > Dehalococcoidia > GIF9 > AB-539-J10 > RBG-13-51-36. The sequence continues at coordinate 28,675 of JAUWGZ010000001.1, forward strand.
TCTCTGTTGCCAGTGGTAAAGGTGGCACAGGAAAGACGCTGGTGGCTACCAGCTTAGCTCTTTCCCTGAGCGATAACTATAAGGTTCAACTGTTGGACTGTGATGTAGAGGAGCCAAATGCTAATATTCTTCTGCATCTAGCTGTGAACCAAAGCCAACCCGTGTATATTCCTATCCCCAAGGTGGACGAAACGAAATGTACTTATTGTGGCAAATGCGCTGAAGTCTGCGCCTATAACGGTATTGCGGTGCTTAAGGAAAAAGTGCTTGTTTTCCCTGAACTGTGTCATGGTTGTGGAGCATGTTCTTACCTATGCCCTGAGTCTACTATTACTGAGGAAGGAAGAGAGATGGGGGTAGTTGAAAGAGGCGATTCAGGGAATTTGGAATTAATTCAAGGGAAGATTAACGTTGGCGAAGCGATGGCTCCACCCGTAATCAGGGAGGTAAAGAAGTATATTGACCCTGCAAATATAGTAATCATCGATGTTCCTCCGGGAACTTCTTGTCCTGTAGTAGAGACGGTAAAGGGGAGCGATTTTTGTCTCCTCGTGACCGAGCCTACTCCTTTTGGGCTAAATGACCTTTCACTGGCAGTGGAGGTAGTGAGAAAACTGGGTATGCCCTGTGGGGTGGTAATTAATCGTGTTGGAATAGGAGGCGAGGAAGTTGAGCGGTATTGCCATCGGGAAGAAATAGCAATTTTAATGAGAATCCCCCTGGATAGAAAGATCGCCATGTTTTATTCGAAGGGAATTCCCTTGGTAGAAGGGATGCCTCGGTGGCGTGAGGATTTTCTCAAACTTTTTCAGGACATCAAAGATATAATTGCTGCTAGCTGGGTAGTAAAATGATGGACTGGCAAGAACTTGCCATAGATGGTGAAACACACCTCAAAAGGGTAGTGGGTATGTATCAAGAGCTAGGCTTTAAAGTTCGCCTGGAGGAAGTTAAGCCTGAAGAAGTTGAGCATTGCACTCAATGTTTGCAAGAGAAGGGGGAAAGTATATACCGAGTCTATGCCCGACGCAAGCCAGAAAGTCAGGAGTAAATGAAAGAAGTCGTGGTTCTTAGTGGCAAGGGAGGAACAGGGAAGACATCTATTGTGGCATCCTTTGCGTCCCTAGCCCAAAGTAAGGTATTAGTTGACTGTGATGTAGATGCCGCCGACCTTCATCTCCTCCTTAAACCAAAGGTTAAGGAGGAAAAGGAATTCTGGAGCGGGCGAGTCGCTTTCATAGACGAAGATAAGTGCACAGAATGTGGCTTATGTCAGGAATTGTGCCGCTTTGGAGCCATTAAGGATTTTAAAGTTGACCCTCTCTCCTGTGAAGGCTGCGGCTTCTGCTACCAGGTTTGCCCTGTTGATGCCATCGCTATGAAGGACAGCATGAGTGGGCATTCGTTTATCTCGGAAACCAAATACGGTTATTTATGCCACGCCAGGTTGGGTATTGCCCAGGAAAACTCAGGAAAGTTGGTGGCGCTAGTGCGGCAGAACGCCAAGCTCATCGCTGAGAGGGAAAATTTAGACTATATCATCACCGATGGTCCTCCGGGCATAGGCTGCCCGGTTATCTCCTCGCTATCGGGTGCCAGTCTGGCATTGTTGGTGACCGAGCCTACGCTATCAGGGATTCATGACCTTGAGCGGGTCATTGGCGTTTGCCGCCACTTCGGCGTTCCTGTTTTAGTTTGCGTAAATAAATATGACCTCAATGAAGAGAATACCTGTCGAATTGAAAGCTATTGTGGCAACGAGGGAATAGAGGTGAGTGCAAGGATTCCTTTTGATAATGTAATAACTGAAGCGATTGTTCAGGGACTGCCGGTAGTAGAATACTCCAACAACAAGGTAACGCAGCAGATAAAAGAGCTATGGCAAATTATTCCAGCCAAACTAGAAAAATAGGAGGTAGAGATGCCAATTTATGAATACAGATGCTTGGAATGCGGGAGGAATTCAGAGATATTTCTCCGTAGCCTTAACAGCCAAAATGTCCAATGTTCAGTATGCGGCAGCCGCAAGCTAGAGAGGCTTCTCTCCGCCTCGTATACTCTGAAGACTGATGCCTCTACACCTGGCACGACTTGTTGTGGCAGGACAGAACGCTGTGAGACACCTTCTTGCTCCTTGGACGACACTTGCAGGAGGGATAATAAATGAGATTCGCAGTACCTATAGTAGAAGGTAAGGTGGCTGCTCACTTTGGCCATTGCAGCCATTTCGCCTTATTTGATGTTGATGAGGCGGCTATGGCAGTTGTGAGCAAGGAGACCATACCGTCGCCAGGACATCAACCTGGGCTTCTTCCTGCATGGCTGGCTGAAGAGGGAGTTTCCGTTGTTATAGCTAGTGGCATGGGTTCCAGGGCCCAAGCGATTTTCAGCGAGAATCACATTGAAGTCGTTGTTGGCGTGCTTGGTGATGAACCTGAGAAGGCTGTTTTGGATTATATAAAAGGCGAGTTGGCAAGCGGCGGTAATATATGTGACCATTAAGGATAACGGCAAAAAGGGGACAAAAGCATTTTCCAACGATAGCAATTTGAACCCTGAGGAGGTGATTAAAGAGGCGAAATAGGGAACAAATGATTATTGTTGGTCTGACAGGAAGTGTGGGCACAGGCAAAAGCACGGTAACCAATTTTTTTAGAGAACTGGGGGCTTATATAATTGATTGGGATGAGCTAGCTCGGGAGGTAACCCGTCCTCACTTAAGAGCTTGGAAAGAAATAGTAGAGTATTTTGGAAAGGATTTCTTAAGTGAAGGCCTGACCATCAATCGGCAGAAGCTGGCTGAGATAGCATTTTCCGACAAAGAAAAGGTGGCAAAGCTAAATCAGATAGTTCACCCCGAGGTGTTTAAGGAAGACGAAAGAATTACAAATGAGATCAAAAGCCTTGACCCCGGTGCTCTAATTATTAAGGACATTCCGTTACTGTTTGAACTTACTCGCCCTATATTTGTGGATAAAGTAGTCGTTGTTTCTGCCAGTGAACAAACTCAATTAAGACGATTAGAAGAAAAGGGGATGAGTCGGGAGGATGCCCAAAGCAGGATAAAGTCCCAACTTCCTCTTGAGGAAAAGATTAAATCTGCCGATTTTGTTATTAATAATGATGGTCCGCTTGAAGAGACAAAGAAGCAGGTAGAGGAAATATATTCTTTGTTAAGGAAAGGAGAGCAACATGGAAAGCAGAGGTAAGTGGGAGACCTTTTGCCAGCAGGAGGTGATTTGGTGAATCAAATCGATGCAAAATTAGAAGAAGCACTGAATAAAGTGCTTGTCCCCGGAACAATGCGTAGCTTGGTACAGATGAACTTGGTTCGAAGCGCGGAAGTTAAGGAAGGCAAGGCGAAAATAAATTTGGCTTCGACTGCTATCCCTGACCAATATCATAGTGGGCTGAAGGACAAAGCAGCGGCAGCGGTTAGCGAGGTTTCCGGGGTGGAGGAAGTAACTGTTGACCTTGTCGAAGCCAAGCCCAAAGAGCTTAATCAGATTGAGAAAATAATAGCGGTCATGAGTGGCAAAGGAGGAGTGGGCAAATCTCTGGTAACTGGTTTGTTGGCTACTGCTTTTGCTCGGGAAGGCAAGGCTGTTGGCGTGCTCGACGCTGATATCACTGGCCCCAGTATTCCCAAGATGTTTGGTTTAGGTGCTCGCCCCAGCGGTAGCGAGACAGGTATTTTGCCCGTATTATCGAGGTCTGGAATTGAAATTATGTCCATGAATCTGCTTTTGCCTAGTGAAGATGAAGCGGTTATCTGGAGAGGCCCCCTCATGTCTAAAGCTATCACGCAATTCTGGGAGGAAGTTCTTTGGGGCAAGCTGGATTATCTGGTAATAGACCTGCCCCCGGGCACTGGAGATGCCCCATTGACGGTGCTTCAGGCAATACCCATCTCAGGGGTAATCGATGTTTTTACTCCTCAGGAGTTGACTGAGATGATAGTCAAGAAGGCAGTGAGGATGGCACAAAAGATGAATGTTCGAGTTTTGGGAGTAGTGGAGAACATGAGCTATCTCGTATTGCCTGACACAGGTAAGAAGATGGAAATTTTTGGCAGGAGCAAAGGGGAAGAAATGGCTAAGGCCTCCGGAGCTCCTCTTTTGGGGCAATTGCCTATTGATCCCGAGCTAGCCAGGTTGTGCGACCAGGGAGAAATTGAGAGGTATAGCTCAGATGCTGTGTCTGAACTTTTTACCAATGTGGTCGCAGTTCTAAATGGGAAGAATGAAGGGTAGCTATGCGCAGTCAGGCAAGTTGGTTCAGCCCGTGAAATCTTTTTCTAGAGAAGTAAAGAAAATGGCACAAGAATTTGATGACTCGTTCAAAGAAGTGGAGCAATCCGTTATGGAGGATATGGAAAGGGTCTACTCGGAAAAAACGATTGACCATTTTCTGAACCCCAGAAATCTGGGTGAAATTTCTGCCCCCGATGGATTTGGCAGGGTCACTGGTCCTTGTGGGGATACCATGGAAATATATCTCAGGGTAAATAGTGACAAGATTGTCAATACTACCTTCTGGACCGATGGCTGTGGTACTAGCATTGCCTCGGGCAGTATGGTTACCGAGATGGCTAAGGGAAGGAACGTCAGCGAAGCTCAGAGGATTAGCCAGCATGATGTCTTAGCTGCTCTAGGTGGGCTGCCTGAGGAAAGCGAGCATTGTGCTCTTTTGGCGGCAAATACGCTGAAGGAAGCGATTAGAGACTACCTAGGTATAAAAAGAGAGCCTTGGAAAAGAGCTTACCGCAGATATTGAGGAGTGAATATAAAGTGCCTCCTGTAGTTTCTATTGTGGGTAAATCAAAATCTGGTAAAACAACTGTCATTGAAAGGCTGGTTCAGGAACTGAAATCCAGAGGTTACCGGGTGGCTACAATCAAACATGCTCCCCTAGGCGCTAGCTTTGATGAACCGGGTAAGGATAGCTGGTATCACATTGAGGCAGGAAGCGAGGCCACGGTAGTTAGCTCACCGGATAATCTCGTGCTGGTAAAGCCTGTTTCCCAGGATTCTCCCCTTGAAGAGATAGTACGTCTCTTAGGTGAGGATTACGATATCATCCTTACAGAAGGTTTCAAACAAGAGGGCACTCCAAAGATAGAGGCACATCGCAGAGATACTGGCCCACCGTTGAAAGATATCAAAAAGCGTATAGCCATAGTCACCAATGAACCGTTGGAAACCAAGGCTAGGCAGTTTTCATTTGAAGATAATAAGAGCCTGGCTGACCTGTTGGAGAGAGGCTTCATCAAGCCACAGAAGGAGCGAATCTCTCTTTACGTAAATAATACTCCTATACCTTTGACCAGTTTTCCCAAGCAGATTATCACGGATATGCTTGTGGCTATGGCCTCGTGCCTGAAGGGAGTAAAGGAAATCAGTAGTCTCCAGATTTTCCTGAGGAAGGAATAAGCACGGAAGTGAAGGACTATTATCAGATTCTTGGTGTAAGCACAGACGCCGGTTCTGAAGATACCAAGAAAGCCTTCCGCCGACTGGCTCTACGTTATCATCCTGACCGCAACCCTGGAAATACCAAAGAAGCTGAGGCCAGGTTCAAGGAGATAAATGAGGCTTATGAAGTGCTTGGCAATGAACAAAAGAGACGCGAGTATGATTATTTGACTGGACATAGGCAAAGCCAGACTGAAAGGGTGAGAGTGAATACGGTTTTCAGGGGCAGCCTGGACGATTTTACTTATCACAGTCTTGAAGAGCTTTTAAGGATTCTGGCGGCATTGAATTTCGACGGTACTGAATTATTCATGGAGCAGCGTAAAGGTTGTCGTAAATTCCGTCGGGGGCATCAATGTCGGCGTGGATATTGGCGTTGAATCTTGTAGTGCATTTATGGACTTTAATTTAAGTCTAAAGGTTAGGTTCTGAGATGGCAATTATTTATGGCCCTGTTGCTTCATGGCGCTTGGGCAGCTCGCTGGGTATAGACCTTCTAAATACGAGAAGGAAGGTCTGCTCCTTTAATTGCGTCTATTGCCAGTTGGGTGAGACCAGCCAATTTGTCGTCGAGCCAAAGGAATTCATCAGCCTGGAACAACTAACCAGTGAAATCGAGTTGCTCAGGCCGGTAGAGGCTGATTACGCCACTTTTTCTGGCATGGGTGAGCCTACACTGGCCAGTAATCTTGGCGAGGCGATTGAGCTTGCAAGGTCAATTTTGGATTTACCCATAGCTGTGCTCACCAATTCTTCGCTCATGTTCCGCCAAGATGTAAGGCAGCGGCTTGCCCGGGCCAACGTGGTAGTGGCTAAGCTAGATGTGCCCAATGCGAATTTGTTTGCCAAGGTTAATAAACCGGCTTCAGGCTTGCGTTTTGACCTCATAGTGGATGGCATGAAGCGGTTCAGAGACACATATCGGGGCAAATTAGCCCTGCAGGTAATGTTTATTGCCGCTAACAAGGATTATGCCTCGGAGATGGCAGCGCTGGCTCGTCAGATTTCGCCTGACGAGGTGCAAATAAATACACCTTTACGCCCCTGTGCTGTGAGACCACTACCGCCTAAAAGCATAGCTGAGGTACAGAGAGAATTTACCAATTTCGAAAATGTTGTCACTGTATACGAGGCACGAAAGTACAAAGTTCTGCCGCTTGATTTGGCGGAGACATTGCGACGTCGCCCTGAACTTGATGACAGCGTTGGTTCTTTCAAGTTGCATGGAAGCTAAGCCGAAAGGCGAACTGACCTCAGAAAAGGAGGAAATCAAGCCTGGTGTTGAGGCAACAATTACTATCGTCTACGACAATAACAACTATGATAGTCGCCTCACGCTGGCCGGGGGCTTCTCCTGCGTGGTCAAACTCCCAGAGAAGACTATCCTTTTTGATACTGGAGGTGATGGCACAATACTGCTCAGCAACGTGGCGAAGGTAGATATCGACCCTGAGGAGATAGATACAGTGGTGTTATCACATATACATGGCGATCATACCGGAGGATTGGACAAGTTTCTGAAACAAAATAGTCAAGTGACGGTTTATATGCCGCTATCTTTCCCCCAATCAATGAAGCAAAATGTCAAGTCTTCTGGGGCAATCGTTGTAGAGGTGCATGAACCTCGACAGTTGACTGATGGTGTATTTACTACCGGGGAGCTCGATGGCGGAGTGAGAGAGCAATCGCTGCTGGTAAGAACATCGAGAGGATTGGTGGTGATAACTGGCTGCGCTCATCCGGGAATAGTAAACATGGTGAAAAAGGCAAAAGAAGTTACTGGGGATAAAGTATATCTGGTCATGGGTGGCTTTCACCTTCGTCGAGCGTTCCCATCTCAGCTTAGCTACGTAGCGGAAAACTTGCTGCACTTGGGGGTAGAAAGAGTGGCACCGTGCCATTGCAGTGGCGATGACGCTAGGAAGCTGTTCAAAGATTACTTCGGCGAGAACTACATTGACTGCGGAGTAGGCAAAGAGATAGTAATAAGATAGGGGGAAGCATGAATATCATCACTTTAATTGAGAACACTGCGGGCAGAACAGGCGTACTGGCTGAATGGGGACTAAGCATCCTTGTGGAGCTAGACGGCTTGACAGTTCTTCTTGATAGTGGGGAGAGTGGCTCAGTAGTCCACAACGCCTCCGAATTAAGTGTAGATCTCTGCACTATAGACAAGATTGTCCTGAGCCATAGTCACTGCGACCACACGGGAGGACTCCGTGAGCTGCTCATGGCGATGAGGAAGCGAGTAGAAATAATCGCCCACCCTGATATCTGGGATGCCAAGTATGTCAAACGCCCAGGAGAAGCAGAATATAGGTACATTGGTATACCATTCCAGAGGGAGGAATTAGAGAGCCTTGGAGCTTCGTTTATACTCAGTTCTAAACCCGTATGGATAAGCGACTGCATCGTGACCACAGGCGAAATTCCTCTGCTCACTGATTATGAAAAAGTAGACCCTAACCTCTATGTTAAAAAAGAGGACACTTTTCAGTCTGACCCTGTTAGAGATGATATGGCGTTGGTGATTAAGACTGGCCATGGCTTAGCAATAGTTACTGGCTGTGCTCACCGGGGCATCGTTAACACTTTGCGCCACGCCCGGAAACTAACCGGGGTGGAAGTTATTGATACCGTGGTTGGTGGCACACACTTGATCCGTGCCACGGAGGAACAAACTGAGTCAACCATTGCTGAGCTGAAGAAATTTGGTATCAAAAGGCTGGGAGCCTGCCACTGTACTGGCTTTCCTGCCACAATAAGGCTAGCTCAGGAATTTAGCGAGGTCTTTTTCCCTAACAATGCCGGCACCCGCCTTGAAATAAGCTAGCCAAGTATTTCTATGTCAGCTAAGCTCGTCTATCAAACGGTGTATCGGAACCGCTACTTGATCCGCTTGAACGTGAGGTGAGTAGCAGCTATCAATCTGAACCAGTTTTTGGAGCGGCATTCTGTTGGCTATAGCAACGGCAAGTTTGTCAATTGTTCCGGATACTATCTCTTCGGAGATCAGCTGAGCTCCTATCAACGTCTGGGTTTTATGCTCAGCGATAAGCTTATACCAGGCAGGCTTGCCACCTCTTGGCTCTCTCAGATAAGGGGTGTTAACCATGGTAGACGTTGTTTCTATCCCTTTCTCCCGAGCCTCTCTCTCAGTAAAACCCACTGCACCCACCTGGTAGTCAAATATCTTGGTGATGAAGGGCATGACCGTGCCTCCGTAGGAAATTTTATTGCCCAAAACTGCGTTCCTTCCTGCTATATATCCAGTTCGAACCGCATTGGTAGCTAATTGATGACGCCGTTTGGAGCCTATGATCATGTCCCAATTCTCCATACAATCCCCAGCGGCATAAATAGCAGGATCGCTTGTTTGGAGCTGTTGGTTTACAACTATACCTCCTGTCTCTCCTATCTCGAGCCCCACCTTTTGAGCTAACTTTACATTGGGTTCTGCCCCGGTGCCAAAGAAGATAAAATCTATCTCTAGCTCTCGGCCAGAAAGGATCACACACTTCTTCCCGTTTTTGCTGCTTATTCTCTCAATCCTAGCAGGCAAAATTAACTCTACACCCCTTTCCACGAGAATTTGCTTTAACTTCTCGGCTATATCTTCGTCCAAATGGGCACGCATGATATCCCGCCTGACCAGCAAGTAAACCTTCCTATATCCCCTTGCTTTTAGAGCCGCAGCTATCTCAAGTGCAATAAACCCTCCCCCGATGATAGCCGCGCTAGTATACCTTAGGGTGGCATCCCCTAAGGTTCTGCCGTCCGCTATATCTGTGCTTAGGGAAAACTCGTTTCTGCCATTCAATCCAGAAAAGGAAGGAAGAGACGGGATAGCACCCAAGGCTAGGATTAATTTGTCATAGTCATATCTTTGACCTTTGGCGACGATGTACTTTTCCTGCCTGAGAATATCAGTAACCTCGGTGCCCAAGTAGATATTTATATTCCTCTTCTCATAAAACGATTTAGCGCGAAGGCCGCGAGACAACTCTTCCCAACTGCCGACAGTCCCACTGAGCACTAACGGTATTTCACAGGGTGGGCATCCGAGCTCCGCCCTTTTACTGAATATATTGATCTCTGCCTCCCTGTCCAAACGGCGAATCTGCAGTGCTGCTATTGCTCCGGCATCTCCGGCACCGATAATACAGACTTTCATAGTTCCTCCTCTATTTTGTTTCTTCTAATCGACTTCTCGTCTGCCTCCGTGTAATTCAATCAATAGTTGAGATAGCCTTCTCATTAATTCTTTCATCTCTCAGGCTGCCCGCGGTAGGATGAACCTTGATAAGCCCATCCTCTATTTAATCCTCTTCCTCGGCATAGACCTCTCCCTACACCCATTTCTCTACCCATCTCTCTGTTTTTTCGTTGCCACAATTGGGGCACTTCACCTGTTCATCCATCTCTGAGAAACGACGAAAAACTTCGAACACCTTTCCACATTCTCTGCATTTATAATCATAGGCAGGCATAGTTTCTCCTTTTATTCAGGTTGTGAGCATAAACATAGTCGCACTTTTCAAAATTATTCCCCACCTCTAGATCATCCAAAGAAACGCTTTGCACCTGAAATTCCAATCCTTGAAGATATTGGACAAGTTCCTGAACCGATTGACCTAGTTGTTTCAAGAAATCGTGGTGGATCTCACAAAATATCTTGACTTTATTTTTTCGCAAGGTTTCCTTAGCTCCCTTAAGGACCAATAGCTCGCTCCCTTCACAGTCCATATTAATCAAATCTATTCTTTCTATCTTCTCCCCAATTAAGAATCTGTCTATAGTAGTAGTGGACACTTCAAACCTTTTGGCTCCTTCTTCAAAAACGATCCCACTGGAGAGCCCCTTTTGGTAAAAAGGGGCTCTCCCCACCTGATCAGTCACTGCTAGTTCATAAGCCTCAACATTTTCTAGTCTGTTAGAGGATATATTCTTGTTCAGGGTGTCGAAATACTGAGGAAGCGGCTCAAAGGAGTAAAGCTTGCCTCTCCTTCCTATTTTCTTTGCTACGGCCACAGTAGTGATACCTATATTGGCGCCAATATTGATGACGTTCATCCCTTCTTCGACGATTGACCCCAAGAATTTTATCTCTCCTCGTTCATGAGGATTATCTTTTAGAAAATTCTTGAGGCCAGGTGAATCATAAAGAAAAAGCTCTATTTCCATTCCTAAATACCTCAAGTCCGCTTGTTGCTTCTTACAACAGAAACACCTCCCGGCGTTAGATCAACCTTGTTACCTTCTATTTCTATGAAATATGAACTCTTAAGGAAGTTAAGGTGGAATCTTAGTGCAGGTCCTGTTATTCCTACTCTTTCAGAAATTTCATTTATTGCCAAAGCTCTTTCCTTTAAAACATTTAGAATGCGTCTACGAACGGGATTTTTTATGGCTTCGAGAGAACATGCACCTCCCGCAGAGCCTTTCTCTTCCACTAACTTGCTAACTAATTCTTGCATCCACCTCATTGCTTCCTCATCAGTCATTTCTCTAGGGTCTCGTCGAGTAGAATCCATTTCAACCTCCCGCTCAATAAGCATTGTCTAGACACATCGTTCTATCCATTTCTTTTTGTTGCTTTGACTTCTGCCTTCTTTTTAGATTCCAGCATATCGGCAATTTCCTTGATACCCTCAACATCCATGTTAAATTCGTTGCCAGCTAAAGCAGAGATAAATATCTCTTTATTTTCCGGAATAATAGCTATCACCTTCTCTCTGTCTATTGAATTCAAGAGGAACTCTTTCGTTTCTTGGTCAGCAATCCGATTCAATATGTAATAGACAGGCTTATCAACTTGCCGGCCTAGTTCAGATATCTTCTTCGCTAGAAGGATCGATTCCTGAGAAGGATCGATAATAACAAAGAGTATATCCACGCCTGTCTCTATCCCTCTTCCGAAGTGCTCTATTCCAGCGTCGGTATCTGCAATCAAGAATTCTTCGTCCCCTAAATCGACGATTTCCAAAAACTTTGAGGAAAGAGCATTGATTGGACAGGCGCATCCTTCACCGAATTCGTATATTTTGCCCATTGATAAGAGTTGAATATTTCCTTTTCTGGTTAAATAATCTCCGGGCAAGTCACCTAATCTCCATTTATTTTTCATCTCCTTAGTTTTTTCAAATAGAAGTTTTTTGCCCCCAAAGTAGTTCATAAAATCTTCAGGTTTTTCCATTCCTAAACGGCTATGAAGACCAATGTTCGACTCATCGCTGTCAATCACCAATATCTTGTTTTTTCTTAGCGCCATCTCTTTGGCTAAAAGGGCCACAACCGTGCTTTTTCCACAGCCCCCTTTACCACAGACTAATATTTTCATTCACTTTCCTCCGTTCATCAATGTCCTTCCTCGAACCTCCGGCAGTTAGAAAATCTGCTGCACGTTCCTCTCTTTTCATCTTCCACGCCGACCTCCGCCAAAACCCCGGCCCATGCCACGACTGGGACCCATACCTCGGCCTCCACCCATGCGCCGACCTCTACCTAGACCTTGGCCCATACCTCTTCCCATGCCTCTGCCTCCGCTTAATCCAGGCTGGTGAAGTCCAGGGCTGGGGCCAAATTGCGGAATCGCTTCTTCAGGGACTCTGGCTCCCATAATTTCACACACTTTGGCAGCCACCTCCGGTCCGCCACTAACACATCCATAACATGGTGCCTTTCCTTCAGCTACTGCCCGGGCAAACTCTCCACAGGTCTTATATCCACATCGCTGATCATCCAATTTAGGCAAGACCTCATAGATTTTCCTTATCTTTTCTTTGATATCCTTTTTATCTAGCACTGTCTGGCTCCTTTCGATTGTTAAGGTTTAAAACCCCACTAATTCATATCATTCGTATCGCTCTTAAAGGACATGCAGCCGAACAAGAGCCACAGCCTACACACATAGATGCATTATGCATGGGAAAGTCATACGGTTGTTCTTGGAAGAATGCCCTATGTGGGCAAGCATGACCAGCAGCGCAAATGCCGTGGTCGCATCTCTCTGGGTGGCACTCATTAAAATCTATTGATGGGACTGGCTTTAGAAACATCTTTCTGTCCTATTGGCAAAAAAGGATGGATTGAGCTAATTCTGACTGGTAGGCAAATCTATTCTTTTCAAACCAGTTTTCGTGCTCTATATAGTGCCGCTCAAAAGGCTTGATTATCGCCATTCTTAATGTTGTAATTCGATCAATAACTGGGATAACCTGTCATTTGCCTTTTCCATCTCTTGCGCTGCTTGTAATACACCATTGTAAGTGGGGTCATCTCCTACACTCTTGGCTTTCTCCGCCCATTTCCTGAATTTCCCACTATCCAGTTTGTTATGCTCCACCCAGGACGTTAGAAGCACATTAAGCCTGCCCATTTCATCACTTGGAAACCTTACGATAATTTCCTCAACCTTTGACCGGATCACCTGCTCAGGAACTGCACCGAGGATTTCGTCAACTTGCTGGCCATCAACGAAATACTTCTGCATGGGTATGCTCATAATCTGGTATTTCATTGCCGCCTGTTGATTTTCATCCACATTAATCATGCAGAATTTAAATTTACCTTCATATTCCTCTGAGAGCTTCTCGTATATAGGTATAACCATCTTGCATGGGCCACACCAGGGAGCCCAGAAATCGACCTCTGTAGGAAGGTCTGAATTCAGGACCTCCTCCTCAAAATTTCGATCCGTGATGTCTATTATTTTACTCATGCTACCTCCTTCTGATTGATCATTAAGCTGTAACTATAGTACGGACATATCGCGCTTTCCTGAACTTTAGAATGCTGCGCTTTTCAAGATTCTTGGCATCATGATTAAGCGTCTGGGAAATCTCCTTTTCCAAGCGAAAGTCTGCATTTTTTATCTCATCCTCAGCCCCTGGCTTTATCAGGTTTGGCCAGACTGAAATAGAGATAAAGGCGGCGGGTTTCATGATTCTGTAAATCTCACCCAGCAGTCTTCTTCTATCCTCTGCCTGCGGGAAATAAAAAGAATGAAAGACATCGAACAGGAGAACCACATCTACAGACTCATCAGCTAAGTCGATTTCTAGTTTCCCCGATGTCTCCATTCTTTTTATATTTTTCAAACCCGCTGACTCCGCTTTTTGCATCAGTTCATCCAGAGCTTCATTATCCTTATCCAAGGCGTACACTCTTCCTTGTGCATCGACTATTTTGGCAACCGCAATAGTATATGTTCCCGAGCCACAGCCAAAATCCAGTACAGTTTGTCTTCTCCTAATCCCTATCTGTTGCAACATTTCAAGGGCTCGTGATTCTAGTTCCATTTCCAACTTCTTGAATATACTTAAAAGCGGACATGGCAGCAGTGACGCCATCTCCAACAGCAGCGGAGACCTGGCGAGGTGAGTTCCTGCGTATGTCTCCGGCAGCGAAGACGCCGGGAGCCGAGGTAGCCATCGTCTCATCAGTGATGATATATCCAGCATCATCAAGGTCTACAATTTTGAAAAAGCTCTGGCTATTGGGCATGAGCCCTACGGCAACAAAGACACCAGCAACCTCCAAAATGGAGTGCTGCCCTGTTTTAACATTGCGTAGTTCGAGCCCGCTTAGCAATTTCTCTCCCAGGATTTCTTCTACCACAGTGGTCCAAATGAACTCCAGCTTGGGCTGGGCAAATGCCCGCTCTCGAAGCACTTTTGCTGCCCTGAGCTGGTCTCGCCGATGTATTACATAGACTTTACTGACATGGCGAGTCAACTCCAAGGCATCAGTGATAGCAGTGTCACCTCCCCCAACCACTGCTACCTCCCGGTCGCGAAAGAGGAAGCCATCACAGGTGGCGCAGTAAGAAACGCCGTGACCTGAGAGCCTTTCCTCACCAAGAACTTCCAGCTTGCGATATTCCGAACCAGCAGCAATGATTATAGCTGCAGCTTCAAAGCTTCCCTCGGTGGTCGAGACGCTATAAGGTTGTTCTTGGGCAATGCCTGTAACCTCAGCAGTTACAATCTCTAGGCCATATTTGGTGGCTTGTTGGTACATGAGCGAACCCAGCTCTAAGCCCGAGATGCCTTGGGGAAAACCAGGGTAGTTCTCCACCAGGGCAGCATTCACTATTTGACCTCCAAATACGCCCCGTTCGACCAACAGGCTCTTGAGGCCTGCCCGCGAGGTATAGAGACCGGCAGTAAGCCCGGCAGGACCGCCTCCGATGATGATTACTTCATATTTTGCCATTGGCCCTCTTTCCCCGTAGTTTAGGTAGATGCTGGAGTCGCGCCTGGATGCAACCTGTGCCACTTAGCAAGCAGTTCGTCTCGACTTTCTACATGCTCTGGATCAAGCACAGCGGCATCTACCGGGCACACTTCAGCACACTTGGGTGATTCGAAGTTGCCCACACACTCAGTACATTTGTCGGGGTCGATTACACAAATCTCCTCCCCCTCTGAGATTGCTTCATTCCGGCACTCTGGTTCACAGGCACCACAACTGATGCACTCATCGGTAATTTTGTAAGCCATTTATTGACCTCCTTAATTTATTGTTATTTATGCTAAACCTTTCCAGCTCTCTTGCTCCATAGCCAAGAAAGCCAGACGCTCCTCCTGATTCATCTCCGCTACCCTGATTTGGACTTTCGCACCCAGTTTCATTACTGTTTGGTGCAGGCTGTTTACGAGATAGTCCTTGATGGAGACCGGAATAGCTAAGAAAGGGAGCGTGGGCGTAAGCGTGACCTCATCGTCCTTCAAAACTATATCCTTGACCATTCCCAGCTCAACTAG